>JAZKCB010000063.1:0-4269 GCA_040388335.1 Pseudomonadota bacterium | reverse complement strand
CCAAGGAAGGCCTGATCGACGTGACCCAGGCCGAGGCCTACGCACCGATCTACGTGCGCCTGGCCTACACGCCGGCCTGAACGGCAGGTATTGCCGGCGGTGCAGGCAGAAAAGTCTGCGCGGGTGGCTGCTCCCGCTGCATGCAGCGGGTTTCTCCCGTCCGCCCCAGGCGCACACTTCAACGGATAAGCACCGGGTCCCTCTGGCCGCCGGCCTGGACCGGGCCTGACTGCCGCCTAAGGTCCTTGGTCCACATGTCATATTACAAAATATAAATATTAATAACTACTTCATGATTTGTTGTTATTTATCAAATTAATAACTTCTTACAGTTTTCCGGCCTGCCCGCCTACATTTTTTAACAAAATGGACGCTCATGATGATTTGGTACTACAAGGCCAAGCACCATGCACCAGACACGCCGCCCCGACCGGGCCACCGACACCTCTTTGTCCACCTCTCCCCGGGGCTCCGGTTCCTGGCGTTTTCCTCTGAACAAAAGCCTGGTGCCGTTTGCGCTCCTCGTGGTCAGCCAAAGCCTTCTGGCCCAACAGCCGCCCACAGCGGGCAGCCAGATGCAGCAGATTCCTGCGGCCCCGGTGCCGCAAAAAGCGCCTCCGGAAATCCGCATCGAGCGGGGAAGCGCGCCCGTCGGGCCAACAGCCGATGAGGCAAAAATCCTGGTCCGCAACCTGCGCGTCACAGGTGCCAAAGCCTATACCGAAGCGGAGCTGATCGCGATCACCGGCTTCACCCCGGGAACCGAGCTGACACTCACCGATCTGCGTGCGATGGCGTCGAAGATCACGACGCACTATGCAAAAAACGGTTATTTCGTGGCCCGGGCCTACCTGCCCGCGCAGCAAATAACGGACAACACCGTCACCATCGAGGTCAGCGAAGGTCAATACGGCAAGATCATCCTGCGCAACCAGAGCACGCTTTCCGACAATCAGGCCCATCGACTGCTTGACGGCCTGAACAGTGGCGACCCCATCACCAATGATCCGCTGGAGAGCCGCCTGTTGCTGCTCTCGGACACGCCGGGCGTGAATGTCAAATCGACGCTAGTCCCGGGCGCCACACCAGGTACCTCCGACCTCATCGTTGACGTCACACCGGGCAAAAGCGTGAGCGGCAGCATCGATGCCGACAACGCCGGTAACCGCTATACCGGCGAATACCGCGCCGGGGCGACCGTCAACCTCAACAATCCGCTGGGGCTGGGCGACCAGGCCAGCGTGCGCGCCGTCACTTCCGGCTCGGGGCTCAACTACGGTCGTGCGTCTTATCAGGTGCCATTCGGCAAAACAACCGTGGGCGTCGCTTACAGCCGGCTGGAGTATGAACTGGGCGAGGAATTCGAGTCCCTGCAGGCCAACGGCACGGCAGAGATTGCCAGCGTCTACGCCATCCGTCCGCTGATCCGTTCGCGCAATACCAATCTGTACACCCAACTCACGTACGAAGCCCGGACTTTCCAGGACAGGATCGACAGCACCATCCCCCCGTCGGTCACCGACAGGAAAGCGGACGTGTTGATGGCCAGTCTTTATGGCGACCACCGCGACAATCTGGGCGGCGGCGGAATCAGCGCTTATTCGCTGACCTGGTCCATCGGCAACCTCAACATCCAAACACCGTCGGCGCTGGCCGCCGACGCGGCGAGCGCCAAAACCAACGGTTCCTACAACAAGCTCGCCTTCACCGCCACGCGGCTGCAGCGAGTCACCAACCTCGTGTCGCTGTATGGATCCATCAGCGGGCAGGTCGCCTCGAAAAATCTTGATTCCTCGGAGAAGATGGACCTGGGGGGCATGACCGGTGTGCGCGCCTATCCCCAGGGTGAAGCCTCCGGCGACGAAGGCTACCTGGTCAACCTCGAAGCCCGGCTGCTGCTGGGCAAGCTTTCTGACCGCGTTCCAGGCCAGGTTCACCTGATCGGCTTCGTCGATGCCGGCAGTGTCACGATTCACAAAAACCCCTGGTTCACCGGGAACAACCACAGAAACCTGGGTGCATACGGCGTGGGCGCCAGCTGGGGCGAACCCGGCAACTTCCTGGTGAGGACGTACTACGCCCGCAAGCTCGGCAACGAGCCGGCGCTCTCCGCCCCAGACAAGTCAGGCCGGTTCTGGATCCAGGCCATCAAGTATTTCTGACATTTGCCAGCTTCTGCGCCAACACGACAGCACACAAGGACTCACCCATGAACCGCATTTACCAATCCATCTGGAGCAACAGCTCTGGCACCTTCGTCGCCGTGTCTGAAAACGCCGGCGGCGCAGGCAAGAAAAAATCCTCATCCACGACGGGACGCCCCGGCGCCGCGAGCTTCGCCATGAAGGCCCTGTCAGCCTGCCTGATGCTCGGCCTGGGCGCCTCTGCCTATGCCTTGCCGACAGGCGGTGTGGTGGCTGCCGGCGGCGCCAGCATCACCAGCGGCGCGTCCAACACGACCATCACGCAGTCCACCGCCAACGCGGTGATCAACTGGCAGAGCTTCGGCATTGCCGCCGGCCAGTCGGTGCAGTTCGTGCAACCCGGCAGCACGTCGGTGGCCCTGAACCGGGTGCTGGGCGCCGATCCGTCCAGCATCATGGGCAACCTCTCGGCCAACGGCAGGGTCTTTCTGCTCAACCCGAACGGCGTCCTGTTCGGCAGCGGCGCATCGGTGAACGTCGGCGGGCTGGTCGCGTCCACCATGAGTCTCAGCGATGCCAGGTTCATGGCAGGCGACTATGCCTTCACCGACGCGGGAAGCGGCTCGGTCGTCAACCAGGGCAACATCACCGCGGCCGACGGCGGTTACGTGGCACTGATGGGCAAAACCGTCAGCAACCAGGGCGTCATTTCCGCCAGACTGGGTTCGGTGGTACTTGCCGCCGGCAACGCTGTCACCATGGACGTGGCCGGCGACGGCCTGCTCAATGTGTCGGTGGCTCAAGGTGCTGTCAACGCGCTGGTTGAAAACGGCGGCCTGATTCGCGCCGATGGTGGCCGCGTGCTGCTGACGGCCCAGGCGGCCGGCAACCTGCTGCAAACCGCGGTCAACAACACCGGCGTGATCCAGGCGCAGACGATTGGAAACCGCAACGGCACCATCCTGCTCCTGGGCGACATGCAGAGCGGCACCATGAACGTCGGCGGCACGCTGGACGCCAGCGCGCCGAACGGCGGCAACGGCGGTTTTATTGAAACCTCGGCGGCGCGCGTCAGCATCCGCGACGACGTACGCGTCACCACCGCCGCGCCTCAGGGCCTGATGGGCACGTGGCTGATCGATCCCCAGGACTTCATCATCGGCGCAGGCGGCAACATCTCTGGTGTCACGCTCTCGGCGCAGTTGGTGAACAACAGCATCAACATCACCACGGCAGCCGGCACCGGTAATGGTGATATTTTTGTCAACGATGCGATCACCTGGACAGCCGCTGGCGCCCCGACGACCCTCACACTGACGGCCGACCGGGACACCAACATCAATGCGGCCGTGACGGCCACCAACGGAAACTTTTCAGTCTGCTGCGGACGCGATATCAACGTGAACGCCGCCCTGACGACCACCAACGGAAGCATCCTGCTGGCCGCCGGACGCAACGTCAACCTGAATGCCGCCGTCACCACCACCGATGGCAACCTCATGATGTGTGCCGCCAACGATGTCAACATCAGCAGCAAAATCACGGTGACCAACGGCACGCTGGACACCACCCGCAGCCTGGGCTTGCCCCGTGGCCTGACCATCAGTGCGGACACGGACGGCACAGGCCCCGGTGTCGCGGGTGGCACGGTGATCTTCGGGTCACTCGCCCCCATGGCTGCCGTCACCAATGCGCCGGTGACCATCACCTACAACCCGGTTTCCTACACCACGCCAACGGACTACTCGACCAAATTCACACTGACCGCGGGTGCAACACTGACGCAACGCATGCTGGTCTTTCCCGAAGTCATCAAGAACTTCGACGGTACCATCGCGGCGGTCCTCACCACACTGAAAGGCAACCCAGCCGGCGTGAGCCTGATTGCCGGCCCCGGCGCCACCGCCACGTTCGACAACGCGACCGCAGGAACGAACAAGACCGTCACCTTAACCGGCTATACCCTCGGGGGTCCCAATGCCAGCCAATTCGCCCTCGCGTCCAATTGCTGTGGAACCATCGTCCAGAAAACCACCGGAACCATCAGACCGGCGATTTTCGGTTTCAACCCGGATGGCAGTGTCAATCTGCCCTATGTCGAACTGGCCATGCCCGCACTCGCCAC
>JAZKCB010000062.1:0-15266 GCA_040388335.1 Pseudomonadota bacterium | reverse complement strand
GCCGGCCTGCAGCACCCGCAGGAGGTCAACGCACACCACATCGTGCGCCGCCTGACCGATACCGAAGTGCGCCTGCTCAGCAACCTCATCATGCAGGTCGAACCCGGCGCCTTGCTGGGCCCGCTGGACCAGCAGAACAACGTCTTCAAGCAGTACTGGCCGCTGGCCAGTGCGCACAGCTTTCGCGCAGTGACGGCCTAGGGCCTGTCAACAGCGCCAGCCGCTAGATCGCCAGCTGGTTGAAGGCCTTGTCACCGGGTGTCAGGTTCCAGGACTTCATCCACTGGTAGGTGAAGGCGAAGCGGCTTTCATCAAACTCGCGGCTGCGCGCGTAATGCACAAAGTGGTGATGCAGCTCATGCGGCTCGAGCTGGCCTTTGACCTGCTCCGTCAGGTGGTGTTTGTACTTGCCGAAATCGCGCTGCAGCAGGTCTGCCGCTTCATTGAGCGCACTGCGGTAGGCGGTGCGCAGGTCATCGTCCACATCCGGTGAGATGACTTCAGCACCACGGTAAAACACCACACTCACAATGTGCGCGCCTTCTTTCAGCGCCAGGCTGATGTAGGGCTCCATCAGGGCCGCAGCGCGCAGCTTGCCCGACTTCAGCTCGTCATAGCGCTCCTGCGGCGCGCCGCGATGTGCCAGCACCACGTCTTCACGCGGCAGTGAGCCGCCCAGAATCTGCAGTGTCGTGTAGTGTGAGCCGGTGCGTTCATTGATGCCAACCGGCACGCCGGCCAGGTCACGTACTTCCTGGATCTCGCTGTCAAACGACAGGATGGCCTGGGCCGCTACCGCAGGGCGCAAGGCATGCACACGGCTGCCGCGCGTGCTGTTCTCCGAGCGGTCCAGCCCTGCCCATTCGCAAAGGTTGTAGGCATCTGCCGTGCCGTCTTCGTAGAGGCTTTCCTTGCGGCGCTCGAAGGGGTCAATGGCGGCGTGGCTTTCATGGCCATTGTATTTTTCGACGAACTGCACCTTGAGGCCGTACTTCTCGAAGATGCCTTCTTCCTGCGCCACATAAATCGGCAGGTCGAACACCGGGCCGTTGGGCGACAGGCGAATGGTGGGGAAGGTTTTCTCAGTCATAAATGTCCTTTCGGGTTGGTAAAAAAATCAGTTCACGGGCGTGACGCCGGCCAGCCGGACGGCGTCACGCCATTGCGGAATTTCATTGCGGATCTGCGCGGCGAACTCTTCAGGCGTACTGGGCGACAGGTCTATGCCCTGCCCCGAAAATTTGGCCTTGAAGGCCGGTTGCGCCAGCACATCGCGCACGGCCTCGTTGAGTTTTTTGACAATCGCAGGCGGTGTACCTGCCGGTGCAACCAGACCGAACCAGACGGACGAGGTGTAGTTGCCAATGCCGGCCTCCGACACCGTGGGCAGGTCCGGCAGCGCAGGTGAACGCTGCGCGCCGGTGAAGGCCAGACCCTTGACACGCTGGTCCTGGATGAAGGGGTAGGCGTGAATGCTGAATGAAAAATCGACATGCCCACCGGCCACATCGGTCATCAGCTGGCCATTGCCCTTGTACGGCACGTGGATCAGCTTGACGCCGGCCTGTTGCGCCAGGCGTTCAATCGACAGGTGCGGTACCGAGCCTATGCCCGGCGTCGCGTAGCTGATTTCGCCAGGGCGTTTTTTGGCCAGTGCGAGCAGCTCGCCCAGCGAGTTCACATTCAGCCTGGGGCTGGAGAACACAAAAAACGGTGACGAGGTCAGCCGCGAGATGGGCGCGAAGTCGCGCGCGGGGTCGTAGGGCAACTTTGCGTAGGCGCTGGGGTTGATGGCAAAGGTGGTGCTGCTGCCGTACAGCAGCGTGTAGCCGTCGGCAGGCGCCTTGGCCACATGCGCCGCACCTATGCTGGTTGCGGCACCAGGCCTGAAGTCAAGAATCACCGGCTGCTTGAAGCGTGTGCTGAGTTCAGCGGCCAGCACGCGCAGCAACTCGTCGCTGCCGGGCGACCACGGAAAAACAATCTGGATCGGCTTGCTGGGGTAGTCGGCTGCGGACTCGGCTTTGGCCGCCAGGCTGGCCAGTGCCAGCGAGGAAAAAATCAGCGCAAGGGCCGAGCGCCTGAAGATGGGGCGGGAGCTGAAGGGCAAAGTCATGAAGGTATCCGGTTATCTGGCTGAAGAAGCCAGAGGCGAATACTAGGAGCGCGAGCCCCTCATGACAACGAAGCAATTGTCATGACCACATGACGTCAAATAATCGCTATATCGACATTCTTTTATTGGCTTAGCGACGCGTGCCGACAGCCCTTCAAAACTCTGAATCAGATGGCGGATTGCACGCGCACGCCATGACCGAGCAGGCGTTTGGCCATGGAGGTCACGGCTTTGTCCTTGCTGAGAAGCAAGGCCTTGTGCACCACCGCGAGGTCTATGAAGCCCTGGTCATCCGCATCGCTGCAGGTTACGGGCGCTTTGACGGCAACTTCAACCATGCGCGCGCGTGTGTCGAATGCGGCGAGCACATCTTCAGCCTGCAGTTTGTAGAACGCCAGGCGCGGCACGATCTGCGGATAGGCCAGCACACGTGCCAGCTCGTCGCGCATGGGCAAGGTTGCCAGCCAGTCGAACTTTTCGTCTTGCAGCGCATGCTTCAGTGGCAGGGCTGCCGCATCACCAAACACAAACACGTCCAGGACGATGTTGGTGTCCAGGACGATGACTTCACGCATCACGGGGCGGTTTGGTGCGTGCCGAACCCGCGACCATGTCAAAGCGGAACAGGCGGCACTCAATCGGACCGTTCCACATCGGCACACGGCGCGACTCTTTCAGGCGCATCTTGCCCGGCAGCTTGAGGTCGGGTGTCAGCACGTGGGCCGTCCAGCCGGCGTAGTTTTTCTTCCAGTGCGCGGCGAGCTGCGGGAAGAAATCCGAAGCGCCTTCGCCCGTCTCGGTCAGCGCCTGTTCGCGCGCCGGGTTGGCATTGCGGTCACGAGAAGGCGCATACGACGTTTCACCCTGCTGCACGGGCTGGCCGAACTCGTCAATGCTTTGACCCTGGAATTCGGAGCGCGTGTTTTCACGGCGCTGTGCACCGGCAGTGGCCGATGTACCTGCCACGCCGGCAACATCAATACGTTCACCGTAGGGCGGATTCACCAGCATCACGCCGGTAGGCGCGGGCGGCATGCGCTGCAGCGCATCGCCACCGCGGAACTGGACCGCATTGGCCACACCAGCACGCTCTGCATTGCGCTCGGCAAAGTCAACCATGCGAAAGGACACATCGCTGCCGAAAACCGGGGCGGTGGGTTCGGTGATGGCGGCTTCGGCCTGGTCGAGCAGGCCTTCCCAAACGTGCGGCTGGAAAGGCAAAAACTTCTGGAAGGCAAACCGCCGGTTGATGCCGGGTGCGATGTTGCAGGCGATCTGCGCCGCTTCAATCGCAATCGTGCCGGAGCCGCAGCACGGGTCGTAAAGGGGCACGCCGGCCTTGCACTGCTGGTCCCACCCGCTGGCGGCAATCATGGCGGCGGCCAGGGTTTCCTTCAGCGGTGCATCACCCTTGTCCTCACGCCAGCCGCGCTTGAAGAGCGGCTCGCCCGAGGTGTCGATGTAGATGGTGACGGTGTCGACAGTCAGATGTACATAGATACGCACATCGGGCCAGCGCGTGTCGACATCGGGGCGCACATCGAACTTGGCGCGAAAGCGGTCGGCAATCGCGTCCTTGATTTTCAGCGCCGCAAAATTCAGGCTGGTCAGCGGACTGTGCTGGGCGGTGATCTCGACCTTGAAAGTCTGTTTGGGCGTGAACCAGATTTCCCACGCCACGTTGGCTGCCGCGTTGTAGAGGTCCTGTTCGCTGCGGTACTTGTTGTGCTGCAGCTCGATCAGCACGCGTTGCGCGAGCCGGCTGTGCAGGTTGAGCTGCAGGGCATCGCGCCATGATCCTTGCAGTTGGACGCCGGCACGCCAGGCCTTGCCGGTGATGCCGGTGACGCGCTGCACCTCGGTGGCCAGCAAAGCCTCAACACCAGCGGCACAGGGGAGAAATATTTGAAGCTGGTTCATAAAGTATGGGTTGCACCGAGAAGCGTATGGGCTATCGTCTTTTCAAGTAGGAGCCGCGGGACTGGCTTTGCCAGACCGCAGGCGCAGCGGCCCCCTCGGGGGGCAGGGAGCGACACGCAGTGCGCGACCGTGGGGGCCATGTTCATAAAGACTTGCGCAGGTTGGCCGGCGCAATACGCAAAGCCTCGCGGTATTTGGCAACGGTGCGGCGTGCGCATTCGATGCCCTGCTCCTTGAGCATTTCGGAGATCTGGTTGTCGCTGAGCGGCTTTTTGGTGCTCTCGGACACCACAAACTGTTTGATCAGTGCGCGTACCGCCGTGCTCGACGCATTACCGCCAGTCTCGGTGCCGAGCGCCGAGCCGAAGAAGTATTTCAGCTCGAAGGTGCCGAAGGGCGTACTCATGTATTTGGCCGTCGTCACACGCGAGATGGTGGACTCATGCAGGCCGAGCTCGTCGGCGATCTCACGCAGCACCAGCGGTCGCATGGCCAGCTCGCCATGGCTGAAGAAATTTTTCTGCCGCTCGACGATGGCGGTGCTCACGCGCAGGATGGTGTCAAAACGCTGCTGGATGTTCTTGATGAACCAGCGCGCCTCCTGCAGGCGCTGCTGCAGCGCCTGACCACCCTGGCCTTTGTGCTGCTTGAGCGCGTTGGCATAAATGTCATGCACGCGCAATTTGGGCATCACATCGCCATTGAGCGTCACCTTGAAACCCCGGCCCGACTTGACGACCAGTACATCCGGCACGATAAGGTTGCGCTCGACGTTGACAAAACGGCGGCCGGGCTTGGGGTCGAGCCGGCCTATCAGCGCAATCGCGGCCTTGATGACGGTGTCTGAATAACCGCAGAGCTGCGACAAACGCTTCACATCACGTTTGGCCAGCAGCTCCATCGGCTGTTTGCATATGGCCATGGCTGCGCGGGTCTCGTCGCAATCCTTGCAGTCGAGCAATTGCAGGCCCAGGCATTCCGCCAGGTTGCGCGCACCGACACCGGCGGGCTCCATGTGGTGCAGCAGCTTGAGGGCCATCGCAAAGTGCTGTTCGAGCTCTTCGGCCTGCTCGAGGTCGTCACCGGCCAGCCCCTTGGCCAGCGATGCAAGCGTGTCATCAAGATAGCCATCATCATTGAGCGACTCGATCAGAAAGTGCAGCGCAGCGCGGTCTTCCTCTGACAGGCGCAGGCTCAGCGACTGGCGGTGCAGGTGGTCCTGCAGGGACTCATGGCTACGCGCCATGTCGGATGCATCGGTGTCACCCTCATCGTTGTTGCTCTTGCGGGGCTGCGCATCACCGCCCCACTCGCCGTCATCGGGCGCGGACTCCACGGTGCCGTCACCCTCCCAGCTTTCTTCCAGCTTGGCTTCAGAGCTGAGCTCGGGCGTCGTCTCCGCGTCAGGTGTGCTTGAAACGCCAGAATCCAGCGCGCTGCCGGGGATGGCGTCGCCGACAGATTCAAACTCCTGGATATCCTGGCTGACCGGCGTATTGATGTGGTCCAGGCCAAACTCTTCACGCGCGGCCGACTCTTCAGTCACTTCAAGAAACGGATTCTCGTCAAGCATCTGCTCGACTTCCTGGCTCAGTTCAAGCGTGGAGAGCTGCAGCAGGCGTATCGACTGCTGCAACTGCGGCGTGAGCGCAAGATGCTGCGAAACCCTGAGAGAAAGACCTTGCTTCATCTCGATTTATTCCGCTCGCAAAAAATAAACGCAGCAGTCTTCGCAAGCTTGGGCCGCGGAACCGGCTTTGCCGGGCCGCAGGCGCAGTCCCCCTGGGGGGAGAGGGTGCTACACGAAGTGAGCAAACAACAGGGGGGGGTCATTACATTCGGAAGTGTTCGCCGAGGTACACGCGGCGGACATCGGCGTTGTTGACGATCTCTGACGGCGTGCCCTTGGCCAGCACATGGCCGTCGCTGATGATGTAGGCGTGGTCGCAAATACCCAGCGTTTCCCGCACGTTGTGGTCGGTGATCAGCACGCCGATGCCGCGCGCTTTCAGGAAACCGATGATGCGCTGGATCTCGATCACGGCGATAGGGTCGATGCCGGCAAACGGTTCATCGAGCAGGATGAAGCGCGGCTGCGTGGCCAGCGCACGTGCGATCTCCACGCGGCGGCGCTCACCGCCGGACAGCGCCAGCGCCGGTGAATCCGCCAGGTGGTCCACACGCAAATCCTTCAACAGGGCATCGAGGCGTTCGCCAATCACGGACTGGCTCAGCGGCTTGCCGTGTTCGTCGTTCTGCAGCTCAAGCACGGCGCGCACATTTTGCTGCACCGACAGCTTGCGAAAGATCGAGGCCTCCTGGGGCAGATAACTCAGACCCAGCCGTGCGCGCAGGTGGATGGGCATCTGCTCGACGGGGTTGCCGTCGATCGTGATGTCGCCCGCATCGGCGCGCACCAGGCCCACGATCATGTAGAACGACGTTGTCTTGCCTGCCCCGTTGGGACCCAGCAGGCCGACAACCTCGCCGCTTTGCACAGCCAGTGAAACATCCCTGACCACCGTGCGGCTGCCGTAGGATTTTTTCAGCCCTGTCGCGATCAGGCGGCTGGGTACGGGAGTTTCACCGGGAGACGGGTCCGTTGTTGCGCTTGGAGCAACGTTGGGGTTATCCAGTTCCATGTAGGTTCAGTTTTTCTCGTTGCCCAGCGTGGTGCTGGGACGCAGGCTGGCTGGAGGCGCAGGCGGCGGTGATGCAGGCGTTCCGGCCGGGCTTGAGGCCGCATTGCGCGGCGACAGCAGGGCACGGACGCGACCGGTCGGGTTGACGGCGGACTTGTTCTGGGCGTTGCTTTCGACCGTGAACACGTCCGTCACGTTGTCGTAATTGATCTGGGAGCCAGTGGACTCATCGGAGAGCACAGCACCCTTGTAACGGCGCATCACGGCGTTGCCGATGAACTTGACGAGGTCGGGGCGGCTGTCATATTCAATGCGCAGGCCTTCGCCTTCAATGTATTCGTCAACGCCATCGCGTTTTTTCCGGTAAAAAGCCAGCTTGCCCGGCGGCGCGATCACGATGGCCTTCTGGTAGCCCTCCGGGTCCTGGCTGACATCCACCCGATCACCGCGGATGATGGTCGTCCCCTTGGTGATCACCACATTGCCAGTAAACACGCTGGTTTGTTTCAAATCGTCATAACGCAAGGCATCTGCCTCGGCGTTCATGGGTTTGTCACGGTCGGCCTGCTCAGCCGCCACAGGCAGCACAGTCAGGGCAGCAAGGGCCGTGACAGTGATGATCAAAAATTGGGGATATTTCATAAAGGCACGAATCTTGCTGCGTAGTGGTCCGGCTCATTGTAGCCACCGAAAACCCCACAAGGCTGCTTATCCGTCGGCACCTGCCGGGCTTTCTGCGTAAAAAAACCCGCCTTGGCGGGTTTTTTGCTTGTGCAGGCCGAAAAGCAGGCCACAGCCTGCCATAGGATGCGGCAGATTTACTTTTTCCGCGCGCTGGCGATCAGGAAATCAGTGACCACCAGTGCACGCTCCATGGTGCCGGCCTGGGTGCCGTCGGTATAAAACCTGCCATTGACGCCCAGCGCAGGCACGCCCTGCACCTTGTACTGGTCCTGCAGCTGCGTGGCCTTGCGCACCTTGGTGGCGACAGGAAAGGAGTTGTAGGTTTCCGTGAACTTGGCCTTGTCCAGGCCCTGAACACCGGCCCAGGCAATGATCTCGTCAGCGGTGGTCAGCTTCTGCTGCTGGATGTGAATGGCGTCAAACACCTTTTTCTGCATCGCGTCGACCTTTCCCATGGCCTCCAGTGTGTAGTAAAGCTTTTGCTGGGGTTCGAAGTCGGGCCGGAAGGACACCGGTGCACGGCGAAAGTACACGTCTTTCGGCAATTTTTTGAGCCACGCTTCCAGCTGGGGCTCAAAGCGGTTGCAATGCGGGCAGCTGTACCAGAAGAACTCGACGACCTCGATCTTGCCGGCGGGCGCCTCGAGCGGGGCGGGCTTGTCGAGTTGCAGGTAATCAACACCCTCCTGCGGCGGTTTGCCCTGGGCCAGTGCCGTACCTGGCAGCGCAAAAGCGCCACCCAAAGAAGCGGCGGCGACTGTTGCGGCCGAAAGCGAGAACTCACGTCGTTGCATTTATCTTTCTCCTGAAAATCCCGAAAAGTAATGAATTCCTGGCTACAAAGCTGCGGCGCAAGATAGCAGTTGGATGCAGCAGATGAGGAAAGTTCAGCGCTGAACCCGCACCAGCGCGGTTTCGATGGCGTTGCTGTCCAGCTTTTCCTTGGTTTTGTCGGCCTCGTCCTTTTTATCAAACGGCCCGAGACGGACGCGGTAAACCGTGCGCCCGGATTGCTCGCGCTCGGTCACCTTGGCCTGAAAGCCCATCAGTGACAGCTTGGCGCGCTGCGCCTCGGCATCTTCAGGCGTACGGAAGGCGCCAGCCTGGATGAAATAACTGAAAGGGTCGGCCCCTGCCGCTGCCGTACCAGCGGACGCCACTGCGTCCGGCTTTGCGTCAGCTTTCGGTTTGGCCTCGGATTTGGCTTTTGCCAGATCGCCCAGCGGATCAGCCGAAGCGGCAGGCTTGCTGCCCCTGGCTGCGCTGGCGGCAGCGACAGGCGCTTCGCTGCCCACCGGGCCAGAAGCCACGGCGCCGGGGCGAATGGAATTTTTACCCGCCAGCGATGCGTTCGGGTCCCAGTCCTTGTTTTTCTTGGCTTCGGCGGCGTCGTTTTCGGCGCTGTGGCTCTGGCCCTTGTTCATGAAAGGCACCGGCACCTTGGTCACATACACGGCCACGGCCAGTGCTGCACCCAGCCCCAGCAGGGCCCCGATGATGATGCCCAGCAGGGTGCCGCCACGCTGCTTGTTGGAGGTGCGGGGTCTGGACTTTTGGGAGTGCGTCATGCTCGTCTCGTTTCGTGTAATCACATCTTGCGCGGGGCACTGACGCCCAGCACTGCCAGACCATTGTGCAACACCTGCGCCGTCGCCGCGACCAGGGCCAGCCGCGCCAGTTTGACCGGCTCGTCGTCAACCAGGATACGCTCGGCATCGTAATAGCTGTGATAGCTGGCCGCCAGCTCGCGCAGGTAAAAAGCCACGTCGTGCGGCGCAAAACCGCTGGCGGCGCCGGTCAGCATGTCGGGATATTTGGCGATCAGCAGCATCAGCGCCTGCGCCTGCGGGCTGGTCAGGGGCGACAGATCAACGTCCTTCAATGCCGCTTCATCACCGCCCTGGGCCGCCCATGTCGTCAGGATCGAGCAGATGCGCGCATGCGCGTACTGCACGTAATACACCGGGTTTTCGTTGTTCTTGGCAAGAGCCAGGTCGATGTCGAAGATGTATTCAGTGTCGGGTTTGCGGCTGAGCAAAAAGAAACGCACCGCATCGGCGCTGGTCCATTCGATCAAATCGCGCAGGGTGACGTAGCTGCCGGCGCGTTTTGAAATCTTGACCTCTTCACCATTGCGCACCACACGCACCATGGTGTGCAGCACGTAATCGGGGTAGCCCTGGGGCACGCCCTCATTCGCAGCCTGCAGGCCGGCGCGTACGCGGGCAATCGTCCCGTGGTGGTCCATGCCCTGGATGTTGATGGCACGGGTAAAACCCCGTTCCCACTTGGCCAGGTGATAGGCGACGTCAGGCACGAAGTAGGTGTAGGTGCCGTCGCCTTTTTTCATGACGCGGTCCTTGTCGTCACCGTAGTCGGTGGACTTCAGCCACAGCGCGCCGTCCTGCTCGTAGGTCTTGCCGGCGGCCTTCAGCTTGCCGACGGTAGCATCGACACGGCCCGAGCTGTACAGGCTGGACTCCAGGTAGTAGTTGTCAAAGCGCACCGAGAAGGCCTGCAGGTCCAAGTCCTGCTCTCGGCGCAGGTAGGCGACGGCGAACTGGCGGATCGAATCAAGGTCTTCAACATCGCCGGACGCGGTGAATTCACGGTCGTCGGACTTGACGGTCTTCTTTGCGAGAAAGTCGCTGGCTATATCAAGAATGTAGTCACCGTTGTAGGCCGACTCGGGCCAGCCGGCATCACCGGGGTGGATGCCTCTGGCGCGCGCCTGCGTGCTGGTGGCCAGCGTGTGGATCTGCACACCCGCATCGTTGTAATAGAACTCGCGGTAGACATCTGCGCCCTGCGTCACAAACAGGTTGCAGATGGCATCGCCCAGTGCGGCCTGCCGGCCGTGACCGACATGCAGCGGGCCGGTCGGGTTGGCCGAGACAAACTCGACAATCATGCGGCGGCCTGCGGCCTGCGGCTTGACGCCGTACTGCGCGGCCGCGTGCAAAACGTCACGCACGGTCTCCTGTTTTGCAACAGGCTTGAGCTTGATGTTGATAAAGCCCGGGCCGGCGATTTCAATCGCATCGACCCACTTGTCATAGACCGGTGTGGCCAGCAGGATGACCTTGAGCGCCTCGGCCACCTGGCGCGGGTTCTGTTTGAGGCCCTTGGCCAGCTGCATGGCTGCCGTACAGGCGAAATCACCGTGCGCAGCCACCTTGGGTGACTCAAACGCGGCCTTGTCGCCGGCGCCGGGGGAAAGCTGTTCCAGCCCGTCAGCCAGCGCTGCGAGCAGATCATTTTTAATCGAGAGCATCGCAGGATTTTACGTTTAAGGACAAAAGCTACTCGTCACCCATCTTGTGAGGGATGACTTTATATGTTGGAATTCCCTCTGGAACCACAACACACCTTACTTTTCCACCCGCCTACTTCCTACCTGGAGCCCCTCATGAAAAAGCTGTTATCCCTGATCGCCATCTCTTTCGCCTTATCGATGACTCTTGCACCTGTGGCCCAAGCCGCAGACAGCTGCGCAGCCCAGTCGGCTGAAAAGAAGCTGGCCGGCGCCGCCAAGGCCAGCTTCGAGAAAAAATGCATGGCCGATGCCGCAGCCGCCAGCCCAGCCGCAGCCTGCGCAGCGCAGTCCGCCGAAAAGAAACTGGCTGGTGCTGCCAAAGCCAGCTTTGAGAAGAAATGTATTGCTGACGCCGGTGGCGAGAAGAAGGCTGAAGCCCCAAGCCCCGCCGCAGCCTGCGCAGCCCAGTCGGCTGAAAAGAAGCTGGCCGGTGCCGCCAAGTCCAGCTTTGAGAAAAAATGCATTGCCGATGCTTCCGGCGACAAGAAGGCTGCTGAAACCAAGCCTATGGCCAAAGCAGATGCCAAGCCAGTGGCTGACAAGAAAGCCGACGCCAAAGACGCCAAGAAGTAATTTACTTACAGCGCAGGCAATGGCCCATTCGCCACAGGCGGATGGGCTTTTTCATTTTCCGGCGGTGGAATATCGCCGTGCCAGTAGCCGGGTTCGCTGAAGTTCTGCTTCAGGAAATCAATCCATAGCCGAACCCGCAACGGCAGGTGTTTGCGCTGGGGAAAGACACAATAAATGCCATTGGGCGGGGCCGCAAAGTCCTGCAGCACGGCCACCAGTTGCCCTGCTGCCACTTCGGCTTCTACCTCCCAGGTGCTGCGCCAGGCGATGCCGTAGCCGGCCAGGCACCAGTCATGCAACACCTGCCCGTCAGAACAATCGAGCGGGCCGCCGGGTTTGAGGTACAGCAGTTCGCCATCGACAAGGAATGCCCAGCCTCTGGTCTGCGATGCCTCACTCGACAAGGTGAGGCAATCAAATTTTGAAAGCTCCGACGGGTGCTGAGGCGTCCCATGGGTCTCAAGATAGGCCGGCGTGGCCACGCACAAGCGGCGGTTGTCGGCCATGCGCACGCTGACCAGCGATGAATCCGGCAGGTCGCCGACACGCACTGCGCAGTCAAAACCTTCACCGGCCAGGTCGACCACACGGTCGCTGAGGTTGAGCGAGATCGTGACATCGGCGTGCTGCTCGCGAAAGGCGGTGACCAGCGGCGCCACATGGCGGCGGCCAAAACCGGCCGGTGCGGTGATGCGCAGATGCCCGCTGGCCTTGACGCCGCCTGCGGACACACTGGCTTCGGCATTGGCGATGTCGGCCAGCAGGCGCTGGCAATCTTCGAGAAAGGCGCTGCCCTCGTGGGTGAGCGCAATGCGGCGTGTGGTGCGTACCAGCAGCTTGACGCCCAGACGCTCTTCAAGGGCATCGAGCCGGCGGCCCATGATGGCGGGCGCCACGCTTTCGGCACGGGCCGCAGCAGCCAGGCTACCGCGAGCTACGACGGATACAAAGGATTCGAGCTGCTTGAGTTTGTCCATCGGCCGGATTATGCGGTCCCGGGCCTGCACAGGCCATATCACCACGCCGATGGGGCTTGCAGGCCTACGTCCGCAGGGGGCTGCAGAGCCTACAACTGGGCAGAGGTCGTCAGAACAACGGGTTTGCCATCAAAAGCTCTCCAACACTTTGCATGGCGGCTTTCTTCCCGCACCGGTCTGGAGATCCCAAACACATGCCGGATTGCGGTTTCACCCGTCAATCAATGGAGAATTTCATGAACTATTCAATCGTTTTGTCAGCAGCACTGGTGGCCGTCAGCCTGAGCGCATGCGACCGCCCGGCCGCGGTGGTGACACCCGCCGTCGTGACTGTTCCGGTTCCAGGCCCTGCCGGCCCCACGGGCGCCACCGGGTCCACCGGCTCGACGGGTTCAGTCGGTAACACAGGGGCCACCGGCTCTACCGGGACCACAGGCATGACGGGCGACACGGGCAGTACAGGCCAGCGCGGCGCTACCGGTGGCGACACCGTCGTGATCGTCCCGCCTGCCCGCTAGGTCCTGAGCCGGCTCATGTGGCCGTCCGGCCTGCACCAAGCGCCCGGACGGCTTCATCGTCGTAGCCCAGCTCCCGCAGCAATTCGTGCGTGTGCTCGCCCAACCTGGGCGGGTTCAGCCGCACGCCAGGGCGGTGGCCGTCCATCATGAGCGGCATGAGCGGCACCTGTGTCTGCTGGCCGTCGGGCAGTGTCATGGGCGCGAGGCCGCCCGTGGCCTGCAAATGCGGGTCGTCAAACAGGTCCTGCGGTTTGGTAATCGGCGCAAACGGCAGGCCGTGCGCTTCAAACACGGCGCTCAATTCAGCCGCCGTGTGTTCGGCCATGCGCGAACGCAGCAGTGGCATCAGCCACTCACGGGCGCGCACGCGGTCGTTGTTGGTGACGAGGCGCGGGTCGGCCTGCAGCTCGACCAGGTTGAAAGCCTTGCAGAACAGCGCCCACTGGGTATCACTGACCACGGCCAGGAAGATCTGCTCGCCGTCCTTCACCGCAAACACGTCGTACACCGCCCAGGCCGAGATGCGGCTGGGCATGGGCTGGGCCGGCTGGCCGGTCACGGCGAACTGCATCATGTGTTGTGCGACGAGGAAGATGTTGTTCTCGAACAGCGCCGACTGCACCTCCTGCCCCTTGCCGGTGACGTTGCGCTGCGCCAGCGCAGCCATGGCGCCAATCGCGCCAAACATGCCGCCCATGATGTCATTCACACTGCTGCCGGCGCGCAGCGGGTCGCCGGGTCGGCCTGTCATATAGGCTAGGCCGCCCATCATCTGCACCACTTCATCGAGCGCCGTGCGGTGGTCATAAGGGCCAGGCAAAAACCCCTTGTGGCTGACATAAATCAGCCGATCGTTGAGTTTCTTCAGGCTGGGGTAATCCAGCCCCAGTTTAGCCATGGTGCCGGGCTTGAAGTTCTCGCTCACCACGTCAGCCGTGGCGACCAGTTTGAGCGCCGCCTCCCTGCCCGCCGCGCTCTGCAAATCCAGCGCCATCGACTTCTTGTTGCGGTTGAACATGCTGAAGAAACCGGCGCCAGCGCCTATCAGCCTGCGGGTGTTGTCGCCGCTCAAAGGCTCGACCTTGATGACTTCGGCCCCCAGGTCGGCCAGCACCATGCCGCAGGTCGGCCCCATGACCATGTGGGTGAACTCGACGACGCGTATGCCGGCCAGTGGCAGCGGCGAGGGGTCCTGGGGAGGTACGGGGGGCGGTGAAGCGGGTTTTGTCATGGCCAGAGCATAAAAGCGTTCGGGACCCTGGCACGAAGGTTCGCGCCGAGGTTTGTCGCATGAATAACATGCTATGTTTTTAATAGCTACCTACGCACGTATTTATTGGCTCCAAGCTCGATTTGGCTTCTAAAAATGGCTTAAAAAAGCTGTTTTTGAAAATCCAGAGGGCCCGAATACGACTTACAAGCAGCAATTACATGCATTTTTGTCATGGATAAAGCGATTAATCAACTCTTAATCATGAATCAGGTATCGAATACAGTAAGAGTATGAACAAACCACCTCGCGCAGTCCTGTTTGACGCCTACGGTACGCTTTTTGATGTGTACAGCGTGGGCCTGCTGGCCGAACAGCTGTTCCCGGGTCACGGGCAGGCGCTGGGAGTAATGTGGCGCGACAAGCAGATTGAATACAGCCGGCTTGTCACCACCAGTAACGATGGTGCCCACTACCAGCCCTTCTGGGATTTGACCCGCGCCGGGCTGCGCTACGGCTGCCAGCGCCTGGGGCTGGACCTTACGGCTGCACGCGAAGAGCAGCTGATGAACCAGTACCGGCACCTCACCGCCTTTGCTGAAAACCGCGAGGTGTTGCAGGCGCTTAAAGATCGCGGCATCGTCACCGGCATTTTGTCGAACGGCGACCCGGCCATGCTTGACGCCGCCATCCAGTCCGCCGGGCTGGGTGACCTGCTGGACCACGTCATCAGCATCGACAGCATCCGCAAATACAAAACCCACCCTGCAGCCTATGCGCTGGGCGAACAGGCCACGGGCTTCAAGGCGCCGGAGATCGGCTTTGTCAGCTGCAACAGCTGGGACGCCCTGGCCGCCACCTGGTACGGCTATTGCACGCTGTGGGTCAACCGCTACCAGCTGCCGTTTGAGACACTGGGCACCTCGCCAACCTTCACCGGAAGCGACCTGCGTGATGTGCTCAGGCTGCTGGCTCCCCGGGCCTGATACTGTTTTCTTTTTTCACAATCTTTCCGAGGATTCGACCATGACCGTGCCGTCCACACCCCGCACCACAGAACACAAACTGCAGATCGCCAGCAACCTGCACAGCTTTATCGAAGAGAAAGTGCTGCCCGGCACCGGCGTGACAGCAGCGGCCTTCTGGAAGGGCTTTGACGCCATCGTCACCGATCTGGCGCCCAAAAACATCGCCCTGCTGGCCGAACGTGACCGCCTGCAACTTGAGATGGACGCCTGGCACAAGGCCCACCCCGGCCCCATCACCGACATGAAGGCCTACCGGGCCTTTCTTGAGCAGACCGGCTACCT
>JAZKCB010000061.1:0-1949 GCA_040388335.1 Pseudomonadota bacterium | reverse complement strand
CCAGGCGGCGACGGATTTTTCGTTTTTTCTGGCCATCCCCACGCTGATAGGCGCAGGCGCGTACAGCCTGTACAAGGAGCGCGCGCTGCTGTCGGTGGCCGACATCCCGATGTTTGCCGTAGGGCTGGTGTTCTCGTTTGTGAGTGCATGGCTGTGCGTGCGCTGGCTGCTGGGTTACATCAGCACCCATGACTTTGTGCCTTTTGCCTGGTACCGCATCGCCTTCGGCATCGTGGTGCTGGGCACCGCCTGGAGCGGGCTGGTGAACTGGGCGGCCTGATACGGTTTGATGTGTGGGCGCAGTGATGCGCCGCGTGCATTCCGTCACAAATGCAGGCCTGCGGCTGACGGACTTGTCACGAATGATGCCTAAGATGAATGTTTTCAACTCTCAAAGACAGGGAACATTCCATGGGCATTCTCAGCAACATCTTCGCCAAGATTTTCCCGGGCGCCGCCATCAACGCCAGGGCGGAAGAAGCAGCCCGCGCCGCAACCGAGCCGTCCTATATTCCTGCAAACGTTCAAGCTGCGGCCGCCGCACCCGCGCCCATGGAAGAGGTTGATGTCGAGGCCCTGCTTGACGACATGGCCAGCAAGAACCCGCAAAAGCTCAACTGGAAAACCTCCATCGTTGACCTGATGAAGCTGCTGGACCTGGACAGCAGCATCGGCGAGCGCAAGGCGCTGGCCAAAGAGCTGGGCTACACCGGCGACACGGCAGACAGCGCCTCCATGAACATCTGGCTGCACAGGCAGGTGATGAACAAGCTGGCAGCGAACGGCGGCAAGGTGCCGGCTGACCTGAAGGACTGATTTGAATGCCATCTACGGCAATTTTGCCGTAGATGTTAAAAATTTAACGTATACATTAAAATAAGGGCCGACTGGCAGCTGCTGCCGGCTCCAGACGCCCAAAAAGCTCCACAAAAGGCCCGAAAAGGGCCTTTTTTTTGCCTCGAATCGGCTGCAGGCCAATAGATACGCGCGTGAGCAGCTACTGATTTAATAGCATTTTGTGTCGGGTGATGACCTCGAAACAATGCGGGTTCATGGATCCCGGGTCGGGCCCGGGATGACAACGCCGGGTTTGGGCGCCGATTCTGCGGAGTCGCTGTCATTGCGGCCTCGAGCCGCAATCCATGACCCACGCCTTGTCTCTGCGGCGTCAGTGCTAACCGCCCTTGCCGAGCTTCTCCACCAGCTGTGCGTAGCCCGCCATCGCCGCCTCACGAGCTTCACCCTTGCGTTTGGCCCAGGCGTCGTACTTGGCGCGGCCTGTCACGTCCATCACGCCTGGCCTGTCGCCTGACGCATCGCCGGCAGTCGCCTGCTTGTACAGCGCATACAAGGCCAGCAGCTCGTCGTTGCCGGGCGGCTTTGAGAGTGCCTTGACCGAGACTTGCGCTGCTTCAAATGCCTTTTCAACATCGCTGGGGCCGGCCGCTGCAATTGGTGCGCCAAAGTGTGCGTCTTCCAGCGCCACATCGTCGGGGAACCAGCGTGCATCCAGCAGCCTGCCAGAGCGCACGGCAAAGGCCAGCACACCCTGCGACATCAAGCCGCCTGCCGTGAGTGTGGCCGGGCAGACGGCAATGCCTGCGTTGTAGACCGGCTGGCCGAACGCCGTGAAGCGAACGCCTTCTGCCCAGGGCAGCATGGCCTGCAGGCCCTTGTTGCCACGGTACACGCCGCTGGCGCGGTTGGTGCCGGGCTGGAACCAGCCCATGTCTGAAGCGCCTTTGGCAAAGATGGTTTTGAAGTCGCCGGCTTCCAGTGCCGTGCGCAGATCCTGCGCAAAGGCCATGAGCGCTTCTGCCGACATCTTCGGGTCATCCACTGCCATGCCCAATGATTCCGCGCTGCTGGCGCCGAAAAATTCAAGCACGTTGCGGGCGACCTGCTCGCGGTCGTTGTCGACGCAGATCATGTGGTAACTGTTCTCCAGC
>JAZKCB010000060.1:0-10500 GCA_040388335.1 Pseudomonadota bacterium | reverse complement strand
CGGTGTAGGTCACATCGCTGAGCCCGGCCTGCCGTGCTGCGGCGATGGCATCAATGCCGCCGATGGCACCGGCGAGCAAATGAACCTGCGTGTTGCCCTGGCTTGCTGCAGCCGTGAGCTTTTCAGGCAGGCCCGCTTCAGACAGCGCACCCACCGACATCACGGCGCACTCCACGCCTTTTTCAAGCGCGCCCACCACGTGCGCGCCCAGCGCTTCATGGCCCGCGCATTCGAGCGCGAGTTTTGTACCGGGGGGCACTTCAGACACCGCCTTGATGGTTGAAGATCCCAACGCGGCCTGTACTTCAGCAATACGCTGCGGCCTGACCACCACATGCGTGACGTTCACCCGCGCGCTGCCCTGCAACCGGCGGCAGATCGCCTGGCCTATGGCACCGTAGCCGATGAGTACAACGTCAAGCACGTTCAATCTTTCTTGAGAATGGGACCCGCAAACTTGGCGGCAAACGGGCCCCAGGTTTTCATGTCGACTTCAACCACGACCGGGCCGGTCGCTGCAAAGGCTTTTTCAAGCACATCTTGGGTCTGCGCAGGTTCGCCCAGGCGGAAGTGCGTGACCTTGAGGCTGGCGCAGAATTGTGCGAAATCCGGCGTGTGCAGATCAACATAGCAATGGCGGCTGCCGTAAATGTCGTCCTGGATGTTCTTGATGACGCCATAGCAACTGTCGTTCATGACCAGCATCACGATGTTGGCTTTTTCCTGCACGGCGCAGGCCAGTTCACCCACGTTGAGCATGAAACCGCCGTCACCGATGAGCGCCACCGTCTTCCGCTTCAGCGCATGTTCTTTATCTGCAATCGAGGTGCCGATCGCCATCGCCAGGCCCTGGCCGATGCCGCCGCCCAGTGCGTGCACACCGGCGCGCGGGTTGTCGAGCATGGGCGCACGATTGCCCCACATGCTGTTGGACAGGGTGATGTCACGCACCCACCAGAGATCCTTGCCGGCCTGCGCGGCCACACCGTTTTTGAGCGCGACATAGGCGCCCAGCGTGCTGTCGACCATGCCGCTGGCCTCCAGGCGTGCCTTCTTGACATCGGCAGCCAGAGCGGCATCGACCTTCATGCGGCCTTCGAGTTTGTCAGCCAGAGCATTGAGCGTGGTGAGCGCATCACCCTGCACAAAATATTCGCTGTTGTAGCCGCGGTTGTGCGCCAGCGCATTGGCGTCGATGCGGTAAAGCGCCGGCAGCTTGAGTTTGTAGCGCAGGGTTTCGTTGCTGCGCAGGCGCGAGCCGACGACCAGCATGGCATCGCAGGTCTGGTACAGATCTTCGGCAGGCTTTTGCAGGTTGTAGGACCCCAGGCTGGCCGGGTGGTCTTCCGGCAGGATGCCACGGCCCTGCACCGAAGTGACCACGCCCCAACCCATCTTCACAAAACGCTCGACCGCAGCGCGCGCACCGCGTGCACCACCGCCCAGCCAGAGCATGGGCCGTTTGGCATCCACGAGTTTTTCCGCCAGCGCGTCAATTTCAGCTGCGGCGGCCTGCACGGGCAACAGTGGCAGTGGCGACAGGTCAGCCGGCAGATCAAGCAGGGTCGCCTGGATGTCAATCGGAATCTCGATGCTCACAGGGCCACAGGGTGCAGTGAAAGCCAGGCGGTGCGCCTCGCGCAAAGTGGCCAACGCGGTCTCGGGATTGCGGATGCGGAAGGCCGCCTTACCCACAGCCTGCAGCATGGCCAGCTGCGCCGGTGCTTCGTGGATGAAGCCGAGGTCACGATCCAGATAGTCGGATTCGATCTGGCCGGTCAGGTGCAGCATGGGCGTACCGGCCGTCAGGGCCTCGACCAGCGCACCGGCCGCATTGCCTGCACCGGTGCCGGTGCTGGTGACGCACACACCCATCACGCCCGTGACACGCGCATAGGCGTCGGCCATGTTGCAGGCGCCCGCCTCACCGCGTGCGGAAACAAAGCGGATTTTCTGGCGCGTGTTGAAGGCGTCCAGAATCGGCATGTTGTGGATGGAAATCACGCCGAATGCAGCCTTGACGCCGCATTGCTCCAGGAAACGGGCGGCTAGTTCGCCAACCGTCACGCGGGTCTTGCTGGGTGTGTTTGTTGTTGTCATGCGGCAATCTTTTCTTGTGAAATCTGTAGTGAAACGCGGGCGCCGCGTTGCTGCTGCGGCAGGTGGCTCATCCGTTGTGTCAGTTGTGCGGCGGCCTCCATCACCTGGGGCACCAGCGTGTCTTTCTGGGTCTGGTCGAGGTGCTGCGCGGGCACGGTGATGCTGACGGCAGCCACCACTTCATGCGAATCGTTGAAGACCGGTGCGGCAATCGTTGAAATGCCGGTTTCATAACCGCCCTGGCTGATGCCGTAGCCGTTGGCCTTGTCGACATCGATCAGTTTCTTCAGCTCGGCCAGCGTGGTGGGCGTGCGCGGTGTGTAGGCCGGCAGAGGCGATTCAGGGTAGAGCTCCGACAGGCCCGCCATGTTCAGGCCTGACAGCAGCATGCGGCCCAGCACCGTGGCGTGTGCAGGCAAGCGTGAGCCCACCTGGATTGAATGGAAGAGTGCATTGCGCCCGATGGATTTGGCAACAAACACCACATCACGGTTGTCACGAACGACGAGGTGGGCCGAATAACCGGAGAGATCGCGCAGTGCGTCAATCACGGGGCGGCCATGCTCGGTCAGCTCCATGGACGCCAGGTATTCAAACCCGAGGCGCAGCACGCCGATGCTGAGTTTGTAGCTGGTACTGTCGCCCACACGTTCGACAAAACCGGCTTTCTCAAGGGTGTGCAGGATGCGGAAGACGGAGGCGCGCGGCAGGTCCATCTGGCGTGCAAGATCGGCGCCCGTGAGCTCCGGTGTCTGGCGGCTGAACTGGCCCAGCAGATCCAGCCCGCGCTGCAATGCAGGGACGGTGTAGCGGTCATCGCCCGCCGGTGTTGTGACCGTCGCAGTCATGCGGACACCTTTTCGTTGTGATTCATGAGACCCAGCAGTTGATTGACGCCGGCGGCGGCATCGACGGCGCAGGCATGGCCCGCATCGCCAAGGTCCGTCCACGCCACACCCGCCACTTCAGCCACCTTCTGGCAACCGGCCATGGGCGTGATGGTGTCGGCGCGGCCGCTGCCCACAGCGATCGGGCACCTCACCTGCGCAACATCGGTCAGCAGGTCACCGCCCACCAGCAGGTGCGAAGCCTGCGTGTAACCAGCCGGATGCACCTGCGCCATGATGGACTGCACATAAGCCACACGCTCGGCATCGGCGTTCGGCGACAGCATGGCTGCACCGCGCTTTTGCGCCATGCCCTGCACCCCCAGCGTGTTCAGGTTGCTCAGGCGATCACCCAGTTTTTTGGCGCGCTCTTCTTCACTGGCGCGGGCGTAGCCTTGCGCAGGCGACAGCAGCACCAGCCGTTTGATTCGTTCAGGTCGTTGCACTGCCGCGCGCGCGGCCATCAGGGCGCCCAGCGAATGCCCCACCAGCGTCACAGGCTGCATCACACCCAGCGCATCGAGCCAGGCCCAGACGCGGCTCGCGTAATCGCTTGCATCAGGTACATCCGGCAATACCGGGCTGCTGTTGCCGTAGCCGGGGGCTTCCCAGGCCAGCACATGTGCGCTTTCAGTGATGGCTGCCGCTTCAAGCTGCATCAGCCAGCTACCCGAACCCGAACCAATGCCATGCAGCAACACATGCGTGACAGCCTGCTGCCCGTTGCCAGCCTGACGGTACTCGATCTCGCCCAGCGGCGTGGTGATGCGCGCGGGCGCAAAACGCTTCAGGCGTTGCTCAAGGGTCAGCTGTGATGGCGCGGTGCTCATGAATGGCTTGCTGGTAAAACTGGGTTACCCGGCTTACTTTGCAGCGGCCAGCATGTCGCGCTTGATCTTGGCAAGCGGGCTGTCGGGTGGGTAGGTCGGCGTGATGGGCTTGGGCGTGCCCAGCATCACGCACATCAGCGCGTCTTCATCGCCGATATTGCTTTCTTCACGGTACACACCGGGCGGCACCGAGATCAGGTCACGCTCATGGAGTACCGATTCCCAGCGCTGACCGTCTTTTTCACAGACGATCTTCATCTTGCCGCGCATGACAAAAAAGACTTCTTCCACGTCATAGTGAATGTGCGAGGGGCCGACATTGCCGGCCGGGATCACCATGGTCGAGAAGGTGAAGTGACCGGAAGGCACCGTGTTCGCATCCTTGGCGACACCGGTTCCGCCGGTGCCGACGTAACGCATCTGCGCGCGGCGGTAGGTCGGGTCATAGTCGGCCTGGAACTTGAGCGCGTCCCAGTCATACTTGCGTGAGCCGAAGCGCGCGACACGGCTTTCCAGCCATTCTGCAAAGCCTTGGCCGTCAGCCTGCATCATGGCGCGCTGGATGTCCGCCTCGGGCGGGATGTTCGCGTCCATCAGGCCGCGTTCGTTGAATACTGGCTGGTTTGCTGCTGCGTTCATATTTTTTCTCCTTTAGTGCGTTTCGGTGTATTCGTCACTTCATGACAAAGCCGCCATTGACTGGCAGCACCTGGCCGGTGATGTAACCACTGCCACGGGACAGCAGGAACATCACGGCGGCCGTGAGGTCTTCAGGCACCTGGGCGCGCTCAATCGCGCGGCCATTGCGGTAGTGGTCATGGCGCGACTGCGGCACGTATTCAGTGGCTTCAACCAGCGTCAAGCCGGGAGCAATGGCGTTGACAGTGATGCCCTGCGCGCCCATTTCACGCGCCATCGAATGCGTCATGGCAACGACGGCGCCCTTGCTGGCCACATAGGCCATCAGGTTGGGCGCGCCCCACAAGGCGGTATCAGACGCGAGATTGACGACGCGGCCATAACCCGAGACGGCGAGGTGCGGCTGCGCTGCCACCGTCGTGAGCCAGGTACCGCGCGCGTTGACATTCATCACGCGGTCCCAGGTGTCGACGGTGATGTCGCCCATGCCCTTGCCGCCGGAGTTGGTAATCGCCCCGTTGTTGATCAGGCCGTCAAGGCCACCCAGATGTTTCGCGGCGGCATCCACACCGGCCTTGATGGCATCGGCATTGCCGAGGTCCATGGGCACATAAAACACCTTGCCACCGAGTTCGGCAGCCAGCGCTTCACCGCGCTCATGCAGCACATCGCTGATGACCACACTGGCGCCTGCAGCGACCAGCGCGCGCGCGAAGGCTTCGCCCAGGCCGCGTGCGCCGCCGGTGACCAGCACCTTGCGGCCGGTGAGCATGATTTCAGGAAGCGAGGTGGTCATGGATGTTTTTGATGTTTGGGTTCAGGCCGAACGGCGCTCGGAGCTGGGCAGGTAATGCAGCACGCGTTTTTCAGCGATGACCACGGCGTAGTAGGCAATGATGCCGATGACGGTCAGCGCGGCGATCACGACAAACACCGCAGCGGTATTGCCCTGACCTTCAAAAAAGACCAGCAGGTAACCGAGACCCATGTTGCCGCCGACGAGCTCACCGACGACAACCCCAATCACTGCCAGCGTACTGGCAATGCGCAGACCCGAGAACAGCGCCGGCATGGTGGTCGGGTATTCAACATTGCGGAAGACCTGCAGGCGTGTGGCCGAAAACGAGCGCGCGAGGTTGATCATGTCGACATCCATGGTGCGCATGGCCGACAGCACGTTGATCAGCACGGGGAAGAAAACAATCAGCACCGCGACCAGGATCTTGGGGTACATGGTGTAGCCCATCCACATCACAAACAGGGGCGCAAACGCCACCTTGGGCGCGATCTGCAGCGCCAGCAAATAGGGCGACAAGACGGCTTCGACACGCGGCGACAAACCGAGCGCATAGCCAATCAGCGCACCCAGCACGGAGCCGAGCACAAAACCGACCACCACTTCAGCGGCCGTGATGCCGGTGTGCCAGAGCAGCCTTTCGGTGCCCCATATACGCACCGCCTCCTCACAGACCTTGGTGAAATGCGGGAGGACAAAATCAGGAATGCCAAGCAGGCCCGGGCCCCATTGCCAGGCCGCCAGAAAGACGACAAGGACGAGCAGGCTCCAGCTGGTGGTAACGAGACGGGCGCGGTTGGCAGTCATTTGAAATTACTTTGCGGAAATTACTTGGCGACGAACTGGTTGGTGTACAGCTCTTTGAGCGGCGCTTCCTTGGCGACCACACCGTTGGTGACGTAGAACTTCTGCAACTCGCCCAGGCGCGCTTCGTCCATCTGGCCGATGACCTTCTGGCCGGCGTACACATACTTGTTGTACATCTCGAAGTTGGCCTGGATGGTGGCTTCCTTGCCCTTGTACATCGGCACGTGCTTGACGTAGGCAGCCGTTGCCGCTTTCGGGTCGGTCATGATGTCCCTCATGCCCTTGAGCGTGGCGCGCACCAGCTTCTGGATCAGCTGCGGGTTCTTCTGGATGGTTTCGTCAGAAGCCAGAATCGCCTGGGCCATGCTCTTGAAGTAAACGTCGGCCGGCAGAATGTCGACCTTGGCGCCGGCTTCCATGGCGCTCACGGTCCAGTCGGGCACGCCCGCCATGGCAGTGGCTTTCTTGCTGGCGAACTGTTGCCACACACCGGCAGGGCCTGCGGCCTGGATGTTGACGTCGTTCTTGGTCAGGCCGACCTTGCTCAGCATGCCGAGCAGCGCGTAGTAGGTGGTGTCGGTGTAGGAAATGACGGTGACCGTCTTGCCCTTGAGCTCGCGCGGGCTTTCGATGCGTTCATCCTTGTGGCTGACCAGCTGCGTCAGCGAGCCACTGCCCAGCACGGCGACGGCCTTGACGGGAATGCCCTGTGCGCGCGCAATGATGGGCGTGTCGCCAATCGCGCCACCGATCACGGCATTGCCGGCGCCGACCTGCTTGGCCACGTCGACACCGCCACGACCGGAAACGAATTCCACTTCAAGGCCTTCGGCCGCGTAATAGCCTTTGGCCTGAGCCAGCATCCACGGGCCGAAAGCCGGCAGCGTGCCCGGTGCGGGCAGCAGGTAGGTGATCTTCTGCAGGGTCTGGGCTTGCACGCCGGCAGCGCCCAGCAGGGCGGTGGAAGCGAGGATGGCCAGGCAGGTGCGGCGAGCACTGCGAATGGCGAGAAGGCTTTTGAAGGACATGGAGATTCTCCGGGTGGGTTATTTCAGGCTAAAACAGGAATGGCGAAACAGTGATCAGTGCACTTCGGTGCTGGCGTCGAGCTTGAGCAAATCCATCAGGCGCGCGACATAGGGGCCGACTTCTGCCAGCTTGCGGCGCGCCATGGGATTCTTGCGATCGGGCAAATCAACAGTGATCTGCTCGACGATGGTGCCGGGGCGCTCGCTCATGACCAGGATGCGATCAGACAGCGCAACCGCTTCGACGAGGTCGTGCGTGATGAAAAGCACGGTTTTCTTCTGCTCGTGCACGGTACGCGCCAGGTCTTGCTGCAGGATCATCTTGGTCTGGGCGTCGAGTGCTGAAAAAGGCTCATCCATCAGCAGCACCAGTGGGTCTACCGCCAGCGTGCGGGCCAGGGCGGCGCGCTGGCGCATGCCGCCTGACAGCTGGTGCGGGTAGTTATTGCCGAAGCCGCCGAGGTGGCATTGGGCCAGTAGCTTGTCTGAAACCTTTTTGCGTTCGGTCGAAGCCACGCCGCGCAGCTCAAGCCCGAACTCGATGTTCTGCGAAATCGTGCGCCAGGGCATGAGCAAATCTTTTTGCAGCATGAAGGACACATGCGCGTTCGGACCTTCGACCAGCTGGCCGGCGACCTTGACGATGCCGGCGCTGGGTTTGGCCAGGCCCGAGCCCATGTTCAGCAGCGTGCTTTTGCCGCAACCCGAGGGACCGATGATGGAAACGACCTCGCCTGGCGCGATCGCAAAATTGACATCACGCGCTGCCAGTACTTCTTTGGAGTCGCCACGTGCCGGGAAGCGTTTTTCGACACCGATGAATTCGATGGCCGGTGTGCCTGCGGGTGGGGCGCTCATGCTGCGGCTTTCACAATGGGAATCTGGATCTGGACTTTGCCTTCAACCACACGCACCGGGAACTGGTGCAGGTCGCGCTCGCCGATCTCAACCAGGCACTTGCCGGTAGCAATGTCAAAACGTGCGGCGTGCAGCGGGCATTCGATGACGCCGTCTTCCTGGAAGCCCTGGGACAACAGCGCGTAGGCGTGCGGGCAGATGTCTTCCAGCGCATGAACCTCGTCGTTCAGCAAAAAAAGGCCGACCTTCTGGCCATTGACGTCCACACCGACCGGAAAGTCCGGATCGAGCTGGTCGCGTGATGCAACTTCATGCCAGGGAAGATTTTGATCGCCAGAGGGATTGCTCATGCTGTTCTCTTTGCAGGTGGGGCTTGCCGGACTTCTTTAGTTTGTTTCACCAAAGAAACATTGATTCACTAAAGATTCATTGTTTGCCTGTAGGAAAAGTCTGTCAATCAATGACCAACTGAATTAGTGGGAATAGGCCCCCTCCAGGTTCGATCAGGCGTGCCCGGAGCTGGAGGCCAACGAATGGCAGGCACTCAGGTGGAGCATATCGACCGCAAATTGCTATCGAACTTATAGCTACTCACGCCCATATCTATTGGCCTGATGGCTAATTTAATACCTAAAAATGGCCTTTTGGGCGAGTTTTTGGGGTGTTTCAGGCTTCACAAGTCGACTTGAAACCATTTTTTAACGTATACATTAAAAATTTAACATACACGTTAAATCAAGACCCTTCAGGCGTGGCGGCGAATGGCATCAGCCAGCACATGGAGCATCTGGTCAATTTGCGCCTGTTCGACGATGTAGGGCGGGCACAGCACGATGTTCTCGCCGGCCGGCCGCACCAGCACGCCGTGGTGAAAGCAGTCCATGAAGATGTCGTAGGCGCGTTTGCCGGGCAAGCCGGCGATGGATGACAGCTCCACCGCACCCGCCAGGCCCAGCGTGCGGATGCCGATGACATTGGGCAGGCCTTTCAGCCCGGTGTGCATGGCGTCGCCGAGCTTTTTGCCCATCTGCCCGGCGCGCTCAAACAGGTTTTCGGCTTTCATCAGCTCCAGCGTGGCAATCGCCGCGGCGCAGGCGACCGGGTGGCCCGAATAGGTGTAGCCGTGAAAGAACTCGATGGCATGCTCGGGCGCGCCTTCGTTGGCCTTCATCATGCCGTTGTAGATCCGGTCAGAGCAGACCACGCCGCCCAGCGGGATCACGCCATTGGTCACGCACTTGGCAAAGGTCAGCATGTCGGGCACCACGCCGTAAAAATCGGCGCCAAAACCTGTGCCCAGGCGGCCGAAGCCGGTGATCACTTCATCAAAAATCAGCAGGATGCCGTGTTTGTCGCAAATCTCGCGCAGGCGCTTCAAATAGCCTTGGGGCGGCACGTACCAGCCGGCGCTGCCCGCCACGGGCTCAACGATGACGGCGGCGATGTTGCTCGCGTCGTGCAGCGGCAGGATGCGCTGCTCAAGCTCCAGCAGGATGTCTTCGTCCCACACTGGCTCATCGTTGTGGATATAGGCGTGCCTGACCGGGTCGTGGATGAAGCGCAGATGGTCGACCCGCGGCAGCAGCGCTGCGCCGAACACCTTGCGGTTGGCCGGAATGCCCCCCACGCTCATGCCGCCAAAACCCACACCGTGGTAACCCCGTTCACGGCCGATAAAGACATTGCGATGGCCCTCGCCGCGCGCCCGGTGGTAAGCCAGCGCGACCTTGAGCGCGGTGTCTGCGGCCTCCGAGCCGGAGTTGCAAAAAAGCACCTTGTTCAGGTCGCCGGGCGCCATCGCGGCAATCATTTCCGCCGCCTTGAAAGCCTGGTCGTTGCTGGCGTTGAAAGCGGTGGCGTAGTCCAGCGTGTCGAGCTGCTTCTTGATAGCCTCGTTGATGGGCTTGCGGTTATGGCCCGCGCCCACGCACCAGAGGCTGGAAATACCGTCCAGCACCTGGCGCCCGTCATGCGTGGTGAAGTGCATGCCGTCGGCGGCAACAAAGATGCGCGGATCGCTCCCAAAGCTGCGGTTGGGCGTGAAAGGGAGCCAGTGGTGCTCCATGTTGAAGGTCGGGTTGGACATGGCTGTCTCCTGCTTGCCTGGATTGGTCCATTCTGGCACTGATGCAGGGCCCATCCCCTCTCACAGGCAAAGCCCCGCGTCTCCTGCGACAATTCGTAACCTATGAAGCACGCATATATATTGACCCTGTCCTGCCCGGACCGCCTGGGCATCGTTCACGCCGTCTCGGGTTTCCTGCTCGACAACGGTGGCAACATTGAAGAAGCCGCGCAGTACAACGACCCCGACACGGGCCTGTTTTTCATGCGTGTGCAGTTTGCCTGCGACAAGCTGTCGTTTGAAGAACTCAAGGCCAGCCTGGCGACCTTTGCCGTCCCGTTCAGTATGGACTGGAAGCTGCACTCGACCGAATCGGCGATGCGCACCGTCATCATGGTCAGCCGCGACGGCCACTGCCTGAATGATCTGATGTTTCGCGCCAAGTCCGGCCTGCTGCCTGTCGATGTGCGCGCCATCATCAGCAACCACC
>JAZKCB010000059.1:0-6558 GCA_040388335.1 Pseudomonadota bacterium | reverse complement strand
GGGGTATTTTGTAACAAGCGCTTGATTCATAAGGGTTTTTCACGTGTCGGGGTGTTGTCTGACAGATATACTGGCATCCGTCTTGTGTCAGTGCACCATTTTAGTTGGCCTGCAAATTGCTGATCAGGACCAGAACGTTTGAGTCCGGTTGATAAAAGTCCCACGCCAGGAACCGACAGTGTTCACGGGTGGTCGCCGATACCTGATATCGCAGCCTGCAGGCCTTTTTAGGTTGCAGTCCTGCACTTTAGCTGGAAGTTTTTGTTTTGCGTCTGACAACCCCATCTCAAGTCCTGCTTTCCGTCGCCGCCAGCCTGCGCCGCCACCCCAAAAGAATCACCACCAGCCTCGCAGTCCTGCTGCTGGGCACGGGCGTGACCGCTTTCGGCGTTGCGCCCCTGGCACCTGATGCATCCGACCTGCCGGTGCGCCAGGTTCTGGAAGCCGTGCAGCCCCTGCCGACCCAGGGTCAGATCGACTCTCTGGCAGATTTCCGCTTCAAGCTGTTTCGCACCGACAGCACGCGCAGCAGCGACAGTTTTGACTCCCTGCTCAAACGCCTGAATGTCGACGACGCGGCCGCAGCTGCCTTTCTGCGCAACGATGCCAATGCGCGCCTGGTGTTGATGGGCCGCCCGGGCAAAAACGTGACCGTTGAAGCGACCGACAGCCAGCAGTTGCAAAAGCTGACCATGCGCTGGCCGACGGACGATGACACGATGTTCAAGCGCCTGGTGGTTCAGCGTGATGCCGCCGGTTTTACATCCCGCGTTGAGACCGCTCCTTATGTGGCGACCTCGCGCCTGGCCAGTGGCGTCATCCAGTCATCATTGTTTGCAGCGACCGACGAAGCGCGCATCCCTGACGCCGTTGCCGTGCAGATGGCAGAAATCTTCTCGGGCGACATCGACTTCCGCCGTGCGCTGCGCAAGGGCGACCGCTTTAATGTCGTTTACGAAACACTGGAAGCCGACGGCGAAGCCCTGCGCACCGGCCGCGTGATGTCGGCCGAATTCGTCAATGCCGGCAAGGCCTTCCAGGCCATGTGGTTCCAGCCCCCGGGCGTGGACGCCACCGGCGCACCCAACAAGGGCGGTTACTACACACTCGACGGCCAGAGCCTGCGCCGCGCCTTCCTGAGCTCGCCTGTCGAGTTCTCGCGCGTCAGCAGCGGGTTTTCGATGCGTTTTCACCCCATCCTGCAAAAATGGCGCGCCCATCTGGGCACCGACTTTGCAGCGCCTACCGGCACGCCGGCTCGCGCCGTGGGTGACGGCGTTGTGGAGTTCTCCGGCGTGCAGAACGGCTACGGCAATGTGATCTTCCTCAAGCACCGCAATGGCCAGGAAACGGTTTATGCACACCTCAGCAAGCTGATGGTGCAAAAAGGCCAGAACGTCAGCCAGGGCCAGACCATAGGCCTGGTGGGTTCGACCGGCTGGGCGACCGGCCCGCACCTGCACTTTGAAGTGCGGGTGAACGGTACGCAGCAGGACCCGATGACCATGGCCAAGCAGAGCGAGACGATTCCCGTGTCGACGGCTGCGCTGCCGCTGTTCAAACAAATCGCTGCGACTGTGAAAACAGAATTGCAGGCCGCCATGACAATTGGCCAGACCCGCGCTGAATAAGCCGCCCCCGAGCCCTCAAAAAAATGCGTCCTGCGGGGCGCATTTTTTATGGCCAGGCTGCAGTGCCGGGCCACCACAAGCAAGGCCAGCCCCCGAGGGGCTGTAGCCTGCGGCTCCAAACCTGCTTTAGCAGGTTCGGACAGGCGACAGAGGCGAAGCGTCTCGCGAGCCGCGGCCTGCAAGGCCTCGAGAGCTACTCACAGTGAGCGAACGTGGGGCTCCGTTTAACTGATGCAAAATCGGGTGATGTCTGATCTTTACATCGGCCTGATGTCAGGCACCTCCCTTGACGGCGCCGACGGCGTGCTTGTCGATTTTTCGGGCGGGAAACTGCAGGTGCTTGCAGCAGTCAGCGAACCATTCAGCAACCCGTTTCGTGAAGAGTTGCTCGCGCTTAACTCGCCCACTGACCATGAACTGCATCGAAGCGCAATAGCCGGCAATGCGCTGGCAAAGATCTATGCGGCGGTAGCAAACAAACTCAAGGCAAACGCCCCTGGCCCCATCAAGGCCATTGGCGCGCACGGGCAAACCGTCAGGCATCAGCCGCAGAAAGATGCGGGTTACACGATCCAGCTGAACAACCCGGCATTGGTGGCGGAACTCACGGGCGTTGATGTGGTGGCGGACTTTCGCAGCCGCGATGTCGCTGCTGGTGGCCAGGGCGCGCCGCTGGTTCCGGCATTTCATCAGGCCATATTTGCCAGTGCCAACAGCAGTGTCGCTGTCATGAACATAGGCGGCATCTCCAACATCAGCGTGCTGCCCCCATCCGGTAGCAGCGCGCCCGTCATCGGCTTTGACTGCGGCCCTGGCAATGCCTTGATGGACGCCTGGTGCCAACGGCACACAGGCAAACCGTTTGACGAAGGCGGTGCCTGGGCGGCAAGTGGAAAACTGATTCCTGCCCTGCTGGACAGCCTGCTCGACGAGCCCTATTTTCTGCAGCCGCCACCCAAAAGCACGGGCCGCGATTTGTTCAGCATGCAGTGGCTGGCCGGCAAGCTCGCGCCGTATTCTTCAGCGCGACCTGAAGACATTCAGAACACGCTGACGGAGTTCACTGCTCGCGCCTGCATCGCGAGTACGAACGCGTATGCAAAGGAAAGCGGCGAGCTGATTGTTTGTGGAGGTGGTGCGTTCAACAGCCATCTGATGCAGCGCCTGCAGGCAGGCCTGCCGACCCTGCGCGTGTCATCTTCGGATGCGCATGGCCTGCCCCCCCTGCAGGTGGAGGCGGCAGCTTTTGCGTGGCTTGCACGACAGACCATCCACCGCCAGCCAGGCAATCTGGCCAGCGTGACCGGCGCTGCCGGACCGCGTATTCTGGGGGCAATTTACCCGGCCTGATCAGCCCTGGCCGGAGGTCTCTGTTGACTCGGCTTTCTTCACGACGCGCACTGCCGGCGACAGCTGCCAGAAGATGCTTGCCGAAGCGAGGGTGATCAAGCCCATGGTGACAAACGTCGCCTGGAACGCATGCAACACCTGGGTCGATTCACCGCTGCCGAAATAGCCGGTAAAACCTGCGAGTACGGCGCCCGCCGCAGCCACACCCATGCTCATCGCCAGCATCTGCACCATCGACAGCAGGCTGTTGCCGCTGCTGGCCATCTGGCTCTCCAGGTCGCGCAGGGTCACGGTGTTCATGGCCGTGAACTGCATGGAGTTGACGGCGCCAAACACCGCCAGCTGCAGGATGTGCAGCCAAAGCGGCTGGGCCGGCGAAATGAAGGCAAAACTCGCCATCGTGAAGCCCACCAGCGCGGTATTGGTGACCAGCACCGTGCGATAACCGTAGCGCGTGATCAGCGGTGTGGTCACACGTTTGACGAACATGCCGGCAACGGCAACCGGGATCATCATCATGCCGGCGCGGAACGGTGAAAAGTTCAGGCTGACCTGCAACAGCAGCGGCACCAGGAACGGCATGCATGAACTGCCCAGACGCGAGAACAGATTGCCCAGCAGGCCGATGCTCAGGGTCGGAATCGAAAACAGCTTGGGCGAGAAAAGCGGATCCGGCCGCTTTGTCGCGTGCAGCCAGTAAGCCGTCAGGCTGGCCATGCCAAAGACGAGCAGCACCAGCACGCTGACCTGCTTGAGCCCCAGGCCGGACACGCCATCGACAGCCAGCGAGACCATCACCATGCCGAAAGCGAGAAACAGGTAACCGGTGATATCAAAGCGCGGCATCGTGGGCTGCGGGTTGTGTTGCATGTAAAACAGCGTGGCGACGGCGCCCACCAGGCCAACCGGAATGTTGATCAGGAACACCCATTGCCACGTGGCCACCTCGACCAGCCAGCCGCCCAGCGTCGGCCCCACCAGCGGGCCGACAAGGCCGGGGATGGCAATAAAGCTCATGGCCTGCAGGAAGCGCTCCCGCGGATAGGCGCGCAACACCGCAAGCCGGCCGACCGGCATGAGAAATGCGCCGCCTGCGCCCTGCAGCACACGCGCCATCACCAACTGGTCGACGTTGCGCGCCAGGGCGCACGCAATGGAGCCCAGCACGAAGAGCGTGATCGAGGCGACATACACGCGCCGCGTACCGAAGCGGTCTGCAATCCAGCCGGAGGCCGGAATCAGCATGGCCATGGTCAGTGAATAGGCCACCACCACCGACTGCATGCGCAGCGGGCTTTCACCAAAGCTGCGCGCCATCGCGGGCAGTGCGGTGTTGACGATGGTGGCGTCCAGCGTCTGCATGAAAAAGCCGATGGCGACCAGCCACAGCAGCATGCGCAATGATTTTTCTCCGGCGGGTGACGCTGGCGGCGTGGGTGAAATGGGTGTGGTCGGCATGATCTTTTTGCAGCAGCTCAAAGCAAAAAGCCGCCTCAGGGGCGGCTTTTAAAAGCGGGTCGGGCTCAATCCTCAGGCAGAGAAGCTGGAGCCGCAACCGCAGGTACTGGTGGCGTTCGGGTTCTTGATCACGAACTGGGCACCTTCAAGGTCATCCTTGTAATCGATTTCTGCGCCGACGAGGTACTGGTAGCTCATCGCGTCGATCAACAACGACACGCCATTTTTGGTCATCGTGGTGTCGTCTTCGTTGGTGATTTCATCAAAGGTGAAACCATACTGGAAGCCGGAGCAACCGCCACCCTGAACAAACACGCGCAGCTTCAGATCCGGGTTACCTTCTTCCGCAATCAGGTCAGCCACCTTGGCTGCCGCGCTGTCGGTAAAGACAAACGGTGAAGGCATTTCGGTCTGGATATTTTCAGCAACTGCGCTCATGGTGAACTCCGTAATTCAGGACTTGAGCGGTAATAGTACAGCAAACTGATCAACCATACCGCCCTCATGCCTTCATGACTTCACAGCCATGTCAGTGCTTACTACCCTGCCACAGCGAGCGGCTGTGCGGTATTGTCCGCAGCAAGCGTCAGCATCGGCTTTTCTTCGATATCCTGGCTGGTCGGCCTCAACTGGCCAGAAATGACCGCGCCCTGGTGCATTTCAAGGGCCTTGTAGGAAACATCGCCTTCAATCCTGGCCTTGGGCTGCAATTCGAGCAGCTCCGAAGCGTGAACCGGGCCCCGCACCTTGCCGTTGATGATCACGTGGTCGGCGTAAATCCGGCCGGTGACGCTGGCCGATTCGCTGATCACCAGAATGCTGGAAGTGCCCTCAGCTGCGCAAATATCACCGATGACATCGCCATCAATACGAAGGCCATCCGTGAACTTCATATTACCTTCGATGCAAGTGCCCTGTGCAATCAGGCTTTTAATGGGAGGCTGCTTTTTCTTGCCGAACATGTTCTGGATCCCTTGGGTAAAAAAGATGCTATTTCAGCTTGAAGGTCTGAACGGAGCGGGTGGCCGTTCCTTCAACTACTTTGGCTGTAACAGTTTGTACCACGGCCTGAGGAGGCAAATCGAGAACCCCTTCAACCCGTCGATATTGTTTGAATTGCAAGACTTGTGCCCCGCCAGGTAAGGTTGCGGTCCAGGGCTTGCCAGCGACCGTGCCGTTGACGGTCATGTCCAGTTTTCCATTGAAATCAGGCGCGCCCTTGACCGGTTGTATCACCAGCACCTGCCATTTGAGTTGGGAGCCGGACACCAGTTCGGCCTGCAGGCTGCGGATCGACACGCCGTCTGCACCACCAGCGGGCAGCAGCTTCTCGAAAAAGCCCAAATCATCGCGAAGCAAAAGGTTATCAGCTTCGAGCTGCCGTATCTGTGCGGCCATTTTTTCCTGGGCGGCTTTTTCGGCAGTCAGCAGGCTGCCCGAAGTGTTGGCAATGGACTGGGCCTTGTCGCGATCCGAGCGCAGGGCCTGCACCTCGGCGCGCAGGGTTTGCAGCTCCTGCTTGGCATTGGTGTCCAGCCCCGCAATGCCCTTGCCAACCTCAAAAGCCCAAAGTGCCACCGCCGCAGAAAAGCCCAGCATCACGGCGCCGAGCAACCAGCGCAGCGGCCACGGCAACGCGCTGCGTACCGCCATGCGGGGAGAACTGATGGTCAGGCGGCGGCGAAAGAGGCGAAATTTCAAAAGGCGTTTAGCGTTTTTTCAGGGGAAAGGCATTGTGCACGCAAACCGGGTGAAATTCGGCAAATTTCAGGGTAAAGCGTGGTAACGGTTTGCGCTCACTTACATGCGAGCTCAGCCGCAAAGGCCTATTGCCATAAAAGCCATAAAAAAAGCCGCCAGGAGAACCGTGGCGGCTTTTTTGCAGCAGAGCCGCAAATCCAGAAAAGCGGTTAACGCTTGCTGAACTGCTTGCGGCGGCGTGCTGAGCGGAAACCGACCTTTTTACGTTCGACTTCGCGTGCATCGCGGGTCACAAAACCAGCCTGGCTCAGAGCCGGCTTGAGTGTGGTGTCATAGTCGATCAGCGCACGGGTGATGCCGTGGCGGATCGCGCCGGCCTGGCCGGACTCGCCGCCGCCGTGGACGTTGACCATGATGT
>JAZKCB010000058.1:0-1707 GCA_040388335.1 Pseudomonadota bacterium | reverse complement strand
TCCTTGCGCATGTCTTCGTCGGCCAGTGCTGCTTCCATCGCCTTGTTCAAACGTGCCAAGGCCTCAGGCGGTGTCTTTGAAGGTGCGAACAGGCCGAACCAGGTCGTCATCTCCAGCGGGGCAAGGCCGGCCTCCCTGGCCGTGGGGATGGTGTTCAGCGCGGCATCACGTTTGGGGCCAGTCACAAACAGGGCGTTGACCTGCTTGCTCTCGATAAAGCGGCGTGCCGAGGGCAGGGAGTCGATATAGATGTCGACGCGCCCGCCCAGCAGATCGATGTAAACCGGTTGCGCGCCCTGGTAGGGCACGTTGGTCATGTTGACGCCGGCTTCCTTCAGAAAGGCCGCTGCCAGCACCTGCTGGCCGGTGCCCGCGCCAATGTTGGCGAGGTTGAGCTTGCCGGGGTTGGCCTTGGCGTATTTCACGATGGAGGCCACGTCGTTCAAACCCAGGTCCTTGCGGGTCACCATCACATACGGGCTTTCTGCGGCGATGCCTATGGGGGTGAAGTCGGCCATCGGGTCGTAAGGCAGTTTTTTGTACAGGGCCGCGTTGAATACCATGTTGGCCAGGCCGCCCATGGCCAGCGTGTAGCCGTCGGGTGGGGCCTGAAGGACGGCCATTGTGCCGACCAGCGAGCCTGCGCCGGGACGGTTGACCACCACGATGCCCTGGCCCAGGTTTTTGGACATGGCTTTTTCAAGGCGGCGCGCCACCAGGTCATAACCGCCACCGGCTGTGGTGCCGACGATCAGCGTGATGGGTTTGGTCGGCCAGGCCTGCGCCATCGCGCCGGAGGCCATGCCGAGTGCCACGCCTGCGCCACTGCAGGCAAGAGCCAACGCTGAAATGATTTTTTTCATGATTTGTCTCCTGCGAGCCAGGCTCTGCCCTTGGCGTAGATGGCCTGTTCTTCTTCGCTGTAAGGAGCGGCAATGCCCATGGTGATGGCGTGACCTTCCGAAGCCTGCACATAGGCCAGGTGGCGAAAGCCCAGCGGGTATTTGGCGAGCTCAACAGGGTCCAGCGTGACCGAATCAGCCGGGTCCACAGTGCGCAAAAAATCCTTGTCGTAAACCGGCTCGCGCGCCTGAATGCGCCACTGGCCGTCGTCGCCCTTGATCAGGCAGTCGAGAAAGCGGCCATAGACGGTGATGTCCACCAGTTTGCCGTGCACCTCGCTGCGCAGCAGCAGCGTGATGCGGGTCTCGCCCGTCGCGCGCCGGCCCCTGACGTAGCTCGTGGTGCCGCCCATGATGTGCATGCCGCCGCGGTCTTTGGGTTGCCGCTTGCGCCCCTGGATGCTGGCCTCCAGAAAACCAGCGGCCGGCCCGTTGTACCAGGTGGTGACCATGGTGGCGTCGGGTGTGTAGCAGTTTCGCAGCCGGTCCCAGTCGCCGGTGTCGCGCCAGTTGCCCCAGTTTTGCGCAAGCTGCGCAATCTGGAACTGGTCGAGCAGTTCGTCTGTGTTGACGGTATGTTGTGGCAAGGCTTTGTCTCCTTCAGTCGCGCTTGTCGTTGTTGCGGAAGGCAACAACCTTCCTGTACGGCACTGTAGGTACTGAAAGCCCGTCCGTGAAGATGGCAGTTTGATGCGACCCATGCCTGTGAGGCATGCGTCGCAGTCAATGAGGTGTGGTTTATTCCGCCGTCGGGGGATAGCGCTTGAGCATGGGCACCGCCGCGCGGCGGATCATGTCGCAGAAG
>JAZKCB010000057.1:0-20229 GCA_040388335.1 Pseudomonadota bacterium | reverse complement strand
TTCTCTTGGCGAAGCAAGAGAAAGTGAGTCGCCCGCCGGGGCGAGACCCGGCCTGTTCGTGAACGGCACAGCAAAAAATCTCAGTCAGACCAAAATGACCCACAGCAGTACCATCCCAAAACCAAACCCCCTCCCAACCCCAAACCCCATGTCCACCACCTCACCCCTCAACAAAACCCTGACCTTGGCCGCCATGCTGCTTGTGGCAACAACAACGCAGTCGTTCGCCCAACAAGCCTATCCAACGAAAGCAGTCCACCTCATCGTCAACTTCCAGGCAGGCGGTCCGACGGACATCCTCGCGCGGTTGGTTGCGGAGAACCTGCAGAAAGAACTCAAGCAACCTTTCGTTGTTGAAAACAAGGCAGGTGCTGGCGGCAATGTGGGGGCTGATTTTGTGGCCAAGAGCCAGCCGGATGGCTACAACGTGCTGTTCAGCATTGACACCACTTTCACGACCAACCCCGCGCTGTACCCGGCCATGCCTTTCAAGGCAGAAGACCTCAAGCCGGTGATGATCATGACGGCCTCGGGCTTGTTGCTGGCCGTGAATGCCGGGCTGGGCATCAGGTCTGTGCCCGAGCTGGTAGCCAGGGGCAAGGCGGGCAACCTCAATTTCGCGACGGCTGGCAATGGCAGCCCTGCGCATATCGCGATGGCCTTGCTGGCCGAAGGTGCGGGCATCAAGGCGACGCAGATTCCATACAAGGGCACGGCGCCTGCCGTGCAGGCCATCGTGTCGGGTGAGGTGGATGCGGGCGTGATCATCACACCCGGCCTGTTGCCGCAGGTGCAGGGCGGTCGTGTGACCGCGCTCACGGTGACTGGCCAGAAGCGTTCACCGCTGTTACCTCAGGTGCCGACAGTCGCCGAGTCCGGACTCAAGAGCATGGAGTTTGAAGCCATGCAGGTGGCCATGGTTCCGGCCGCCACGCCGGATGCAGTAGTGCAGACCCTGCAGGCGGCGATTGCCCGGGCACTGCAGCAGCCTGACATCAAGGCCCGGCTGGATGCCATGGACATGCAGGTGGTGGGCGAGACGGGCAGGGCGGCAGACAGTCACCTGACCGCCAACCGTGTTCGCTATACAAAGATCATCCAGACCACGGGGATGAAGGCGGAATAACGTTGCCATCGGCGCACTCCGGGGGCGTTCGCGGAGCATTCACTCACGGGCGACCGGCCCTGTCGCCTACGCCCGGCTGACGCCCGCGGACGTACAAGTAACTCACGGGCAGTCTTGTTGCGAGCGTTGGGCTACCCTGGCATTGCTCATTCGTTCATATGCCGGTTAGCCAAAAACTCGCGCACAAAGTCAGGAACTCACCATGACCCGGATTCCGCGTATTCCGCAATGCTTTTCATGGGACCAGTGCCGCGCAGCAGCAGATGGACCAGCGCTGGCCTATGGCGCGAGCGAGGCGGTGCGCGAGTGGCTGGTGCTGCTTGCGCTGTCAGGCAGCCCGCTTGAAAAACCCGCCGAGCTTGAACGCGCCACCGCCATGGCTTTTGCCAATGTCTGCCATGACGTCAGGCAAGGTCTGGTGTTGATGGATTACCAACCGTTTGATCCAAAAACGCTGGACATCCCGCCCATTGACCACCCCGAGCACATGCAGGCGTTGCTGTACTGGAGTTGCACCCTTGGCTGCACCTTGTCAGGCCTGGCGGAAGCTCATGCACAGCTGGGCAGCCATCCACGCCTGGACGATGTACGCGCAGCCATGCTGCGCATGAGTCACGAGGATGCTCAGGGCCGAACGCAGGCGGCGTCCACGCAGCGCCCGGCAGATGTTGCGACCACCATGGCGATGTTTGCCGATACGTACAGCGGTATCCGGCTCGCGGGCGGTCTCGCATGAAACCCGGCGCGCGCGGCAACGGCGTTCCGGTGGGGGGCAGGTCCATTCGCCGGATATTCAAGTCAACACTGCGTGGTCGCCTGTCTTCGCTCTGGGGTGGCTGCAGTGCGCCGCTGTCACAAAACGCGCTCGACGGCCAGGTCGAAGATATTCGCGCCATGATGCTGGGTCATCTGGGCCAGTCCCCCACGTCATCGTTGTACAGGCGAATACAGTACGCAGACGACATTCAGGCCCTGTGGTACTTGCGCAGTGACCTGATGGCGGCGCTGGCCTTTGCACATGGCGAGACCATGGCAAAGCGCGAGATGGCGGTCATCACTGAAGCCTTCCAGGCGGCGCTGCCCAAGGCGCTTCAGTTGCGGTCGGGTGGCCGCAAGCATTAAGGCTGTACAAGTGGCTTGTGCTCTTCTTTTTATAGCTGAATAGGTGAGTTGGGATTGGCTTTGAAGCAAATCTGTCGTTTGTTTTGAGTTTTTCAAAACAGCTAATACAGCTATTTTTACGGGTCCGTGCCTCCCTCTGATGGCGTGACGGCTCTGACAACACCTTCAACAGGCTAAAAACAGCCGGTTTAGAGCATCAAATCAGCCTCCAGACCAATAAATACGCACTTGAGCAGCTATGACAACCATAGCAATTGGCGCGTCTATGGCGGCAATATTCAGGCCGTGTCAGCCTCCTGAAAGCCCGTTATCCATAATTATGAATTCAGATTAAGGACCTTACAGCCCGTACCGAGCAGGGGTTAAATACGCCTTGGCAGGGTGATCTTCAAGTTTTAGAGTCGGAACAAACGGAGACAAGAGACATGACAAGCTACGCAGATTTCTACCGCCAGTCGGTTGACCAGCCCGAAGTCTTCTGGACAGAGCAGGCCAAACTTATCGACTGGCACAAGCCCTTTACCCGCGTCTGCAACTACGACAACCCGCCATTCGCTCACTGGTTTGAGGGTGGGCAGACCAACCTCTGCCACAACGCGGTGGACCGCCACCTCGAGACCCGTGGCGATCAGGCTGCGCTGATTTATGTCTCCAGCGAAACCGGCATTGAAAAGACGTACAGCTTTAAAGAGCTGCACGTCGAAGTGCAGCGCATGGCCGCCAGCCTGCTGGCCATGGGTGTGGTCAAGGGTGACCGGGTGCTCATCTACATGCCCATGATTGCCGAGGCTGCGTTTGCCATGCTCGCCTGCGCCCGGCTGGGCGCCATTCACTGCGTGGTGTTCGGCGGCTTTGCCAGCGGCTCGCTTGCGTCTCGTATTGACGACGCCACGCCCAAGGTCATCATCAGCGCCGATGCCGGCTCGCGCGGCGGCAAGGTGGTGGCGTACAAGCCGCTGCTGGATGAAGCCATTCGCCTGGCCAAACACAAACCCGAGGCTGTGTTGCTGGTTGACCGGGGGCTGGCAGCTATGGAACTCGTCAAGGGCCGTGACCTGCTGTGGGCTGACCTGCGCGCCAAATACATGGCCGCGCAGGTGCACTGCGTATGGCTTGAGTCAACCGACATCAGCTACACCATCTACACCAGCGGCACCACCGGCAAGCCCAAGGGCGTGCAGCGTGACACCGGCGGTTATGCGGTGGCACTGGCCGCCAGCATGAAACACATCTTCGACGGCCGCCCCGGTGAAACCTATTTCTCAACCAGCGACATCGGCTGGGTGGTGGGCCACAGCTACATCGTCTACGGCCCGCTGATTGCAGGCATGGCAACCATCATGTATGAGGGCCTGCCCACGCAGGGCATGGACAAACAGCCCGACGGCGCGATCTGGTGGAGCCTGGTCGAGAAGTACAAGGTCACCGCCATGTTCAGTGCGCCGACGGCTGTGCGCGTTCTGAAAAAGCAGGACCCGGTGCTGCTGAAAAAATACGACCTCTCAAGCCTGCGTGCGCTGTTTCTCGCGGGTGAGCCGCTGGACGAACCCACGGCACGCTGGATTAGCGAAGGTTTGAACGTACCCATCATCGACAACTACTGGCAGACCGAAACTGGCTGGCCTCTGATCACGATTGCCAATGGCGTTGAGAAAAAGCCCAGCAAGTTCGGCAGCCCCGGCATCCCGATGTACGGGTACCGCGTGAAGATATTGCACGAGTCCACCGGCGAAGAGCTGACCCAGCCGAATGAAAAAGGCGTGGTCGTCATCGAAGGCCCGACGCCGCCCGGCTTCATGCAGACGGTGTGGAGAGACGATGACCGCTTCGTCAATACCTACTGGAAGTCAGTGCCCGGCAAGATGGTTTATTCAACATTCGACTGGGGCATCAAGGATGAAGACGGCTACTTCTTCATCCTGGGCCGTACCGATGACGTGATCAACGTCGCAGGCCACCGCCTCGGCACACGCGAGATTGAAGAGAGCATCTCGGGCCACGCCGGTGTGGCGGAAGTTGCCGTCGTCGGCGTGGCCGACCAGCTCAAGGGCCAGGTCGCCATGGCTTTTGTGGTGCCCAAGGATTCAGCTGTCATCACCGACGGTGCGGCAGCCTTGAAACTCGAAGGCGAGATCATGAAACGTGTGGACGGCGACCTCGGCGCAGTGGCCCGGCCTTCACGTGTGCGTTTTGTGACCGTGCTGCCCAAGACCCGTAGCGGCAAGCTGCTGCGCCGTGCGATTCAGGCGGTTTGCGAGGGCAGGGATGCGGGCGACCTCACGACCATGGATGATCCGGCTGCGCTGCAGCAGATTCGGGATCGGGTGGCTGCTTCCTGAATTACCCGGAGGCAAGCATCCAAAATTTCCCACATCTTGATTCTGCTGCTTCACAGAAGCTGTGGGTCAAGGCGTGCCGAATACTCCCGAAATCAGTTCTGATAACTGGGGTAATCCGGAAGGACATCCAGCTTCTCCGGTGTCGTGGCCAAGGAAGTACATCGTGTCTTCTGCCAGTACAACACCGGTTGAACGATCCAGTATTCGAACGGACGATGTCGCCATGCCTCGGCCGCCTTTTTCGCGCCAGAGAACAGGCTCTTTTTTAGAGGTTTCTCCAAGTACCAGTTCATATCGTGATTCGGATTTATCAATGACTGTCCATTTTTCACGGGTACATGCTAAATACCGTCGGACTTCAGGTTCATACCCTTTCTTTTCTGCCGAATACAGTCGGTAGCCGCCCTCCAAACTCTTCAAGCCGATTTTTTTGCAAGCATCAGGGTTACGGCCCATGTACTCGAAAAGAGCATGAGCATTGAATTGCGAATTCGCGCCTGTGAAGTTTCTATCTATGCGCACTGCTAGGGAAACGTCATCAACTGGTTTCACTTTTGCATGAACTATTTTTTCGCGTGCTTTGCAGTATTCAGTGAAGGCATCCAAATTTTTCTTTTGAACATCCTCAACTTCTTTCAAGACTTGCTGGTTTTGCATGGAGTTGGACCGAATACTTATGCCTGCGTACAGTAACGGGCCGATGACATAAGCACCAAATAGCCAGGACAACACCCGCTTGTTCTTTGAGAACCCGATGGCGAACACAAAAAAGATTAGCCCGACTACATAAATGACTCCATAAATAACAAGCCATTCGAAACCAAAATAAATAGGAGCGGCTTGCACACTCATTGGGAAAAATATCCCTATGACTGCAAGGACGTGACTTGCCAATATGACGCGAGTATTTTTGTTGTTTGGTGTTGTCATTTTTTTAGCTCTCATTCCGGCAAGTACCGCTTCAGCAAATCGCAGAAGTGATCCGCCGCAGGCGTGAGCGGCAGATCCGGCCGGCGTATCAGCACGATATCCGGCGCGGGCAGCTTCTCCTTGATGTTGATGACCTGCAACACATCGCGTGTCAGCGGGAATTCATTCCATTGCGCCGGCAAAATCGCCAGCAAATCGCAGCTTGAGAGCGCCACCATCACCGACAGCGCTGAATGCGTTTGCAAGGTGATGACGGGCGGCGGCATCTTGTGTTTGGCGAAGAGCTCGTTGAGGTCGGTCGCGGCGTTGAAGTCGAGTGTGGTGGTCGCCCATTCCGCGCCAGCCAGCTCCTTGATCGACTTGGCGCTTGCCAGCGGATGGCCCCTGCGGCCGATGACGGTGCGGGTATTTTTCAGCAGCGTCTCGGCGACGAGGCCGCCCGCCGGTTCGCCGCGCGGTGTGGCGCCCAGGTAGAAGTCAATGCTGCCGTCCTGCAGGCCTGCTTCCATGGCGGGGTACAAGCCCTCGATGATCTTGAGCCGCACGAGAGGGTAGCGGCGGCGGAAGACGGGCAGGGCTTCGGGCAGCATGCCCATGTGCGGCATGATCGAAAGGCCCACCGTGATGGTGCCCAACATGTCGCCGTCGGTCTGGTCGAAATCCTCACGCGCACGGCGCACCTCATTGATCACCGCACTGGCGCGGCGGTGAAACAGCTTGCCTGCAGGTGTTAGCACCATGCCGCGTGCCTCACGTTCAAACAGTGTCACGCCCAGCTCGCGCTCCAGCGCGCCAATGCTTCGCGTCAGGGCTGGCTGGGCCAGATCCAGGTGGCGGGCGGCTGCCCTCAGGCTGCCGCGTTCAACGACTGCGACCATGTCGCGCATCTGTGTCAACTTCATGGTTAACCCTTGGAAAAGGTATGTATTTTTGGTATCGGTCGATGAATTTTGCCATCTTTTTTTAATCGCTCGCAGCGACTAAATTTCGGTATCGGCTGGTCAACAGGCCGTTTGAAATTCATCAATACCGGAGACAAAAAGTGACAAACATCACCCGCCGCAAGCTCGGCCAGATCACCTTCCTGGCAGCAGCCTTTGCCGCCACCCTGGGCGTCAGTACCCTGAGCACGCCGGTGATGGCCCAGGCCTGGCCCAACAAACCCGTGCGCATGATCGTGCCCTTCCCGGCAGGCGCCACGCCCGACGTCATTGCCCGCCTGGTCGCCGACAAGCTCGGTACCGCCTGGGGCCAGAGCGTCATCGTTGACAACCGCCCCGGCGCCGGCGGCATCCCCGGCATGAGCGCTCTGGTGCGCTCTGCCAATGACGGTTACACCATCGGTTTCATCCCCGCAGCTGTATTGACCCTGACCCCCGAGCTCTACAAGAACCCCCAGTTCAACCCCGATACCGACATCACCCCGGTCGCCGCCGTCGGCACCAGCCCCATGATGATCGTCGTCAATGCCAACTCAGACATCAAGAGCCTGTCTGATCTGGCCAAAGCCTCCAAAGCCCAGCCCGGCAAGATCACCTTTGCCGCCGCCCAGCTCAACTCCGTCCCCCACCTGACCGGTGAAATGCTCGGCAAGGCCATGGGCGCGCCCATGATGGTCGTGCCCTATACCGGCTCCCCACAAGCCATCACGGCCCTGCTGTCCAACGAAGCCGTCGTCACGATTGACGGCATGGCAGCTCTCGTTCCCAACGTCAAGGCCGGCAAGTTCCGCGCACTGGCGGTGATGTCCAAAGAACGTCTGCCGGGTTTTGAGGCCGTGCCCGTCGCTGCAGACACCCTCAAGGGCATCGAGTCGATTGGCTGGTTCTCGATTTACGCACCGACCGGCACACCTGCAGCGGTGGTCGACAAGGTCAATGCCGACATCAACAAGGTGGTGATGATGCCGGAGCTGGTCGCGCGCTTTGCGGAGCTGGGGGTGTACCCCAAGACCGGCACGCCGAAGCAGCTGGGCGAGTTTGTGACCGAGCAGCGCGGCGTGTGGAAGAAGGTTGTGACTGACCTGAAGCTGCAGCCTCAATAAACATTTTTTTTGAACGGCCGGCTACGCCAGTAGCGGCCGCCGTATACCCCGAATTCAACTTCAATTAAAAGGAAATTTTCATGACAGCAGCACGCAAAAAAGCCCTGGTCACTGGTGGCGCAACAGGCATCGGCAAGGCGGCCGTACTGGCACTGGCCAAAGCAGGCTACGACGTCGCCATCAATTACGGCTCAAGCGCTGCCGCGGCCAAGGCCACCGCTCTTGAAGCTGAAAAGCTGGGTGCGACCATGCTGTGCATCCAGTGCGATGTGAGCGATGAGACCGGCGTGCGCGCCATGATGAAAACCATTGAAGAAAAGTTTGGCCACCTCGATGCGCTGATCAACAATGCAGGCACCACCGCTAAATGGAAGGTCAAGGATCTCGAAAGCCTGGACCTCGATGAGTGGGACCGCACCTTTGCCGTCAATGTGCGCGGCCTGTTTCAGGTGACGCGCGCTGCCGTGCCCTTGCTGAAGAAGGGCACCAACCCGTCCATCGTCAACACCGCCAGCATTGTGGGTCTGCGCCCCGGCCCCCAGCCTTTGCCTTATGCAGCCAGCAAGGCAGCGGTCGTCAACATGACCAAAACCCTGGCCTGGAACCTGGGCCCAGAGATTCGCGTGAATGCCGTCGCACCCGGCTGGATGGAAGGTGACTGGATGGAGCGCATGCTGGGCGACAAATATGAAGACCTGATGGGCAAGCGTGCCCGTGCAACGCCGCTCAAGCGCTGCGTGACAGCCGAAGACGTGGCCGAAACCATGTTGAACCTGCTGCAGGGCAACCGCTTTGTCACAGGTGAAATCGTCGTCATCGACGGTGGCTTCACGGCTTCGACCTGAACCCCGACAACACAACGCAAAGGCAAACATCATGTTGCAAGGCTTTGTACCTTTCCCACCCGAGTTCGCCGCCGACTACCGTGCCAAGGGTTACTGGCGTGACCAGTCGCTGGCGCAGGAGTTTGATGCTGTCTTCAAGCGCTATGCGAACAAGATTGCGCTGGTCGATGGCAAGCGAGAGTACAGCTACGCCGACCTGGACCGCATCACCGATAACTTGGCGCTCAACCTGCTGGATCTGGGCATCAAGCCGCAGGACCGCATCGTGCCGACGCTGCCCAATGTGGCCGAGTTCGTCATCCTGTACTTTGCGCTGCAAAAGCTGGGCGCGATTCCCATTGCTGCTCTGGTCACGCACCGCTACCTGGAGATCAGCCAGTTCGTGAACCTGTCGCAGGCCACGACCTGTGTGTACCCCGAGACGCAGGGCGACTTTGCCTTTGCGCCTGTCATCGACCGGGTGCAGGCCGAACACCCGTCGCTGAAGTTTCGCATCGTGCTGGGCAAGGCGGGCGAGGGCGAACATTCGCTGGTCGACCTGATTGAAAAGCCGGCAACGCTAAAACGCAGCGAGCTTGAGAAAATAAAAATCGACCCGACCGACCCTTGCATCTTCCAGCTGTCGGGTGGCACCACGGGCATCCCCAAGCTCATTCCGCGTACCAACAACGACTACGCCTACAACTCCAAGGTGGCGTCCGAAGCCGCGCATGTGGATGGTGATTCGGTGCTTTTGCTGGTGCTGCCGATTGCGCACAACCTGCCGCTGGCATGTCCGGGTATCCAGGGTTTCATGTTCAACGGCGGCAAGGTGGTGGTGCATGCCAACACCCGGCCTGAAGAGATGTTTGCGCTGATACAGCAGCACAAGGTCACTCACCTGAAAGTGGTGCCCGCACTGCTGATCCGTTTGATCAACGACTCGGCCATAGGCAACTACGACCTGTCGTCGCTCAAGCAGATCCAGAGCGGTGGCCAGCGCATGCAGCCCGAGGTGCGCACCAAAACGACAGAGCTGATTCCTTCGGCTTTTGTGCAGGAAAACTTCGGCATGTCTGAAGGCGTGCTGATGTTTGTGAACTTTGACGACCCGGCCGATGTGAAGCTCGAAACCTGCGGACGCCCCATTTGCCCGGATGATGAAGTACGCCTGGTGGATGACGATGGCAAGGTCGTGGCCTTTGGTGAAGTCGGCGAGCTGACCTGCCGTGGCCCCTACACCCTGCGCGGCTACTACGGTGTGCCCGAGTACAACGCACGCCAGTTCACACCTGACGGTTTTTACCGCTCGGGCGATTTGATGCGCCAGCACCCGTCGGGCAACTACATTGTTGAAGGCCGCAAGAAGGACCTGATCAACCGTGGCGGTGAAAAAATCAGCGCGGAAGAAATCGAGAACCTGGTCCTCATGCATCCCGCCGTGCAGAACGTAGCCATCGTGCCCATGCCCGATGCCAACCTGGGTGAACGCATGTGTGCCTATGTGATCCTTCACAATGGCCAATCGCTGCACCTCAAGGAACTGGTCGGCTTTTTGCTGACCAAGGAGATCGCCAAGTTCAAGCTGCCCGAGCGTCTGGAAGTGCTGGATGAGTTCCCGGTGTCGACTTTCGGCAAGGTCTCCAAAAAAGCGTTGGGCGAGATGGTTGCAGCCAAGCTGGCAATGGAACAAGCGGCTACGGCCTGAATGACCGCCTGAGTAATCGCCTGAATATTTATACGTAAAGAGAAGAGAAAAAATGCGAATCATTGACCTGCACTGCTACCCCGGAACCCAGACCTGGATTGATGCCCAGGGCCCATACCCCGAAGCACTGGCCACCTACTGGAAGCGCGACTGGGTCGCCAAGGACGAGGAGGGCGTTATCAAGGAATTCACCGATGCTGGTGTGGAAGCCTGCCTGGTGGCGCTCGATCTGGAAACCACAGTCGCCACGCCACCCTGCACGAATGAGTACGTGCACGACATGTGGAAGCGCCACCCAAAGCGCGTGATCCAGTGCTGGGGTGCGGTCGAACCCGCCAAAGGCGAGATCGCCATACAGCAGGCGAAAAAAGCCGTGAAGGAACTCGGCTTCATCGGCTTTCACTTCCACCCCATCATGCAGCACTTCGCGGTGGACGACAGGCGGCACTACGACCTGTTTGAAGTCATTAACGAGCTGGGCGCAGCCGTGATGATTGACGTCGGCACAACCGGTATGGGGGCAGGCATGCCGGGCGGCAACGGCGCACGTGTGCGGCATGCACACCCGTCGGCCATCGACAATCTCGCTGCGGATTTCCCCAACCTCAAGATCATCATGGCCCACCCCGGCTGGCCGTGGGTTGATGAAACCACCGCCGTCGCGCTGCACAAGGGCAATGTGTACTGGGAAATGTCAGGCTGGGCACCCAAGCACTTTCCGGGCAACCTCAAGGTGGACATTCGTGGCCGCCTGCAGGACAAGATCATGTTCGGGAGCGATTACCCGAGCCTGCCCTACGAGCGCATCCTGCGCGAGTGGAAAGAGCTGGGCTATAAGGATGAAGTCATGGAAAAAATCATGCACGGCAATGCCGAACGCGTGCTGGGTTTGTAAGCAATGAGTAGCGACGTACCCCTTCTTCTCGAACGCCACGGTCATGTGGCTGTGCTCACCATCAACCGCCCGCAGACGCGCAATGCCTTGTCTGGCGAAGAGGTGTTTGCCGCGTTTGAAAACCGTTTTGCCGAACTCAATGCCGACAAGGGCGTTCGCGCCGCCATCCTCACGGGTAGCGGCACTGCATTTTGTTCGGGCGGCAACGTCGCGGAGATGCGTGACAAGACCGGCATGTTCGGCGGTGGCGCTGCCGAAGTAACCGAAGGCTACCGCGTCGGCATACAGCGCATACCGCGCGCCTTCCTCACGCTGGAAGTACCCATCATTGCGGCCGTCAACGGCCCGGCCATGGGTGCGGGCTGTGACCTTGCGAGCATGTGCGACATCCGCATCGCGTCCAGCAGCGCGCGTTTTGCGGAAAGCTTCGTCAAGCTGGGCATTATTCCCGGTGACGGCGGCTGCTGGCTTTTGCCGCGCGTTGTCGGGCAGTCGAAGGCCGCGGAGCTGGCGCTGACGGGTGACACCATTTCTGCAGATGAGGCGTTGCGCATCGGGCTGGTCTCGCGCGTGGTGGCACCTGAAGAATTGATGGCTACGGCGCTTGAACTCGCTGGCCGTATTGCCGCCAACCCGCCTGAAGTGCTGCGCTGGACCAAACAGCTGCTGCGCCAGGCTCAGACCCAGACGCTGGACCAGGCACTGGTCGAAGCGGGCAGGGTGCAGGGCCTTGCGCACCAGACGGCAGACCACCATGAAGCCGTCAATGCGTTTTTCGAAAAACGCCCACCGGTGTTTTCGAAATGAGCGATAACGGCGTGCTCATTGAATCGCGTCCCGCTGACGGTGTGGCGCTGCTGCGCATCAACCGGCCCGAGGTATTGAATGCGTTGAACCTGGCCTTGCGCAGGGCTTTGGCGGAAGCCTTCACGCGGCTGGATGGCGATCCTACGGTCAAGGCGGTTGTACTGACCGGTAGCGAGCGCGCCTTCTGCGCGGGCGCAGACCTCAACGAATACGTCAACGCATCGCCGGTGGACGTCATCGGCCGCGACATGGGCAGGCTGTGGGACGCGATTGCCGATTGCCGCAAGCCGGTGATTGCCGCAGTGCGTGGCCATGCCCTGGGCGGAGGGTGCGAGCTGGCCATGCATGCCGACATCATCATTGCGGGCAAGGGGGCCAGTTTTGGCCAGCCCGAAGTGAAGATCGGCATCATGCCCGGCGGCGGCGGCACGCAGCGCCTGACGCGCGCCGTCGGTAAATTCGCGGCCATGAAAATCATGCTGGCCGGTGAGCCCTTCAAGGCCGATGTGGCGCTGGCCATGGGCCTGGCAAGCGAGGTGGTGGAGGATGCCGACGTCGAGGCGCGCGCCCTGCAACTGGCCAGCCAGCTGGCCGCCTTGCCGGCAATGGCCGTGCGCTTCATCAAGGAGGCCGTGCTGAAAAGCATGAACCTCGACCTAGATGCAGGCCTTGAGTTTGAACGCAAGTCATCACAGCTTCTGTTTGCCACTGCTGACAAGACCGAGGGCATGCGCGCACGGCTGGAAAAACGTCCGCCGAAATTCACAGGCTCATGACGCCGGCTGTGTCATCCGGCCGCAAGATGCGAAAACCGGATGGCAGGTATCACGACGATTCATTCGACTTCAGATGTGACGGGACCTAGGATTAAGCCTGCGGCTTAAAAACCAGAAAACGAGACAGTTCCGTCAACACAGAAGGAGACAAACATGAAGACTCACGATAACTTTTCACGCCGTCAGATGTTGCAGGTTTCAGCCGCAGCACTGGCTGCAGGCGGTGGATTCCCGACCGCGATGGCGCAGGGCAAGGAGATGGACATGGCCAAGATCATCCTCGGCTCGCCTGCCGGGACGTTGATGGACCTGTTCTCGCGCCGGGTTGCAGACGCCATCCAGCCCGGCTATGCGCGCAACATCATCGTTGACAACCGCAACGGTGCAGGCGGCCAGATCGCCATCTCTGCCGTCAAGGCCGCGCCGGCCGATGGGACAACCATCCTTGCGACGCCTTCGCCCATGATGTATCTCTACCCCTACACCTACAAAAAACTGCCATACGACCCGGTTGCAGATTTCATCCCGGTGTCATTGGGTGCCGTGTTTGATGCGGGTTTTGCAGTAGGCCCATCCGTGCCCGCCAGCGTCAAAAACATGACGGACTTTTTCAACTGGTGCAAGGCAAACCCCGGCGCGGCCAATTTTGGTTCACCCGCTACGGCATCGACGCTTCATTTTGTCGGCAGCATGGCTGCGCGCGCAGCAGGTGTCGAGTTGACCCACGTGCCTTTCCGGGGAACGACACCTGCCATCCTGGACATGATCGGTGGTCAGATCGCAGCGGTGGTTGCACCTGTTGGCGACTTCATGCCTTTTCTCGACGGTGGCAAATGCCGCATTCTCGCGACGACAGGTGCAAAAAGAAACCGGTTTGTGGCCAATGTGCCCACCTTTGTAGAGCAGGGCTACAAGGACATTGTCATCAACGACTGGTTCGCATTTTTTGTGCCTGCCAAAACACCGCAGGCCCATGTGCAGCGCCTGAATGCGGCCATCAAGCGGGCGATGGAAACCCCCGCCGTCGTCAAGGCGCTGGAAGACCGGGGCCTGGAGCCGCGCTGGTCAACGTCGGCGGACCTGGCTGCGCGTCTGAAGGCCGACATGCAGAAGTGGCAGCCCATCGCCAGGTCTTTCAATTTCACGGTTGAGAGTTGACCCGCTGTTTGCGCTGTAGGCCACTACCAGTGGTGCCTGATGGCATTGCCCCATTGCGAGGATTGATTTGTGATTGAAGAAAAAGATGTGATGGTTCGCATGCGCGACGGCGTGGAGATCGCCTTGCGCATTTACCGGCCTGCGGGGCCGGGGCCGTTTCCGGTCCTGTATGCCGCATCGCCTTACCGCTATGACAACAACGAGTTGCCGGCCACACCGCAGTTCTTGTGGCGTGAGACCGGCCCCATCGAGCAGGGTTATGCCTATGTGCATGCCGACGTGCGCGGCACCGGCATGTCGGGTGGCGACTATGGCCTTTTCAGCGAGGCGGAGCAGCGCGACCATTACGAACTCATCGAATGGATAGCCGCTCAGGCATGGAGCAGCGGCAAGGTCGGCGGCATAGGGCAGTCGTATTACGCGATGTCGCAGTGGCACATGGGCATACAGAACCCGCCGCACCTGGCCTGCATCGCGCCTTACGACGGCATGCTGGATTTCTACCGCTTCTTCGGAACGCTGAACGGCATCGAGTCGGACTGGTTCGGCATCTGGTTCAACAGCAATGTACGGGTTGCCAACCGTTACCCCGCCAATGGCAGCAAGCCGCGAGAGTTGCCTCAGGACATGGCCTACCTTGTCGGGCAACACCCGCTCAATGATGCGTTCTGGAAAGAGCGGACCGTGATTCACCGTGTCGGAGAGATCAAGGTGCCGGTTTTTTCCATCGGCGTATGGGCCAAGCAGGACCTGCACCTGGAGGGCAACATCCTGGCAAGCCGGCTGCTGGGTGACAAATGCAAGCTGCTCGTCAGCGGTGTGCCAACGCCTTTTCATGCAGCGGGTGAGTTTGAGTCCATCCCGTTCCACCGCGATGTATTGCTGCCGTTTTACGACCGCTACCTGAAGGGCATTCCTTCTGCGTACGATGCGAGGCCGCCAGTTGAATACCCGGTACGCAACTCGCAGATCAGGAAGCAGGGCACGGCCTGGCCACCTTCCAATGCGCGGCGCGAGAAGTTGTTTCTGGGCACCGTCAAAACTGGCTCGGTCAATTCGGTCAATGACGGCTCATTGCACCGCGATGCCCAGGCCGGCGAGGGGCGCGATGCCAGCCTGACCTGGAGCTATCCGCACCCCGACTGGGTGCTGGGCACGGCCGTCATCACGCCGCAGGGGCCGGACACGGTGCGCGGCGTGCTGACCTTCACCAGCCCGCCGCTCGAGAACGACAGGATCATGGAGGGCAATGCCAAGGCCGTCATCCATGTTGACAGCACGCGGCGTGACACCGATGTGTTCGTCAAGATAAGTGAGCAGTTCGCACCTGATGCCGCAGCGCCCCCAGGCGCACAGCCGCGCGCGGTCATCGTGACCAAGGGCTGCCTGCGCGCCTCGCATGCCCTGTCACCCAACGCACGCGACCCCCAACTCAGCACGCCCGATACCCCGTATTACCTGCACGAATCCGAGACCTTTTCCAAACCCGGAACCTTGCTGAGGCTTGAGATTCCGCTGCGATCCATGGCCTACCAGTTCAAAAAGGGGAGCCGCATCCGGGTCGAGATTGCCAACACCGACACGCCTGTGACCGAAGTGGTCTGGGCGCACGTCTACAACCCGCAAAAGATGGGCTCCGACACCATCTACCTTCGTGAGCCGCATGCGTCGTATGTCGAGATCCCGTTTGTGGACTGATGGCATCAATTTGGACAACAGGAGAAGAAAATGGCAGTGACACTGATCAATGTTTTTATCGTGCCGAAAGAGCGCGAGGATGAGTTTTTGCAGAACTGGAAGCTGACGACCACCGTCTTTGTCAAGGACCCCGGTTTTATCGAGGCACACCTGCACCGCAATGTGGGCGTGGGCAACGGCACTTTCAGTTTTATCAACATCGCACGCTGGCAAAGTGCCGAGGCCTGGAAGGTAGCCCATGATGCCTACTCGCCCAGCGAGTACCGTATTCCCGGCGTCAAGGGGCACCCGGCGATTTTTGAACCCATTGTTGATGCCGTGCATGAGGGCACCAAGCCCACCGCACCGAATTTCCTGCACGCCTCGGCAAAGGCTTGAAGCGCGGGCGTGTTGTCGTTCAGCAGGGCTGGCTGCAAGGCGGCCGTAAGGGTAAACGGTTGGATTTTCGGTGCTGGCCTTTGGGTTGGCGGGCCTAGAATTGAAGCTGACAAAGTGGCTTTTTTTCCTGGTCGCGCATGAACATCAATACCGTTGACCTGAATTTGTTCCTGGTCTTCCAGGCGATCTACACAACCCGTAGCGTGACGCTGGCGGGTGACCGCCTGGGCATGTCGCAATCGGCAGTCAGCAATGCGCTCAAACGCCTGCGTGAGCGTTTTGACGATCCGCTGTTTGTGCGTACGCCCAACGGCATGGTGCCCAGCGCTGTTGCTGCAAAACTCATTGAACCGGTCGAAGAGGGTCTGGCCAAACTGAACCAGGCCATAGACCAGAGCCGCCGCTTTGACCCGGCCACATCCAGTCAGTTGTTTCGTATTGCTGTCAATGACATCGGGCAACTGGTGCTGATGCCGCCCCTGCTGGCCAAAGCGCAGGAGCTGGCCCCACACGTGCGCTTTGAAACCGTCGAAGCGTCACCTTCCAACTGCAGGCAGCTCATGGTCGACGGCGCGATTGACCTGGCCATAGGCAGCTGGCAGCCACTTGGTGCCGGCATTTACCAGCAGCGTCTGTTTGAAGAAGGCTATGTGGCATTGCTGAGTGCCGACCATGAACTGAAAGCTGAAAAAGTTGAGCTTCCTGAATACCTTGACGCAGCGCACATCGTCTACCGGCCCAGCGGTGCGAGTTATGACGCACTGCATTCAACCTTGTCGGAGCTCAACGTTCTGGACAAACGCAAGGTGGTGTTGACGGCTGTTCATTCGCTTGGCCTGTCGACGATGGTGGCCAACTCGCAGCTGCTGCTCAGTGTGCCCGAACGGCTCGCGTTGGCCATGGCCGCTTCACGCGGCGGCCTGCGCATCGCGCAGCTGCCGTTTACCGTGCCGCTGTTTCCGATCAAGCAGCAATGGCATGAGCAGCGCCATGCCGATGCAGGCCACCAGTGGCTGCGCCGCCTGGTGTTCGACATCTTCAACGACCTGCCGTAACTTTTAGAAACAGACCCGCTGTCGCCAAGGTTCGGCGATGAGGGTTTATACGTGGGTGTGGCGGAATACGCAGTCGTAGCATCTGGTGGTGCCTGACCTGAAACCGGTTCATGGTTTCAGGGCGGACCGATGCCAGCAACTACAAAAAGGACCCCACCATGAGCACAAAATTCAATGTGAACGGCCGCGCCGTGTCCGTCAATGTCGAGCCGGATACGCCCCTGTTATGGGTGATACGCGACGAGCTCGGCATGACCGGTACCAAGTTTGGCTGTGGCGTGGCTTTGTGTGGCGCCTGCACGGTACACCTCAATGGCCAGCCGGTACGCTCCTGCCAGACGCCGCTGTCGGCGGTTGCGGGCAAAAAAGTAGCCACGATTGAAAGCCTGTCGCGCAACAACACCCACCCCCTGCAGGTCGCGTGGATCAAACACGACGTGCCGCAGTGCGGCTATTGCCAGTCGGGGCAACTGATGAGCGCTGCAGCGCTTCTCAAGGGCAATAGCAACCCCAGCGATGCGGACATTGATGCCGCCATGAGCGGCAATATATGCCGCTGCGGAACCTACCCGCGTATCAAGGCCGCCATCAAGGATGCCGCTTCAACCATGCGCAAAGCCTGAGGGGAAACATCATGAATGCTCCACTGCAAACCGCTTCCCTGAATCGCCGCAACTTCCTCAAGACATCGTCCACCGTGACTGGCGGACTGATGCTGGGTGTCAGTCTTGGCCTGCCGCTTTCAACGCAGGCTGCAGGCACGCTCTACACGCCCAATGCCTGGGTGCATATCGCCGATGACAACACCATCACGCTGATATCGGCACGTTCCGAGATGGGGCAGGGCGTCTACACCTCCATGCCCATGCTGATCGCGGAAGAACTCAATGTTGATATTCGCCGCATCAAGGTGGCCATAGCGCCGCCTGACGGCAAGGTGTATGGCAACGCCTTGCTGGGTGGTCCGCAACTTACCGGCGGCTCGACCTCGGTACGCGACGGCTGGGAAAAGCTTCGTATCGCCGGGGCGCAGGTGCGCACCATGCTGGTATCTGCAGCAGCTGCAAAGTGGAATGTGGACGCATCCACGCTGAAGGCAGAAAACGGCATGGTGATTGGCGCGAAAGGCAGGCGGGCGACCTATGGGTCTCTGGCAGAAGCCGCCTCGAAGCTGCCTGTGCCCGAGAAGGTTGCGCTGAAGGACCCGAAAGACTTCACGATCATCGGCAAGCCCACGAAGCGGTTGGACACGCCGGCCAAAACCAATGGTACGGCCGAGTTCGGTATCGACGTCAGGCTGCCGGGGATGGTTTACGCCTCCCTGGAGCAGTGCCCTGTGATCGGCGGGACCGTCAGGAGCTTTGATGGCGCCAAAGCGAAGGCCATGCCTGGTGTGATTGACGTGGTACAGATTCCTGATGGCGTGGCGGTGGTCGCCGACAGCTACTGGCACGCCAGGAAGGCCAGGGCCGCCTTGACCATCGCGTGGGATGAAGGCGCAGGTGCATCGATTACCAATGCCTCAATGCTGGAAGGCATTCGCAAGGCGACGGACAAACCATTGCCACTGAAAGCGGTCGGCGACGCCGATGCGGTGATTGCCGGTGCCGCCAAAGTGGTGCGCGCCGAATATGTTTCACCGCTGCTGGCGCATGCCACCATGGAGCCGATGAACTTCACCGCCAGTTACAGCAACGGCAAGATGGCCCTGATCGGCCCCACCCAGTGGCAGGACGGCGCGCAGGGCGCTGTGGCCAAGGCGCTGGGCATGAAGCCTGAAGACATCACGGTCAAAACCACCTTCCTGGGCGGTGGGTTTGGGCGGCGTATTGACCTGGACTTCATTGTGCAGGCGGCGCAGATATCAAAGGCCGTCAACAAGCCGGTCAAGCTGCTCTGGACGCGTGAAGACGACATGACGCACGACTTTTACCGGCCCATGTCCGTGCACCAGCTGGCGGCAGCGGTTGGGCCGGACGGCAAGCCCACAGCGATGACGTTCCGCATGGTGTCGCAGTCAGTCACCGGGCGTGTGTTTGGCCTGCCGGGCGAGGCGCAGGATCCGCTCATGACGGAGGCGGCGCTCGCGCCCTATGAGATCCAGGCCACGCGTCATGAGATCGTCAAGCATGACAGCGGCCTGCGTGTGGGCTACTGGCGTTCTGTGAGCCATGCGCTCAATGCTTTTGCCAATGAAAGCTTTATCGATGAGCTGGCTGCAGGTGCGGGGAAGGACCCCTATGCCTATCGTATGGCCTTGCTCGAAAAACAGCCGCGCTTTGCCAATGTGCTCAAGATGGCGGCCGACAAGGCCGGTTGGGCGACCTCCGCGCCGGCCGGGCGCTTCCGGGGCATTGCGCTGATGGAAGGCTATGACACCTATATGGCCCAGGTCGCAGAGATCTCGGTCAAGGACAAGCAGATCACCGTACACAAGGTGACCGTGGTGGCCGACCTTGGCCGCATGGTCAACCCTGATACCGTGATCGCGCAGATCCAGTCAAGTGTGGTGTTTGGACTGACTGCGGCGCTGAACAGCCAGATCACGCTGGACAAGGGGCGCGTACAGCAAACCAACTTTGGCGACTATCCGGTGCTCCGTATGAATGAGGTGCCCGTCATCGACATCACGCTGGTACCAAGCACGGAGAAGCCTGGCGGTATTGGTGAACCCGCGACGGCGCTTGTCGCGCCAGCAGTGGCCAACGCGCTGTTTGCGGCGACCGGCAAGCGCATACGGCAATTGCCGCTGCACGACAACCTTGCCAGGGCCTGATGATGCCCGACAGGGATGGACTGGACTAAAAGTACATGAGGTCGTTGCCGATGGCCCGCCCGTTTTTGGTAACCTGCGCGCATGGACAATATTGATCTTGAAGTGCTGAAGACCGCCTCGCAGTGGCTGGCCACCGGCCTGCGCTGCGAGTTGATCACCGTGCTGAAAACCTGGGGTTCCAGCCCGCGACCTGAAGGCTCCATGCTGGCCATCTGTGAAGATGGCCGTGTGGTGGGTTCAGTGTCGGGTGGATGCATTGAAGACGACATGATTGACCGGGCGCGGCGTGAAGGCCTGAGCCGAACGCTTCCCGCTGTGGTCACCTATGGCATGACGGCTGACGAAGCCCACCGGTTTGGCCTGCCTTGCGGCGGCACGATTGAGTTGGCCATCGAGCCGCTGTCGCTGGCCAGCAAGCTGCAAGACATGCTGCAGAGGCTTGGTGCGGGCGAACTGGTGGCGCGCCGGCTTGATATGCAGACCGGCCTGGTCACGCTCAGCACCGCATCGCCCGCGCAATCGATGCAGGTTTCCGCAAATGCGCTGGTGACCCTGCACGGGCCGCGCTGGCGTTTGCTGATCATCGGGGCGGG
>JAZKCB010000056.1:0-12475 GCA_040388335.1 Pseudomonadota bacterium | reverse complement strand
TTTCCGGGCAGTTGCCGCTTCTGACGCCGCGGCAACAGGGCCTTTCATCCGGCGGCAGTAGGAGGGCTTTTGAAATGGCAAGTATCAAGTTGGGTATGGACGAGTTGATGGTCATCGATGGCGCACTTTGCGCGGCACTGGTGGATTCATCGAGTGGCATGATCCTGGGCCAGATCGGCACAGGTGTTGACCTGGAGGTGGCGGCGGCGGGTAATACCGAGGTGGTACGCGCGAAGATCAAAACGATGCGGGCACTAGGCCTCAATGACGTGATCGAGGACATCCTGATCACGCTGGGCAAGCAATACCACATCATCCGTCCCATGGCCCGCAAGGAAGGGCTGTTCATTTACCTGGTGCTGGACAAGGCCAAGTCCAACCTCGCCATGGCCAGGCGCAAGGTCCAGGAAGTCGAGAAAGACCTGGTGGTCTGATGACGCGGCCTGGGGCAGGCCTGCGCACAGGATTGCTTCACAGCTTGCGCCAGTTTTTGAAGGACTCGGCCAAAGCTGCGGCATACGCCATTGGTTTCTAGACTGCACAGTCTGGAAAGGTCGTTGACACCCTCCGGGCGCGAGCCTAGATTGAAGCCATGTGCCGACCTACCCGGTTGGCGCACTGGCTCCATCCTCAACCGGAGGTCTCATGGCACAGGCTCACACCCCGCCGCCCCGGCAATTCACCATTGCCCGGCTGCAACGCATCAAGAAATGGCACGTCACCCACAGGGACGACCACCCGCTGGAATACCAGATCTGGGATGCCATGCTGACCTGCTGGGTGATGGGCTGGATTGCCTGGCTGCCGGCCCTGGCGCTGGACGCGGAATGGGCCTTTCCGTTCTGCATTCTGGGCGTCTGCCTGCCCGGGCTGTATGCGCGCTTCAGGCTCAGTGCCCACCAGGCCTTGCGTCTGCGCTGTGACTGGGCTGACCAGATTCAATGACCCAAGCGACCTCAACCCGCCTTCTGCCGACCCCAGCGGTAGCTGGGATTGCTATATTTTCAGTAGCTGCTTACGCCCGTATCTATTGGCCTCAAGCCATATTTTGCATCTCAAATCGGGCTTGAAAGCGCTTGTCAGGTCTTGAAAGGCCGGCTGAACCAGCCCTCGATTGATCACAGGCATGATTTTTAATGTATACGTTAAATTTTTGCCGTATAACTTAAATTTTTAACGTATACAGTAAAAATCTGCCCCGAGGCTGCTTTGCGCAGTGCAAAGCCCGCCAAATCACTCCAAAAAGCCCGAAAAAGGCGTATTTCAGGCATCAAATCGGCCTTCAGACCAATAAATACGGGCGTGAGCGGCTACTGATTTAATAGCAAATTCACTGGCGCGCGATACGCACATTGGGCGGCAGTGCCTGCGGGTGGCTGGTGCGGAAGGGGTTGATGTCCAGCCCGCCGCGGCGCGTGTAGCGGGCATAGACCGACAGCCTGATCGGCTTGCAGCGCGCCCACACGTCCATGAAGATGCGCTCGACGCACTGCTCATGAAACTCGTTGTGGTTGCGATAGCTCACCAGGTATTGCAGCAGCCCTTCCTGGTTGATCTGCGGGCCTGAGTAACTGATCTGCACGCTGCCCCAGTCGGGCTGGCCGGTCACCAGGCAATTGCTCTTGAGCAGGTTGCTGGTGAGGGTTTCCGTCACCGGCGCTTCGTCGAACTCGGCAAACAGCAATTCAGGCGCCGGCGTGAAGTGGATGCATTCGACATCCAGACGGTCAAGGTTCAGGCCATCCATCTCATGCACGGGTTCGCGGTCAAACAGCTCCGGACCTATGGTCTTGATGCCGACGCCTGCGCCCACAACCGCGTTGAGGTCGGCACGTATGCGCTCACGCACGTCGCGGGCATCGGCAAAACGTGTGTTGTTAAAGCTGTTGAGGTAAAGCTTGAAGGACTTGCTCTCAACGATGTTGGGCGACTCGCAGGGCACGGTGATGTGCGCCAGCGCCACCTGCGGCTTGCCGCGCATATTGAGCCAGCTCAGCTCATAGGCCGTCCATATGTCGGCGCCGAAAAACGGCGGCGTACCGGTCACACCGATTTCTTCGCGCTTGACGGCACGCGGAATGGGGAACAGCAGCGACGCATCGTACTGGTCGATGTAGGCCGAGGTTTTGCCGAGTTGGGATTGGTCAGGTGTGTTCATAACAATCAGTGCTTCTGCAGAAGATCTGCAGCCTTTAAATGCGGGATCAGGGGCATGAGGATGCGCTCGACCACACCGGGCGGCAAATCATGGCCCATGCCGTCAATACCGTGCAGCACCGCACCGGGAATCCGCCTGGCCGTGTCTTCGCCACCGGTAAAGGGAACGAGCGGGTCTGCCTTGCCGTGAATCACCAGCGTCGGTGCGTTGATGTTTTTCAGCTCGGCCGCGCGCGTGGTGTCGGCGACGATGGCCACCATCTGACGAACAATGCCCGGCGGGTAAAAACCGCGCGCAGCCGCTTCAGCCACCTTCTCGCGCAACTCTGGCTGCGGCGTCGGAAAGCCCGGGCTGCCAATCGTTTGCAGCAGCTTGACGGTGTGGTCTATCGCCGCATCACGGCCCTTGCCGGGTCGCTTGAGCAGCACGCGCGTGACGGCAGGGCTGGCCTCTGGCAAGCCGCGTGCGCCGCTGGTGCTCATGATGCTGGTGAGGCTTGAGAGCCGCGCAGGCGCCAGCAAAGCCAGGCGCTGCGCCATCATGCCGCCCATGCTGACACCGACGACATGGGCCTTGGCTATATTCAACGCATCCAGCACGCCCAGCGCATCGGCCGCCATGTCCTTGAGGCTGTAGCGCGGCGTGATGGTCACGCGCAAGCGGAACTTGAGCCCCTCCCAGAGCAGGTTGGGCGTGCCGAGGTGGGCGAACTTCTGGCTCAGCCCGGCGTCTCGGTTATCAAACCGCACCACCCGAAAGCCCGCATCCACCAGCGCCTGCACCATGGCCGGCGGCCAGGCGATCAGCTGCATGCCCAGACCCATGATGAGCAGCACCACCGGCCGGCCCGTGGTGTCTGCCGGGTGGGTGTCTTCGATCTCGATGTCAATGTTGTTGGCTTTGAGTTTCATCGGGACATTATGTCTAGCGCTTGCCCGTCATTGCGGGCTTGACCCGCAATCCAGGTTTCAGGCGCCGCACCGGATACCGGGATGGATCCCGGATCGGGTCCGGGATGACGGTCAAAAGCAGGGTTTAAATAAACTCCCGTTCTCGCAGCCATTTGGTGGCAATCCATTTTTCGCCCTTCACGACGGGCTCGCCACCGTGCAGTGTGAGGCTGGCCGGGTGCGCACGGGGATAACTGAAGAACACGGCGTTGCCGCGTTTGGGCGCGACGCTGACCTTGACCGATGGGAATATCGTCGCGCCGCCCTGTACCGGCGCCTGCAGATACATGATGAGCGTGGCCACACGCTGGCCACCACGCTGCAAGATGGCCGCTGTGCCGGGCTCGACCGGATCGAAATAATCGTAATGCGGTTTGTACTCGTCACCGGGGCCGTAACACAGCACCTGCAGCCCTTCGCCGTTTTGCGGCGGCCAGCCCAGCAGCCGGGCAATGCGGGCTTCGACACGCCGCACCACTTCGGTCTCGCCGCGCGTGTAAAACATGCCGTCGCTGGTGCGTGCCGGGTTGAGCTCCTCGCCGCCCGTCTGTGTGTCTACCGTCAGTGAGCGCGACAGCCTGGGGCGGGCTTCGTCCATCAGCGCATCGCATTCGCTGTCGCTGAGCAGGCTGGCAAACACCACGATATTGGGCGACTCTGACTGATGGATCACCTGCACCCATTTGTCGCCGGCATCCACCATGCCGCCCGAGATAGGCAGGGACAACGACGGCACAGGCAAGGTCTTGAGCGACTCCAGCAGCATCTGCACGGCCCGAGTGGCCGCCTCAATGTTCCAGCCTGCATCCCGCAGGGCCTGAAAGATGATTTCCGTCGAATGGCCTTGCGCCGACTGCGAGGCCATCCAGTCAAACACCTCACGCGTGAGGATTTGCGGACCGCTGGCCTGCTGCGTCATGGGCGCGGTTCAGGCGGGTTGCTTGCGGCGAAACACCAGCCGGTCTGGCGCCGAAGCTTTTGCATCGAAGGCATAACCCTCGGCGTCAAAGCCTTCGAGTTTTTTGACACTGTTCACCTGATGCTCAATCGTGTAGCGCGCCATCAGCCCGCGCGCACGCTTGGCGCTGAAGCTGATGATCTTGTATTTGCCGCCGCGCAGTTCCTCAAACACGCAGCTGACCACACGCACCTTGAGCACCTTCAAATCAACCGCCCTGAAGTACTCTTCACTCGCCAGGTTGACGATGACAGGTGAGGTATCGTCAGCAGCCCGCTTGTTGAGATAGTCCGAGATCTGCGTGCCCCAGAACTGGTACAGATTGCTGCCCCGGTCAGTCTTGAGCGCCGTGCCCATCTCCAGCCGGTAGGGCTGCATGCGGTCCAGCGGACGCAGCACGCCATAAAGGCCACTCAAAATACACAGGTGTTGTTGTGCCCAGTCGAGTTGATCGGCCTTGAGCGTTTTGGCGTCCAGCCCGCCATATACATCGCCGTCAAAAGCCAGCGCTGCCTGCTTCGAGTTTTTGGCCGTGAAGCGCGGCGACCAGGCCTGGTAGCGCGCCACATTCAGGCCCGATAGCGTGTCCGACAGCTTCATGAGTGTGCTGATCTGCTGCGGGGTTTTGGTGCGCAGCACGTCGATGAGTTCGGCTGACTGGCTGGCAAACAGCGCCTTGCTGTGGGTGTCGATGTGGGGCGGGGTGTCGTAGTCCAGCGATTTGGCTGGTGAGAGTAAAAACAGCATGCGGGTATCAATATGTATTCAAAGCCCGACTTTACGACAGCAAGCTGCCCCTGCTGCTGAAGCGCCCATAAAGCTGCCGGCGATTGAAAGCTTGGCAACGAACAAGAATTACGTTAAAGTAAATTGATTACGATTAGTTAAATAATGAGGATTGCGGCGCGCCGCGCAAAATCACCTTTCAGGAGACCGGATATGCACTCAACCGTCCAGGACGCCACGACCGCAACACGTGCAGGCCAGCTGCCACCGCCAGCCCCTGTGCACCAGCTTCACCATTACGCCTACCGCGCCAAAGACGCGGAAGAAACGCGGCACTTCTACGAAGACATCCTCGGCCTGCCGCTCTATCACATCATCCAGAGTGACCATGTGCCCAGCACCGGTGAATACTGCCCGTACACGCACTTCTTCTTCCGATTGCGGGACGGCTCCTTCATTGCGTTTTTTGACCTGGGCGATGACGTCGCGGCCCTGCCTTCCCCCAACACGCCGGCCTGGGTGAACCACATCTCCTTTCGTGTGGACACAGTCGCCGACCTGCAAGCCATGAAGGCCAGGCTGGAGGCCGAGAACGTCGAAGTGCTCGGCGTGACGGACCACCACGTCTTTAAAAGCATTTATTTCTTCGACCCCAACGGCATACGGCTGGAGCTGACAGCGCAACTCGCCACCGAAGACGAGATGGAAAAGGAAAGCCACGTCGCCCACACCCGTCTGGCAGAGTGGACGGCGCGCAAACAGCAGTGGCGCAAGGAGCGCGCCGAAGGCAAAACAGCAGCCCCACTCAAACCGCAGAAGAATGACAGGCCGGAGTTCGGTGCAGCCAGTGGTGCCGTCAAAACCTGAACGAGCCTGGCCCTGCAAAAAAGAGCCATTTTTTGACCGTTGGCCTATTGCGAAGATTTTGAAACAGGCGCATTCTTCTTTGACGTGATCTGATGCCATCCCGCGCCGGACACGGCTTCATGGAGTTCACCATGCGTGCTTCAAGTCTCTGGCTTTGTGTCGTGTTATCCATCCCCCCCGCTTCTGCCACTTTCACGGTGGCGTCCCACGCCGCTACTGCGGCACCACCCAGCGTGCAGGCCATCATGGAGGCCATGAACAAGGCGAACGCCGCTGTTGTCGGTATACGCGTTACCGCTGTGGAAGGCGCCCGCTCTGCCGAAAGCCTGGGCATGAAACGCACCGGCTCCGGCGTGGTCATAGGCGCTGACGGCCTGGTGCTGACCATCGGCTACCTGATGCTGGAAGCCGAACAGATCGAGATCGTGACGCAGGACAACAAGGTCCTGCCCGCCACCGCCGTGGCCTATGACATTGCCACCGGTTTTGGCCTGGTGCGCCCGCTGCTGCCGATGCGCGGTGTGGCACCGGTCACGCTGGGCAGCGTGCGTGACCTCAAACCCGGTGAGCCCCTGATGGCGGCAACCGGCGCCAGCGGTGGCGCCAACGGCGACGACAGCGGCGTGAGCATGACGCAGCTGGTCAATACGCGTGCCTTCTCCGGCACCTGGGAATACCACCTCGACACTGCCATCTTCACCAGCCCGCCGGTGGCATCCAGCCGCGGCAACCACAGCGGTGCGCCGCTGTTCAACCACCGGGGTGAACTGGTCGGCATCGGTTCGCTGCTGGTGATGGACGCATCGGGTGAAAACCGGCGCAACCCGGGCAACATGTTTGTCCCGGTCGATTTGCTCAAGCCCATCCTGGCCGAGATGCGCCAGTCGGGCAGCAGCCGCCAGAGCCACAGGCCCTGGCTGGGCCTGACCTCCAGCGACCGTGAAGGCAAGGTGCAGATCGTGCGTGTCAGCGCCGACAGCCCGGCAGAAATGGCAGGCCTGCTGCCCGGTGTGGTGGTGCTGGCTGTCGATGGCGACCAGGTCACCACGCTGGAGAGCTTTTACAAGAAGGTGTGGGCGCGGACGGGGCCCACGGAGCCCGTCAAGCTCACGGTGATGCAGGGCAGCGAAGTCAAGACCATCGTGCTCACGCCGCAAGACCGCATGCTGACCCTCAAAAAGCCTGCCGGGATCTAGCATTTCAGGCGGCTTGCCCCTTCAGGGACGGGGCGCGCCCAGTCGAATAAAATCAGGGGGTTCCATTCACCCCACGCGGCATCCCTATTGGTGCCGCTTTTCATTGCGCACATGACCGAAGCCGTCCCATCCCAAGCATCCAGCACCGCCAATCCTGCACCAGAAGCCGCGAAGGTGGTCGTACCGACACCGGGGCTGGACGCCCTGGCCAAGTCTTTTGCGCCGACCGACATTGAAAGCCACTGGGGCCCGCTCTGGGAGCAAAGCGGCCAGTACGAGCCCACGCTGGACGCCGCCAGGCCCTCATTTGCCATCCAGTTGCCGCCACCCAATGTGACGGGCACGCTGCACATGGGACATGCCTTCAACCAGACCATCATGGACTCGCTCACGCGCTACCACCGCATGAAGGGCGACAACACACTGTGGGTGCCGGGCACCGACCATGCAGGCATCGCCACGCAAATCGTGGTGGAGCGCAAGCTGCAGGGCGAAGGCAAATCGCGCCACGATCTCGGCCGCAAGAACTTCGTCGCCAAGGTCTGGGAGTGGAAGGAAGAGTCGGGCACCACCATCACGCGCCAGATGCGCCGCATGGGTGACTCGGTCTCGTGGAAGCACGAGTACTTCACCATGGACCCGAAGATGTCCAAAGTCGTCACCTCGACTTTTGTGCAGCTCTATGAGCAGGGCCTGATCTACCGCGGCAAGCGGCTGGTGAACTGGGACCCCATCCTGAAGTCTGCCGTCTCCGACCTTGAAGTCGAGAGCGAGGAAGAAGACGGTTTCATGTGGCACATCCGCTACCCGCTGGCTGATGGTTCAGGCTCACTGACTGTCGCCACGACACGGCCTGAAACCATGCTGGGCGACGTGGCGGTGATGGTGCACCCTGAAGATGAGCGCTACACCAACCTCATCGGCAAGCAGGTGTCGCTGCCGCTGTGTGATCGCACCATCCCCGTCATTGCCGACGACTATGTTGACAAGGAATTCGGAACCGGCGTGGTGAAGGTCACGCCCGCACATGACACCAACGACTATGCGGTCGGCCAGCGGCACCAGTTGCCCATCATTGGCGTGCTGACACTGGACGCGGCCATCAACGACAACGCTCCTGAAAAATACCGCGGCATGGACCGCTTTGTGGCGCGCAAGGCTGTGGTGGCAGACCTGGAAGCACAGGGCTTTCTCGTCGAAATCAAAAAGCACAAGCTCATGGTGCCGCGTTGTGCGCGCACCGGACAGGTGATCGAGCCCATGCTGACGGACCAGTGGTTTGTGGCGCTCAGCAAGGTCAGCGACAAGGATCCGACAGGCAAATCGATTGCGCAAAAAGCCATTGACGCCGTGAGCAGCGGCGAGGTCAGATTCGTGCCCGAGCAATGGGTCAACACCTACAACCAGTGGATGAACAACATTCAGGACTGGTGTATCTCGCGCCAGCTCTGGTGGGGTCACCAGATCCCGGCCTGGTATGACGAAGATGGCAAGGTCTATGTTGCCGAGAACGAAGAAGACGCGCAGAAGCAGGCACCCGGCAAAAAGCTGTTTCGTGATGAAGACGTGCTCGACACCTGGTATTCATCGGCGCTGGTGCCCTTCTCTTCCCTGGGCTGGCCAGAAAAAACAAAAGAGCTTGATCTCTTTTTGCCGTCCAGCGTGCTGGTCACCGGCTACGACATCATCTTCTTCTGGGTCGCCCGGATGATCATGATGACCACGCATTTCACCGGCCAGGTGCCCTTTCACCATGTGTACATCCACGGCCTGGTGAAAGACGCGCAGGGCAAGAAGATGAGCAAGTCCGAAGGCAATGTGCTGGACCCGGTGGACCTGATCGACGGCATCGAGCTGGCGCCGTTGCTCGACAAACGCTCGCAGGGCCTGCGCAAGCCGGAAACTGCACCGCAAGTGCGCAAGAACACCGAGAAGGAATTCCCAGCCGGCATTCCAGCCTACGGCGCCGATGCGCTGCGTTTCACCTTTGCATCGCTGGCCAGCCTGGGCCGCAGCATCAACTTCGACAGCAAACGTTGCGAGGGCTACCGCAACTTCTGCAACAAGCTCTGGAACGCCACGCGTTTCACGCTGATGAACTGCGAAGGCCAGGATTGCGGACTGAGCGAGCACACCAAGGAGCAGTGCGCGCCCGGTGGCGAGTTCCACAACTACATGACGTTCTCGCAGGCAGATCGCTGGATTTCATCGACCCTGCAGCGCGTGGAAGCCGACGTGGCCAAAGGTTTTTCCGAGTACCGCCTCGACAACGTGGCCGGCAGCATCTACCAGTTTGTCTGGGACGAGTTCTGCGACTGGTACCTGGAAATTGCCAAGGTGCAGATCCAGACCGGCAATGATTCGCAGAAACGTGCGACCCGCCGCACGCTGATCCGCACGCTGGAAGGCATTCTGCGCCTGGCTCACCCCGTCATTCCCTTCATCACCGAAGAGCTGTGGCAAAAGGTTGCGCCGGTGGCCGACATGAAAAAAGGCGAGTTCATCGGCCAGATGGCCTACCCGAAAAGCCAGCCCGAGAAGATTGATGAAAAAGCCGAAGCACACGTCACCAAACTGAAGACACTGGTTGACGCCTGCCGCAATCTGCGCGGCGAGATGAATGTATCGCCCGCCGCGCGCCTGCCGCTGTTTGTGCTGGGCGATACAGACTTCATGAACGCGATTGCGCCTGTGCTGAAGTCACTTGCCAAGCTGAGTGAAGTCAAGGTGTTTGATGACGAGGCTGCGTGGGCGGCGGCTGCACAGGCAGCGCCAGTGGCTGTGGTCGGAGAAGCACGGGTTTGCCTGCACATGGAAGTCGATGTCGCGGCTGAGAAAGCCCGTCTGGGCAAGGAAGCCACACGGCTTGAGGGTGAGCTCGTCAAGGTCAAGGCCAAGCTCGCCAATGAGGCTTTTGTGAGCAAGGTGCCGCCAGCGGTGCTGGCGCAGGAACAGAAGCGCCTGACGGACTTCACCGCCACACTCGAGAAGATCAGGGATCAGCTCGCCCGTCTGAACTGACAGGAGTTGGCCGGTCACAGCCAGAGCGTGATTTCGCAAGCAGGAGCCGCGGTCCGGCTTTGCCGGCCGCAAGGCGGGGCGGCCCCCTCGGGGGGCAGAGAAGCTACACGCAGCGAGCGAACGTGGGGGCGATATACCTAGCGTGTATCGAACTCAGGCTCAGCCCAGTGTGAGCCGGACCCGGAGCCTGCCCCGTCAAGATCCATCGGCACGCTCAGCATGGGGTCCGTACCTGCCTTCCCGGCGCTGATCGCCTCATGCATGCGGTGCGCGACATACCAGCTCGAGCGCAGGCGCGCCTCGCGGGTGTGTGAACCCAGACGCGGTGTGACGAACAGGTTCTTCAGGCCATGCAGGGGTGAGCTGTCTGCCGTGAATTTAGGCTCGGCGCCATCGAGCACGCAGGCCTCAATGCGGCCATCCGTCAGCGCTGCCGCCAACGCCTCTTCATTAAAAAGTTCGCTCCGGCTGATGCCGACCCAGAGCTGGTTTTTCTTGCATGCGGCCAGCAATTTGTCGTTCACAAAGCCCTTGAAGCGGCTGGCATAAAGCATCTGCACCGAGACCGCATCGGCCTGGCTGATCAGCTCCGGCAGCGTGACAGGCTTGATGCGCAGGCGCTCCCAGATCGGCGCAGTGTGGTGGACCGCCGGGTCGTAGCCGATGAGGCGCACGCCCAGGCCGTTAAGCATGCCGGCCAGCGTATGGGCCGTGGGTGCAAGGCCGAGGATGCCTATGGTGCTGCCGCTCAGCTCGCGCCCCATTTGCGCAGAAGGATGGCGTCGCCCCATGAGCGCAGACACCACACCACGGCGGTAAAGAATCAGGAGGCAGCTGAGCAGGTATTCAGCATTCGAGCGCACATTGGCGCTGCTGGCATGAATGACCTTGATGTCACGCTCCTTGCAGGCTTCAAGGTCGGTGTTGTCCGTGCCGACGTGCAGGCGGCCGACGGCCTTGAGTTTGGGCAGGAAATCGAGGTACTCCCGCGTGACAACCGTCTGGCGCGGAAAGATGATGCCCCTGGTCTTGTAGGCGGCCTGGCGCAGCGACACCATGTCGTCTGCAAATTCGGGGCGGTACTCGACGCTATGCCTGGCCTCAAGCCAGGCCATGGCCTCCGGTACAAGCGCGTCTAGAAGTAAGATGTCCACCCTGCAGTCCCTGGTTCTCTGCCCGGAGCCGTACTTGTGGGCGTGTTATTTCGCTCCATATTCCGCTCCAGTTTGCGTAATTGTCCGACGCGCCTGCTTTGCAGGCGGCGGCACACTCCCTGTTTTTCCCTGATCGAAGTCGATGCCCAAAATCACGAATTTAAACAAAGCCGTTTTCCCCGTCGCAGGTCTGGGAACCCGCTTCCTGCCAGCGACCAAAGCACAACCCAAGGAAATGCTCCCGGTGGTGGACAAGCCGCTCATTCAATACGCGGTTGAAGAGGCCTACGCAGCCGGTATCCGGCACATGATTTTTGTAACTGGACGCAATAAGCGTGCCATTGAGGATCACTTCGATACTGCCTACGAATTGGAGAACGAACTGGAGGTAGCCCAAAAGTTCGAACTTCTCAAACTGGTCCAGTCCGTACAGCCGCCGGACATGGATTTCTCATATGTGCGCCAGCCCCGCTCGCTGGGTCTGGGCCATGCCGTGCTGTGCGCCGAGCACCTGGTAGGCAACGAGCCTTTTGCCGTCCTGCTGGCCGATGACCTGATGGTCGGTCCGCCGGGTGGCGCGCCTGTTCTCGCCCAGATGAGCGCCCAGTTTGACCGCCTCAAACAATCGATTCTGGCCGTCCAGGAAGTCCCGGCAGAACATACCCGCCGCTACGGCATCGTGGCCGGTGAACCCATGAAGGACGGCCTGATGAAGGTCAGCGCCATGGTCGAGAAACCGGCCCCCGAGGTCGCCCCCTCGCGCATGGGCGTGGCAGGCCGATACATCCTGACGCCGGCTGTTTTCAGGCATATCCGCAACCAGCCGACCGGTGTTGGCGGGGAGATCCAGCTCACCGATGGCATCGCGAGCCTGATGAAGGAAGAAACCGTTTATGCCTTCCAGTACAAGGGCAATCGCTACGACTGCGGCAGCAAGTCGGGCTTTCTGGAAGCAACGGTGGAACTGGCCTTGCAGCACCCCGAAGTGGGTGAGAACTTCAGGGCTTACCTGAAAGGACTCAAGCTGGGTTAGAACCGATTTTTAGCGGCGCCTGAGCACGTGGATGAAGTCGCCGCCGGCGGTCGTCTGCTCGACCAGTTCATTGCCCGTCTGCTTGGCAAAAGCCATGAAGTCACGGGTAGAGCCCGAGTCGGTGGACACCACACGCAGCAACTGGCCACTGACCATGTCTGCGAGGGCTTTTTTTGCCTTCAGGATGGGCAGCGGGCAGTTCAGGCCGCGGGTGTCGAGTTCTTTGTCGATGGTGGTCATCTTGATCCTTGGGTTGCCTGTATTTTAAAGTCGCTGGCGCTTCAGTCGCGCTTTGCCGATTCGACGAACTCGGGCACATGGCCTTTTGACCTGAGCCAGTCGGCCAGCGCGTAGCCTGTTCCGGCAGGCCAGCATTTGACCTTGTCGAAGTCATACAGCTTGTAGTCCACCA
>JAZKCB010000055.1:0-6079 GCA_040388335.1 Pseudomonadota bacterium | reverse complement strand
TGCAGAGGCCTTATGTTTAATCCAGCATCCCGTCCGCAACAATCCGCGTCCGCCGCTCTGAACAGCGTACTTCGCGTGCTTTTGCTGACCGCCGGCCTGTCACTGTCGGTCACTGCAGCCTACGCTGATGACTACGCTGATGTGAACGCGCTGATCCGCGCAGGCAAGCTCGCAGAAGCACAGGCCAAGGCCGATCAATACCTGTCCGGCAAACCCCGTGACCCGCAGATGCGTTTCATCAAGGGTGTGATCCAGACCGAAGCCGGAAAACCCGGCGATGCGATCACGACGTTTACACAGATCACCCAGGACTACCCCGAGCTGCCTGAGCCCTACAACAACCTGGCCGTGCTGTATGCCGGCCAGAGCCAGTTCGACAAGGCCCGTGCAGCCCTTGAAATGGCCATCCGCACGAACCCGAGCTACGCCACGGCCCATGAAAACCTCGGCGACGTTTATGCCAAACTGGCCAGTCAGGCCTACAGCAAGGCATTGCAACTTGACGGCGGCAACACCGGCGTGCAACCCAAGCTGGCACTGATCCGTACCCTGTTCGCACCGGATGCCAAGGGCCAGAAGCCCGCGACGAGCGCGCAGACTGCCGCCGCAGCAGCGGCCAAGGCACCTGTTGTCGTGGCAGCCGCACCACCTGCGGCAGCACCCGCACCTGCTGCAGCCAAACCCGCACCCGCCCCGGCAGCAACGCCAGCCGCATCTGCAGCAGCCCCCAGTGGTGCCGAAAAAGAGGTTGAGACTGCTGTTCGCAACTGGGCTGCGGCTTGGGCCTCCAAGGACATGACAGGCTACCTCGGCAGCTACGGCAAGGACTTTGCAACGCCCAAGGGTGAAAGCCGCAAATCCTGGGAAGAAGACCGCCGCGCCCGCATCGTCGGCAAGTCGCGGATCACGGTCAAGCTGGACAACCTCTCGGTTGCCGTCGATGGCAACAAGGCTACTGCCAAATTCAGGCAGGCTTACAGCGCAGATTCGCTGAACGTGTCCAGCCGCAAGACGCTGGACATGGTCAAGGCAGGTGACCGCTGGGTCATCGTCCGGGAATCAACCGGAAACTAATCCCCCCGCAGTGGGTCACATGACATCATGGCCACTGCAGGCTGCGTGTTTACCTTGAGCGTCTTTTCCGATTGAACCCACTATCAACACAGATAAAAAAGGCTTCCACAGTCTTTTTCTGGGCCTCGCTTGTGCTGGCGCTGGCAACGCTGCCTGCCTACGCAAAAAAAGAAAAACGCACCAAGGCCGAGCGCGCGCAGGCTTCTGAGAGTCGCAAGGCTACACGCGCAGAACGCAAGGCAAAGCAGACACAGGCTGCGCGCGCACCAGTCATCCCCAAGGCTGCGGTACGTGATGGTGAAGCAGAAGCACGCCTGATCGACATTTACAAATTGATCGGCCAGGCCAAAACGCGCGAAGCGCTGGGCAAGGCCGAAATGCTGGTTCGGGACGCTCCGACCTTCCAGCTTGCACAGCTGGTTTATGGTGACCTGCTCTCTGCACAACTGCGTCCGGTGCGAGCCATAGGCGATGTGCCTGACACCACAGCCAAAGCAGCCGGCCCGGCACTCTCCGAGTTGCGGGATGAATCTCTGCTACGCCTTCGGGCCTTGCGTGAGCGTCCAGCACCCGGTCTGGTTCCATCCCAGTTCCTGGCGCTCTCAAGCGTCAACAAGCACGCCATTGCCGTGGACGCGTCAAAGTCACGCCTTTACCTGTTTGAAAACACCCCTGCCGGCGTGAAGCTGCTGGCAGACTATTACATCTCCGTCGGCAAGTCGGGGATCGAGAAAAAGCTTGAAGGCGATCTGCGCACCCCGCTGGGCGTGTACTTCATCACCAGCAACCTCAACCCCAAATCACTCAAGGACTTTTACGGTTCTGGCGCCTTGCCGGTCAACTACCCGAACCAGCTGGATGTCAAGCGCGGCAAGACCGGCGGCGGAATCTGGCTGCACGGCACACCGCCCTCGCAATACTCGCGCGCGCCGCTGGCGACCGACGGCTGCGTGGTGCTGGCCAACCCCGACCTTGAACGCATCATCAGCACGGTAGAAATCCGCACCACGCCCGTCGTGATTGCGCCAAGCCTGAAATGGGTGGCGCCGCAAACCGCCAAAGCCGATGCCAAGCCTTTTGAAGATGCACTCAAGGGCTGGCACGCGGCCAAGTCCAGCGGTGACTTTGCAAAAGTCGCCAGCTGGTATGCACCGGACTTTTTCACCGGCAATGGCAAAACCATGGCCGACTGGACGCCTGCGCTGCGCAGCGAGATCGAAAAACAGGCCGGCAAGCAGATCGAACTCAAGGATGTGTCCTACCTGCGCTGGACCGACACCACAGACACCATGGTGGTAACCTTTGCCGAGCTGGTGCAGGGTGCCAAGACAGGCCGCACCAAACGCCAATACTGGAGCCGCAATGGCAGCCAGTGGAAAATTTTCTACGAAGGAGCCATCTGATGACCACAGCCCTCTCATCTGCAACAAGGACAACAAGGCGCGCCAGCATTGTTGCGGTGGGCCTTGCATTTGCCGCATTCAACCTGTTGCCGGCCAGTGCTTTGGCCCAGGCCGCTCCCAAAGTGAAGTTTGTCACCACCGAAGGCGACTTCGTCATGGAGGTCTACCCCGACAAGGCACCAAAGACAGTCGCCAACTTCCTGCAGTACGTCAAGGACAAGCACTACGACGGCACGATTTTTCATCGCGTCATTCCCAACTTCATGGTTCAGGGTGGCGGCTACGAGACCAGCTATGCCGAGAAAAAGACACGCCCACCAGTGGCCCATGAAGGCCGTGAAGCGCTTGCCAGGGGCGGCCCGAAAAACGTCGTCGGCACAGTTGCCATGGCGCGCACCAGCGATCCCAACTCCGCATCGGCGCAGTTTTTCATCAACGTGAAGGACAACGATTTCCTGAACCCGACCATCATTCCGCCAGGCGACCCTGTGCCGAAGTTCGAATTTCAGGGCCGTACCTACGAGAACATCCCGCGCGCCCAGCTCGTCAACAATCCGCAGCTCTTTGGCTACACCGTGTTCGGCAAGATCGTCAGCGGCATGGACGTGGTCGAAAAAATCAAGGGCGTGCCTACAGGCGCCGGCGGCCCCTTCCCGACCGATGTTCCCAAAACACCGGTTGTCATCAAGTCTGCAACGCTGATCAGCTGAGCAGAATTCGTTTCCCCATCCTCTTCAAATCCCTTTCCAATCTCATCCAGGACCATCATGAGCAATCCAAAAGTAGAACTCCACGTCAAGGACTACGGCGTCATCACCCTTGAGCTTGACGCTGCCAAAGCGCCCAAGACCGTCGCCAACTTCCTGAGCTACGTCAACAAGGGCCACTACAGCAACGTCGTGTTCCACCGTGTCATTCCTGGTTTCATGATCCAGGGCGGCGGCTTCGAACCCGGCATGAAACAAAAGCCAACCGACGGCGAGATCGAGAACGAAGCCACCAATGGCCTCAAAAACGACAAGTACACCGTTGCCATGGCCCGCACCAATGCACCACACTCGGCCAGCGCACAGTTCTTCATCAATGCCTCCAACAACAACTTCCTGAACCACACCGCGCCCAATGGCTCCGGCTGGGGTTATGCCGTGTTCGGCAAGGTTGTCTCCGGCAGCGACGTGGTCGACAAGATCGAAGGTGTGAAGACCGGCAACAAGGGTGGCCATGGTGACGTGCCGCAAACCGACGTGATCATTGAAAAGGCTGTGGCCCTGTAAGTTTCAAGTCTTTCCCGTCCGCCGTCATGGCCCAGGCCGTGCCCCAGATTGCAGAGCTCAATGCTCCACAAGACTGGCGCACGGTCGATTTCATTTCGGACCTGCATCTGCACGCCAGCGAGCCAGCGACCTTTGCCGCCTGGCAGCACTACATGCAAAGCACACCGGCCGACGCGGTGTTCATCCTCGGTGACCTGTTTGAAGTCTGGGTCGGCGACGACGCGGTGAACGAAGAAGTTTCAATAGCGGCTGCCAGCTTTGAAGACCGCTGCGCGCATGTGCTTGGTGATACGGCCAGCCGGCTGGCGGTGTACGTCATGCACGGCAACCGCGATTTCCTGGTCGGCCAGGGCCTGATGGACCTTTGCAATACGACCTTGCTGGCCGATCCCACCCTGCTTATGTTCAACCACCATCGGTGGCTGCTCTCGCATGGCGATGCGCTGTGCCTGGACGATGTGGACTACATGCAGTTTCGCGAGGAGGTGCGCAGCCCGCAGTGGCAGCAGGCCTTCCTCGCCAAGCCCCTCGCAGAACGCCAGGACATCGCCCGCAGCCTGCGCGCCCAGAGCGAAGCGCGCAAGGCGTCCGGTGCCACCTACGCCGACCTCGACACAGCCACAACCCGCGCCTGGCTGCAGGCCGCCAATGCGCCGACGCTGATTCATGGTCACACCCACAAACCCGCGATTCACGACCTGGGCGGCAGCCTGAATCGTGTCGTGCTGTCCGACTGGGACCTGGCAGCCAAACCGCCGCGTGCAGAAGTGCTGCGCCTGTCAGCCCAAGGCCTGCAGCGCATCGCGCTCGCCTAGGACCTCGATAAATATCTAGTCGGCCTTGAAGCCGGTCGCAGCAACAGCCTTGCCCCATTTGGCGGTGTCCACGCTGATGATGCGCACAAACTCCTCGCGGCTGGTACCCGTCACGCGAAAGCCCGCTTCTTCAAGTTTGGTCTTGCCATCGGCCGAACGCACGGCCTTCACGATGTCGGCATTGAGTTTGGCGATGATCTCTGGCGGTGTCTTTGCCGGGGCCACGATGCCAAACCATGAGCTGAATTCAAGATCGGGGTAGCCCTGCTCCTTGAAGGTCGGCACATCAGGCAAGGCGGTCGAGCGGACCGGGCCAGTGGTCGCGAGCGCCAGCAGCTTGCCGGCCTTGACGTTGGGCGCAGCAAGGCCGATGCTGGCAAACACGCCCTGCACATCGCCGCCAAAGAGGCCTGACAGCGCATCGCCGGTCGATTTGTAATGCACCGGTTCAGGCTTGAGCTTGAGCGCATCGCCAAACATGTAGGCACCAAAATGCCCGGGCGTGCCTGCACCAAAAGTCGCCATGAAGAGCCCCTTCTGCTGCCTGGACCAGTCGGCAAACTCCTTCACATTTTTGCTGGGCACCTTGAGCGGGTTGACCAGAAAGGCAAAGTCCGCGCTGACCACCTGGCTGACCGGCACAAAGTCTTTCTGTGCGTCGTAGGGCAGCTTGTTGTAGCTGCTGGGCGCAATCGCCAACTGGCCGGTTTCGCCCAGCATGAGGGTGTAGCCGTCGGGGATGGCGCGTGCCGCTTCGGTCGCGGCAATCAGCCCGCCAGCGCCCGGCTTGTTGTCGACAATGACACCCGTCCCCCAAGCTTCCGAGAGTTTTTGGCCCAGCAGGCGGGCGACGATGTCTGGCCCGGTGCCGGCAGGAAAGCCGACGATCAGTCGCACCGGCTTGTTGGGGTAGCCGGATTGCCCCAATGCAGGCGAGCTGGACAGAAATGCGGTGGCGGCGAAAAGGCCTGCGGCGATGCTGGCCAGTCGGTGAAAGGGTTTGCGTGAAAGTGTCATGTCTTGTCTCCGGTTGTCGTTATAAAAATCAGTCCAGTGAAAATTAGTCCATTGAGAAGAAGCGCATCACCACCCTGTCGGGATGGCGTGCGCCCGTGCCCACAAACATGCGCTCGCTGATCCAGCGCAGGGCCGGCGAGGCGGTTTCAAAACTCGGGCTGCAGCGAAAGTAGATCTGCGCCGGGTCGACCGGCTCTCCGCGCAACAGCCTGGCCATCTGCTCGGGCGGGCCGCTGCGAACGGCGCGGTTTTTGACGTAAATCAGGTCACCGCCATCGGTCTGCAGGCAATAGCGTGCATCCAGCGTGACCATGCGGTCATTGACCACCAGCTGGAAATCTGCGCCGCCGGGCAGCACCTGGGCTGTCCAGCCCTCGCCCGTGGCGCTGCCGCCAGTGATGGGAATCAGCCGCCGCAAGCCGTGTGCAGCCGCACCGACCTCCTGGGGCTGGCCAACCGTGACGGACAGGTCGGCAAAAAAGCGCAATGCGGGTGC
>JAZKCB010000054.1:0-26911 GCA_040388335.1 Pseudomonadota bacterium | reverse complement strand
GACCAGCGGTAGCTGTCGCCGAAGAGGCGGTCTGCCGTGCGCTTCATGTGCATCACATCGTCGGGGTGCGTGCCGATGCCGCCCAGAATGCCGAACACGGTCTGGATGAAGATCGGCGCCTTGACCAGGCCGCGCTCGACGAAGTGCGCCAGGTTGTAAAGGTGAGAGGTGTCATAGCACTCGAACTCGTAGCGCGTTTCATTGACCGAGAGTTCGGTCAGCACGGTTTCAAGGTCGCCATAGGTGTTGCGGAAGATCAGGTCCTTGCTGCCTTCAAGGTAAGGCTTTTCCCAGTCAAACTTGAACTCCTTGTAGCGGTTCAGCATGGGGAAGAGGCCGAAGTTCATGGTGCCCATGTTCATCGACGCGATCTCGGGCTTGAGCACCTTGGCGGGCTGCATGCGCTCCTGCACCGTCATGTAGGGCGCGCCGCCGGTCGTCAGGTTGATGATGGCCTTGCTGCGCGCCTTGATCTGCTTGAGGAAGGGCTCGAAGGCTTCGGGCCGCTGGTCGGGCCTGCCAGTCACCGGGTCACGTGCATGCAGGTGGATGATGGCTGCGCCGGCTTCGCAGGCGGCAATCGATGCCTCGGCGATTTCATCGGCCGTGATGGGCAGATGCGGCGACATCGACGGCGTGTGGATGGCGCCTGTGACCGCGCAGCTGATGATGACTTTCTTTTGCTGAAACATGTTGGGCCTCCTTGATGGGTTGTGCTGTTTGAAGTGTGTGGTGAATGGGCTCAGGACGATGAAACAGTCGCGCGCCCATTGTTCAAAACCACGATGTTGCGTTCGGCAACACGTGACTGGAAGCTTACGACATTGCCGTCGCGCCAGACCTCGGTCACCAGTGTTTCGCCTGGGTAAACAGGCGAGCTGAAGCGCAGCCTGAGGGACTGAAGTTTTTCAGGCTGATCGTCGCAGGCTGCCTGCAAAATCGCGCGCGTCGCCACGCCCAGGCTGCACAGGCCGTGCAGTATGGGCCTCTCAAAGCCGGCCTTGCGTGCGACGGCCGGGTCGGCATGCAGCGGGTTGTAGTCACCGCTCAATCGATAGATGAGTGCTGCGCGCGGCAGGATGGCAATGCTGACGCTGGTGTCTGCAGCGCGGTCCGGAATCGCGTGCGGCACAGGTGCCTCGGTGAGGGTGCCGCCGCAGCCGCCATCACCGCGCAGGAAGTAGGTGGAGTCCACCGTGCTGACGATGTCGTCGATGCCCCTCTCGCGCAGCTCCTTGCGCATGAACACCAGGGCGCCCTTGCCGGTGCCCTTGTCCAGCACGCCGGTGATCTTGAAACGGCCCGTATAGGTGGCGCCGGGCTTGAGCGGCTTGAGTATTTCAAATGCCTGCTCGCCGTGCAGCAGCTTGACCCAGTCGACTTCGAGCACCGGGTCCATGATCCAGCCGCCGGGGTGGCACATCACGTTGACCTGCGACGGAAACATCTTCAGGTTCTGCTCATAGGCAAACTGCAGGTCACGCGCGTCTTCAGGCCTGTCACCGACACCGACACCCAAGGCGTAAAGCATGGCGTCGCGCGGCGTGGCCGTGTAGTCGATGTCGGCAAACTTCAGGTTCAGCAGTTTTTCGAGATTCATGGTGATGGGTGTGACAAATCAGTGGGGGGTCACAAGCGGATCAGCCGCTTGCCGAGGTTTTCACCGCGGTAGAGGCTGGCAATCGCGTCGGGTGCGGCGGCGATGCCGTCGACGATTTCTTCGCGGTACTTCAGCTTGCCTTCGCGCACCCAGGCCGCGAGTCTGGATACTGCTTCTTCATAGCGGTGTTCATAGTCCCAGACCAGAAAGCCCTGCATGCGCGCCGACTTGTTGAGCAGGTGCCGCTCCATGCGCGGGCCGCTGGGCCAGGGGTCCCAGCTGGCGACGGATGCCGTGCCGCAGATGATGATGCGGGCGTTTTTGTTGATGCGTGCCACCACTGCGTCGGATATGGCGCCCGAGGTGTTGTCGTAATAGACATCCACGCCCTTGGGGCATGCCGCAGCCAATGCCTGCTGGAAGTCAGCCGCCTTGTAGTCGACGGCAGCGTCGTAGCCGAAGTCTTCCAGGCACATCTTCATCTTCGCTGCGCCGCCTGTGATGCCGACGGTGCGGCAACCCGCGAGTTTTGCAATCTGGCCCGCAGCCGAACCGACCGAGCCGGCAGCCGTTGACACAACTACCGTGTCGCCGGGTCGCGGCTCACCAACCTCTGTCAATGCGAAGTAGGCCGTGACACCGTTGATGCCCAGTACACCGAGCGAGAGCGAGAGCGGCAGGTCATGCTCAAGCACCTTGCGGCGGATGCCGGTGCCATCACTGAGCGCGTACTGTTGCCAGCCCAGCATGCCCATGACCTTGTCGCCTTCGGCATAACCCGCATGGCGCGAGGCCACCACGGTGCCGGCCGCAAAGCTGCGCATCACGCCGCCTATGGCCACAGGGTCAGAGTAATTGGCCGCTGCATTGACCCAGCCGCGCATGGCGGGTTCGACCGAGAGGAACTCGTTCTTCACGATGAAGTGGCCGGGCTCCAGCGCAGGCATGTCTGCCTCGGCGATTTCAAAATGTTCTGCTTGCGGAATGCCCGAGGGGCGGGACTTCAGCAGAACGCGGGTATTGGTTTGGGGGAGGTTGGTCATGTCCGGAGGTTACCTGTTATCAGCAATATCAGCAGTGTCAGTTGTGCAGGCCAAGAATCGAAATCGCCGCCACACCCAGGTAAGGCACACCGCCCAGGTTGTGTGTCAGGCCGATGCTGGGACTGTTCAATTGCCGCTTGCCGGCGCGGCCCAGCAGCTGGGTGTAAACCTCATAGGCCATGCGCAGGCCCGAGGCGCCTATGGGGTGGCCAAAACATTTGAGCCCGCCATCGACCTGGCAGGGCACACCGCCGCCTTCACGGTCAAAAAAGCCGTCCATCACATCGTGCGTGGCGCGGCCTTCGCCTGAGACAAACAGGTCTTCCATGGTCACCAGCTCGGTGATCGAAAAGCAGTCGTGCACTTCCATCAGGCTGAGTTGCTCGCGCGGGTTGGTGATGCCGGCCTCTTCATAGGCCTTCTTCGCGGCGATGCGTGTGGTGCGCACATGGCTGCCATCCCAGCTGTCGGTGCCGGACTCGACGCCCGAACTGGTGGCCAGCTGCAGTGCCTTGATGGTGACCATGTCCTTTTTGCCCAGCGCGCGGGCGATTTCGGGCGTGGTCACGATGGCAGCGGCAGAGCCGTCGCTCACGCCGCAGCAGTCAAACAGGCCCAGCGGTTCGGCAATCATGGGCGCATTGAGGATCTGCTCCATGGTGATGGCCTTCTGCAGATGGGCCTTGGGGCTGATGGTGCCGTTCTGGTGGCTCTTCCATGAGACATGCGCGATGGCGCGCTTGAGGTCTTCTTTCGAGATGCCGTGTTTGGCGCGGTAGCCTGCAGCCAGCTGCGCAAAACCTGCGGGGGCCGAGCCCAGCGGCATCCACATGTCGTTGAGCGTGCCCTTGAAGGGCGTGGGCAGGCCGCCATAACCCGTGTCCTTGAGTTTTTCTGCACCGATGGCCAGCGCGATGTCGACAGCACCGGAGGCCACGGCATAGGTCGCGCCGCGCAGGGCTTCTGTTGCCGTGGCACACATGTTCTCGACCCGGCTGACCGGAATGCCTTCCAGCCGCAGCGCCATGGCTGCCGGGATGGACGAGTTGCCCACATTGATGGCGTCCATGCCCGAGCCATACCAGGCCGCGTTGATCTGTTTGCGCTCAATGCCCGCGTCGGCCAGCGCCTCTTCAAAGGCCTCCGAGAGCAGCTCGGGTGTACCGATGTCCCAGCGCTCGCCAAAACGGGAGCAGCCCATGCCAATGATGGCGACCTTGTCCCTGATACCTGTTGCCATGATGTTTCCTTAGTGCTTCTGTACGATCGCTGCATGCGCCAGGGAATGCAGCCGCCAGGGCTGCCGTGGAGCCGGCTTCGCCGTGCCACAGGCAGCGCCCCCTTGAGGGTGGGAGGCGGCTACACGCAGTGAGCCGCAACCGGGGTGATTCATATTGGCGTGGTTTTCCAGAAGTAGCGGCGGTAACCGCGGCTCCTGTCGATTTCCTTGATGCGGAAGACAACGCGCAGCGGCGTACCGACCTCCAGCTGCTGTGTATGGATGTCCACGGTTTCCATCAGCAGGCGTGCGCCGTTTTCAAACTGCACAAAACCGACATAGAGCGGCGGGGCGGGGTGGTACGACAGCCAGTCGGCGGTATAGGTCAGCACCTTGCAGGGCACGTCGCGCAGTGGCACCTGTTCAAAACCGCTGGCGATTTTCTGGCAGGCCGGGTTCACGCAATACGCCAGTTGCGGAAACTGGATGATGCCGCAGTGCGGGCATTTGCCGGCCACAAAAGCGGCAATCTGGTCGCGCGAGCGGTACTGCTCGGTCAGTGCGGTCTTGGTGTTTTTCTCGGCACGCATGCCCCATTCAAGCTCTACGCCATCTTCGTTGGCCAGCAGGCGCATATAGCTGTCCAGCGGCTGTGCATCGGCGATTGCACCGCTGACGCCGCGCGCAGGCTTGAAGCCAGCAATTGAATCAGCCACACGCAGTACCAGCGCATCGCAGCCCTGGCCGAAGCCGATCACCAGAATCAGCTCGCCCGCTTTGGCGTTTTCAAGCACGTGGGCCAGCATCAGCAGGCCATGCGCGCTGCCCGAGTAACCGCAGTTCTCATCCAGTGCATCGGCTTCGCAGCCGGCAGCCAGCCCGAGTTTTTTCGCCAGCGCCGTGGCGACACCCTTGAAAGGCGTGGGCATGATGAAGTGATGGATGGCTGCGGCCGTGACACCCGCATCAGCCAGCGCCAGGGCAGCAGCGTTGGGAACGATCTTGAGGTAGCCCTCGTCACGTATCCAGCGCTCTTCCCAGAAGTAGTCGTACTTGTTGTCGCTGGAGCGGAAATGGTCCACAAAACTGTCGGTCACGCTGGCCGAGCCGAGCAGGTCGGCAACGATATTCTTGCTGCCCAGCGTGAAAGCTGCGGCTGCCGCGCCGAAACCGATCTCCTGCGTGCTGGCCGGTTTGCCACGTGGGCGGTCACTGGCGACCACAAGGGCAGGGCGGCTGCCGTCTGCCAGGGCGGCCAGCAGTGCGGACGTGCCTGCGCGCTGCGTCTGGCCGATGTCGAAGGCCTGAAGGCTTTTGGGCAATTCAAGCGCGCCCGCAATGACGGAGGCGTTGAGCATGTCGGCAAAAGGCATGGTGGTGGATGCAAAGACCAGCTTGCCGATATCGTTGGCGGGCTTGCCGTGCAGCGCATCGCGAGCGGCTTCAACGCCCATGGTCAGCGCGTCTTCGTCCCAGTTGCAGAAGGCCCTTTGGCCTTTGGCAGCTGAACGCAGCGAGGGCACCATCCATTTGTGGGCTGCAGCGATGGCGCTGCGCTCCATCCGCAGGCGGGGGATATAGGCCCCAAAACCTGTGATGCCGTAGGCACGGTTGGCGCGGGTAGAAGACACTGATCTGCCTTTCCGGGTCCCCTGCAGGGCCCTATTTAATATGCATCAATACGATGTCGATGTTGTCAATTCGCCCGTCGCGACGTCTGCTGCAGATCTCCCACCGGATAGCGGCTGACCGGGTCTTTTGAAAATTGTACTATGCAATACAATATGCAATCATATCAAATAGGGGTTGAGACATGGCTGGACTTTATTTTGAGCATTTTGAAGTGGGTCAGACCTTCAAACACGACATACGCCGGACGGTGACCGAGACCGACAACGTGCTTTTCAGCACCATGACACACAACCCCGCCGCCATTCATCTGGATGCCGAACACGCCAAAGAAACCGAGTTCGGCAAACCGCTGATGAACAGTGTCTTCACGCTGGGCCTGATGGTCGGCATCTCGGTCGGCGACACGACGCTGGGCACCACCGTCGGCAATCTGGGGTGGGACGAGGTGCGCTTTCCCAAGCCGGTGTTTGCGGGAGACACCCTGCATGTGGAGACCCAGGTGCTTGAAAAGCGCGACAGCAAGTCACGCCCCCAGAACGGCATTGTGGTGTTTGAGCACAAGGCATGGAACCAGCGTAATGAAGTGGTGGCGACCTGCAAGCGTGTGGCGCTGATGCACCGGGTTCCCGCAGACACAAAATAGTCAGCCATGAACACACGGGCACTTTTTACCCAAGAGCATGAGCAGTTCAGGGAAACCGCGCGACGCTTCATAGAGGCAGAGATTGCGCCGCACCACGCCAGGTGGGAAGAAGAAGGTTGTGTGCCGCGCGAGTTGTGGGAAAAGGCCGGTGCGGCAGGCCTGCTGGGCTGTTCCATCCCGGAGGAATATGGCGGTGCGGGCGCTGACGAGCTTTTCAACTTTGCCCTGATAGAAGAGCTGGCCCGCTCGGGTTTCACCGGGCCGGGCTTTCCCGTGCACAACGAGATGGTCATGCCCTACATCCTGGCTTTTGGCACCGAGGCGCAGAAGCAGCGCTGGCTGCCGCCCATGGTGCGCGGCGAGGTCATAGGCGCGCTGGGCATCACCGAGCCGCAGGCTGGCAGCGATGTGCGTGGCATCAAGACGCGTGCGGTGCGTGATGGCGACGACTTCGTCATCAATGGGCAGAAAGTTTTCATCTCCAACGGCCAGATCTGCGATGTGATCGTGTTGGCCACCAAGACTGACCCGGATGCCAGAGGCGGCGGTATTTCGCTTTTCATCGTCGAGGCGACGCGTGCGGGTTTTGTGCGCGGCAAGCGGCTTGAAAAGCTGGGCATGAAGGCGCAGGACACTTCGGAGCTGTTTTTCGAGAATGTGCGCGTGCCAGCCAGCAACCTGTTGGGCGAAGAAAACGGCGGCTTCAAGCTGCTCATGAAAAACCTGGCACAGGAGCGGCTCACGCAGGCGGTGCGATCGGCCGCCGTTGTCGAGGCGGTGCTGCAGTACACCATTGACTATGTGGCCGGGCGCAAGATGTTTGGCCAGACGCTGGCCGACTTCCAGAACACGCAGTTCAAGCTGGCCGAGATCAAGACCGAGGCGGTGGTGGGCCGGGTGTTTGTGGACCATTGCCTCAAGCTTTTCATGGCGCGCAAGCTGGACGGTACCGATGCAGCCATGGCCAAGATGTGGATGTCGACGCTGCACTGCAAGGCAGTGGATGAGTGCCTGCAGCTGTTTGGCGGCTGGGGTTATATGTGGGAATATCCGGTGGCGCGCGCCTATGCCGATGCGCGCATCGTGAAGATTGCCGGCGGCTCGATGGAAGTGATGAAACAGATCATTGGCCGCAGTTTGTTCAAACCGAAAAAAGACTAGTTCACCATGGCGACCGACACCCGTAAAAGCTTTACACCCGACCCCTACGCGCCGCTGCGCTCCATGCTGTTCATACCTGCGGACAGTGAACGCAAACTGGCCAAGGGCGATGCGACAGGCGCCGATGCCCTGATTCTTGACCTTGAAGATGCGGTGGCGCCTTCGCGCACCCACATTGCGCGTGGCATGGCGCTGGATTACCTGCGCAGCCGCAGCGCTGGTGCCAGCCGTGGCAAACAGCAGCTGTGGGTGCGCATCAACCCGTTATCAACACCTGCTGCCCTGCTTGATTTGATGGTCGTCGCCGGCGCACCTGACGGCATCGTGCTGCCCAAGGTCGATTCATCTGCAGACATTGTTCAGCTCTCGCATTACCTCGATGCACTTGAAGTGCGTGAAGGCGTGGCCCAGGGCTCCATCCGCATCATGCCGGTGGCAACTGAAACAGCAAGGTCACTGTTCACTTTAGGGTCTTACGAAGGCTGCAGCGCGCGCCTGGCGGGGCTGACCTGGGGGGCTGAAGATATCGCTACTGCACTGGGTGCCAGCACCAATCGCCGCCCTGATGGTGAATACGACTCTGTTTACCAGCTGGCCCGCGCTTTGTGCCTGTCGGGTGCCGTGGCGGCAGGCGTGCAGCCGATTGACACCATCTGGGCCGACTTCAGTGATGAGGCCGGGTTGATCCGTGATTCAGCAGCGGCACGCCAGCGCGGCTTTACTGGCAAGATTGCCATCCACCCGGGCCAGGTGGCTGCCATCAACGCAGCCTTCTCGCCCTCGGCTGAAGAGCTGGCCTGGTCCAAAAAAGTGGTCGACTTATTTGAGGCCAACCCCGGCATGGGTACCGTGGGGCTGGAAGGCAAGATGCTCGATATGCCTCACCTCAAGCAGGCCAGGCGTGTACTGGAACTGGCGCAGCGATTCCCCACATGAGCGGGCTGGCCGTTCTTTATGAGGTGCGGGGCAGGATCGCCCTGATCACCATCAATCGCCCGGAGGCGATGAACGCCATCAACATGGATGTCGGCGTTGGCCTGAGCGAAGCACTGCGAAAATTTTCGGCTGACCCCGAACTCTGGGCTGCGGTTATTACAGGGGCCGGCGACAAGGCTTTTTCTGCGGGCGCAGACCTCAAGGCTGTCGCGGCGGGTGAGATGAGCCGTATGAGCGAAGTCGGCAAGCCCGGCATCGCAGACCTGTTGCGCCGCTATGTCGATAAACCGGTGATTGCCGCGGTGAACGGCTATGCCCTGGGCGGCGGCATGGAGGTTGCGCTGTCGTGCGATCTCATCGTCGCCTCGGAGAAAGCGTCTTTTGGTTTGCCCGAAGTCAAACGGGGTCTGGTCGCAGCTGGCGGCGGCATGCTGCGGCTGCCGCGCCAGATGCCGCTCAAAACGGCGATGTACCACGTGATGACGGGTGAGCTCATGAGCGCGGCGGACGCCCTGCACTGGGGGCTGGTCAACCAGGTGGTGCCGCAAGACGAAGTGCTTCAAAAAGCCATGGCGCTGGCAGAACGAATTTGCGCCAATGCACCGGTGGCTGTGCGCGAGAGCAAGGGCGTGGTGTATCGCTCCATGGATGCGTCGCTGTACCTGTCCGATGAAGCCTGGGCCATCAGCGACGCCGCTGCCGCGCGTAACCGCGCGAGTGAGGATGCAGCGGAAGGCCCGCGTGCCTTTGCAGAAAAACGCCCTCCCGCCTGGAAGGGCCGTTAGAACCTGGCCTTACACATCCAGCCAGGTGTCGCGGTCAATGCCTGCGTTCTTGCGCGAGAAGCGGATGATCTCTTCAATTGATGCGCCCAGCTCTGCCGGGTTCTTGCTGGCTTGCGTCAGCGGTCCGTGTTGCCAGCTTTCGGCCACGGCATAACCGTAACCCCAGGCTTCAAAGACCTTGCCGCTGACCTTGCTGGCTTCCGTGCTGCAAAGCCAGGTCACGAGGGCTGCAATCCATTCAGGGTCGCGGCGCTCAAGCTGCTCGGATGTCCATTCGCGCAGGCCTTCGGTCATGCGGGTCGTCGCGCGGGGCGCGATGGCATTGACGGTGACACCATAACGCTGGAGTTCACGCGCGGCGACGATGGAGAAGCTCGCGATACCGGCCTTGGCTGCCGCGTAGTTGGCCTGGCCGATATTGCAGAACAGGCCGGAATGCGAGGTGGTGTTGATGATGCGCGCATCCACCGGCTTGCCCGCCTTGCTTTGCTGGCGCCAGTAATTGCCTGCATGGTGCGCGGGTGCAAATGTGCCTTTGAGGTGGACCTTGATGACAGCATCCCAGTCTTCCTCGCTCATGTTGATCATCATGCGGTCACGCAATATGCCGGCGTTGTTGACCAGGATGTCGAGGCCGCCAAAGGTGCCGACAGCCTTATCGATCATGGCTTTGGCGCCTTTCCAGTCTGACACGTCCGAAGTATCAACGACTGCTTCACCGCCCATGGCCTTGATGGTTTGCACCACCTCTTCGGCGGGCGTCTGGTCATCGCCCCTGCCGTCTGCCGAGCCGCCCATGTCGTTGACCACCACTTTCGCGCCGTGCGTGGCCAGCATCAGGGCATGCGCCCGTCCGAGGCCCCGGCCTGCGCCGGTCACCACGGCAATACGTCCTTCACACAATTTCATGTCGGCTCCTAATAGGATTTCGGAAGCTGCAGTACTTTTTCTGCAATGAACGAGAGAATCAGCTGCGGCGAGATGGGTGCGATGCGCGGCAACATTGATTCGCGGAAGTAGCGTTCAACGTGGTATTCCTTGGCATAGCCCATGCCGCCGTGGGTCAGTACGGCGGTTTCGCAGGCCCGGTAGCCGGCTTCTGCACAGAAGAACTTGGCGGCATTGGCCTCGGCACCACATGAGCGCCCCTGGTCATACAGCCATGCCGCGCGCTGGTATAGCAGGGTGCCGGCTTCCAGGTCAACCCAGCGTTCTGCCAGCGGGTGCTGTATGCCCTGGTTCTTGCCGATGGGGCGGTCAAACACAATGCGTTCGCCGGCGTATTTGGCCGCGCGCTTCAGGGCTACCCGGCCCAGGCCTGTGGCTTCTGCCGCCAGCAAGACGCGTTCGGGGTTCAGACCGTGCAGGATGTATTCAAAACCGTGGCCTTCTTCGCCGATGCGGTCTTCAACCGGTATCTCCAGCCCGTCGATAAACAGCTGGTTGGAGTCCACACATTTGCGGCCGAGTTTTTCAATCTCGCGCACTTCGATTTTGCTGCGGTCCAGATCCGTGTAAAAAAGGCTGAGACCGTGTGTCGATGACTTGACCTCTTCAATCGGCGTGGTGCGGGCCAGCAGCAGAATCTTCTGCGCGACCTGCGCAGTAGAGATCCATATCTTCTGGCCGTTCACGACATAGTGGTCGCCTTTGCGAACCGCCATGGTCTTGAGCTTGAGGGTGTTCAGGCCGGTGTTGGGCTCCGTCACGCCGAAGCATGCCTTGGCCTCCCCGCTGATGATGGGCGGCAGCCAGCGTTTTTTCTGCTCGTCGCTGCCGTGCATCACGACCGGGTGCAGGCCGAACACATTCATGTGGATGGACGACGCGCCTGACATGCCGGCGCCTGATGCCGAGACGGTTTCCATCATCGTGCAGGCTTCTGCAATACCCAGCCCTGCGCCGCCATATTCAACCGGCATCGCGATGCCCAGCCAGCCTGCCTTGGCAATGGCGCTGTAAAAGTCTTCGGGGAAGCCGCCTTCACGGTCCTTGCGCAGCCAGTAGTCGTCGCCGAAGTCGTTGCAGATTTCCTGGATGGCGTTGCGGATGGAGACCTGGTCTTCAGTAGCGTCAAAGTTCATGGGGAGTCCCGTTGCAATGTAATGGGTGTGGTGATTCTTACAATTACATATTATATGCAAGCAGACTAATTATGCAAACCATGACGCATCCCTCTGCAAAAAAGGGCGGACGGTGAATACGTATGGGCAACCCGTTGCCTGCGGGGCGCAGGCCTGCCTTATTCGGACGGGGCGTCGCCCTTGATGGACAGCAGGTTCTTTTTCACCAGCGTCAGCATGTCGACCAGTGCATGGCGTGAGGCGGTGTCCAGACCATCAAGGATGCGTTCGCTCATCTCATGGCTGCGTGTGCGCATCTCGGTGATGATCTGCGTGCCCTTGGACGTCAGGTAGATGCGCTTGACGCGTCTGTCGTTGTCATCCGCCCGCCGCTCAATGAATTTTGAAGCTTCCAGGCGGTCGATCAGTCCGCCCAGGGCGGCCTTGCCGATGTCCAGCACATTGGCAAGGTCGCTCTGGATCATGCCGTCGTGCCGTGACAGGTGCGCCAGGATCCACCACTGTGAGCGGGTCATGGCCATGGGCTTCATGAATTCGTCAAAGACGCTGCGTCTCAGGCGTGAGACATCGTGCATCAGGAAGCCCAGGCGGCTGTCCCAGTTCTCCGCTTCGACCGGTTTGGCGCGTGCCTTCACCGGTTTTGTACTCACATCCGTTGCTTTTGCTTTTTTGGCGGGTACGTCGCGTTTCAAGGTGTGGTCCTCATGTAGCCGCCGGCACGGCGTGTGGATTAGGTCGGAATTTTTATTTTACGCTAGCGTCCTTTAAATCCACTTTTAACTTCAATGTGCCGCAAAGCGCCCAGGTGGGCGGGCTCTTAAACCGGGTCCCATGAAAACACATCCCTGGACTTGTCGAGTGCGTAGAAGGACGGCTTCATCATGGGGATGGCAACATCCAGGCAGGTTTGTACCGTCCAGCCTTCGCCGGAGTGCGCAGTGCGTATGGGCCTTGGCTGCGAGAAGAGGTAAATCTCGTTGTTGCGCACACCAAAAATCTGGCCTGTCACGTCTTTGGCGGCGTCTGTCAGAAGCGCGCAGGTAAACGGGGCGATCTTTTCGGCCTCAAGGCGCTGGTTGACCTTCATGCGTGCCATGCCTTCGGGCGTGTCCGTCGGAATGGTGTTGACCATGCGGGTGAATGCAAACGGCGCGATGCAGTTGGAGCGCACGTTAAAGCGCTCCATGTCCAGCGCAATCGCTTTTGAAAGACCGACCACCCCCATCTTGGCCGAGCAGTAATTGACCTGCCCGAAGTTGCCGATCAGGCCGGATGTGGACGTCATGTGTACAAAGGCACCACTCTCTTCGCTCTTGAAGTGCGGGGCTGCTGCACGCGACATGTTGAAGCTGCCCTTGAGGTGCACCTGGATCACCGCATCAAAGTCGTCTTCCGGCATCTTGTGGAAGATGACGTCACGCAGGTTGCCTGCGTTGTTGACGACGCCATCGATACGGCCATAAAGGTCCAGCGCCTGCGCAATGATGGACTGGGCGGATTTCCACTCGGCGACGCTCTCGGTATTGGCTGCAGCAGTACCGCCGAAGGCACGGATCTCATCAACGGTTTGTTGCGCCGGGCCGCTGCTGGCGCCGCTGCCGTCGATGGCAACACCCAGATCGTTGACGATGACTTTTGCACCCTGGCGGGCTGCTTCCATCGCGATGCCCTTGCCGACGCCTGCGCCTGCACCTGTGACAACAATGACTTTTCCTTCAAGCAAGGCTTGCATAACTGGCTCCGTGAAATGGAATGGGATCAAGCCCTGGAGGTTGCCGGTGGGCTTGGGGAGAATAAAAAACCGGACTCATGGGAGACGCCACCATGATTTCTAGAGGCGAGCCGCGATGGCCGCCCAACTCGTGGAAAGTTCTTCGCGAAAGTCGGGTGCCGCGACACTGATGATGGCTTGCGCACGCTCATGCACGCTGGCGCCAGCCAGGTTCGCCACACCGTATTCGGTGACAACGTGGTCCACGTCGATTCTGGAAATGGTGGTGATGGCGTTTGAATCGAGGCAGGGGACGATGCGTGAGCCCTTGCCGGCATGGTGTGTGGCATTCAGTGCGACGATGCTCCGCCCGCCGGCCGAAAGCCGTGCGGCGCGTGCGAAATCAGGCGCCCCGCCGGCACCACTGATCGCCTGGCCGTTTGCATGCTCGAGGTTGCACTGGCCAAAGAGGTCGACTTCAAGCCCGGAGTTGACCGACACAAAGTTGTCAATTTCAATCAGTACACGCGGGTTGTGCGTGATCTCGCAGCCAAGTACGCGAAGCTGATCGAAGCCCGCGATGTCCCGGTAAAGATCAGCGGAGCCCACCAGCGCACAGGTGGTGTGGGCAAAGTCCGGGTCCAGCGCGCCCGCTCTGGCAAGATCAAGCAGGCCATCGGACAGCATGCCGGAATGCAGGCGCAACATGCGGCGGTTGCAAAGCAGACGGGACAGTGCCATGGGCACCTTGCCCAGGCCGATCTGCAGGGCGCTCCCGTCCGGCACCAGGGGCGCAATGTGCCGCGCTATCGCTTCGGTCACAGCGTTGCTGCCGGTGTCATAGGTGGGCAGCGGTGTGTCAACCTCGCAAACATGGTCGAGGTCTGCATAAGGAATGCTGACGGCGCCCGGTATGCGGGGCGTCTGCTGGTTGATGAGGCCGAGCACACGCCGTGTCTTTTTCAGTATGGACGGCATGAACTCGACCGCCGGGCCGAGCGAGCAATTGCCGTCTGCATCAGGCGGTGCGAGCTGCACCACAGCCAGGTCCGTTTCTATCTTGTCGAGTACATGGCGCACAAAACCCGCGTAGCTCAGGGGCAGGCAGCGGTACTGGCCGGAGCGATGCGCAGCCTGCAGTCCGGCGTGCATGAACAGGCCTGTGACAACGGCGCTTGTGTCCATGGTCCGCATGTCCAGCGTGTTTATGCCAGGCACGTAGCTCGTCAGCAGCCGGAGGTCTTTCTGGTGTTCACCGTGCGCCAGCAGGCTGGCGACAAAGTCGAGCGGTGCGCCGCTTGCACCCGGGACATACATCAGCTCCCCAGGCCGCACCAGCCCGGACAGGGCGTGCACGCCGACCTGTTGGGGTAAGGCGGCCGAGGCCGAGCGTGCCACCCGCCTGACCGTCAGGCCTGCATTGCGCTCAAGCACCTTCATGCCGGAGTCCTCGCGCGGATCATCGCTGGCATCCTGAAACGGGCTGACGACATCGAATTACTTTTATTGTTTGCGGCCACGCCGTGGATTATAGTATGTAGCCATACGATACTGTTGTTAATCAATTGGACGCTAGCGGGCAAACCCTTGCAGGCCTTCACGAGACATCCTTTCAAATCAAGACCATGACACATGACCTCAGGCACTGGGCAACACACTACCCGGACAGGGTGGCCATCAGCATCGGAGACGAATCACTCGGTTACGGTGAACTTGAGGCGCGTGCCAATCAGCTGGCGCGCGTTTTCGAAGCCGAAGGCCTTCAGCGTGGTGACCACATCGTTGCCTTTTTGCCGAATGTCTCGTTTATGTTTGTACTGGCCTGGGCAGCGTATCGCAGCGGCCTGTACTTCACGCCCGCGTCGAACTCGCTTTCGCTGAAAGACGCCGCCTATATTGTTGACAACAGCCAGGCGAAGCTGGTGCTGGCCGATGCGGCCGTGAAGACCCCGGTGTTAGGGCTACCTGGCCAGTGCACGCGGCCGGTCCGCTGGGTGTCGCATGGCGATGACATGCCCGGCTATACGCCGATAGAGGCGCTGATGTCGGGCATGCGCACACAGCCGCGGGACGAAGAAATGCCCGGCTCGCTCATGCTGTACACCTCGGGCACCACGGGAGCGCCCAAAGGCGTGTGGCGGCCATTGCCTGCTGCCGACTATCGGGGTGCACCAACCTTTGCAGCGGACCTGATGGCGCTTTTCTCCATCAACGAAGGTGTGCGTTACCTGTCTACCGCGCCCCTGTACCATGCCGCGCCGCTGCGTTTTGCGCTCACCGTGACGGCAACCGGCGGCAGTGTTTTCGGGATGCAGAAATTTGAGGCAGAAGATGCCTTGAGAATGCTGGTCGAGCACCGCATCACACATTCGCAGTGGGTGCCGACCATGCTGCAGCGCCTGTTGCGCCTGCCTGAAGCGGTACGCCGCAGTTTCACCGCACCCGATCATGTGATGGCTCTGCATTCTGCTGCGCCATGCCCCGTGCCGGTCAAACACGCCATCATCGACTGGTGGGGCCCTGTCCTGATGGAGTATTACTCGGGCACCGAGGGCGTTGGCCTGACCATGCTGGATTCACATGAATGGCTCAAGCGCCCCGGCTCTGTGGGGAGAACACGCAAGGGCGTGCCGCATGTGCTGGATGACGACTGGTCGGAACTGCCTGCTGGCAAGGTAGGGCGCATCTTTTTCTCCGGTATCAGCCCTTTTCAGTATTTTGGTGAACCTGAAAAGACGGCCAACCGCACCAGTCCCCAGGGTTTCCAGACGCTGGGCGACATCGGTTATGTGGACAGTGAGGGTTATATGTTTCTCACCGACCGCATGGACGACATGATTATTTCGGGTGGGGTCAATGTCTACCCGCAGGAGATCGAGTCAGCCATCATGGAGCTTGACTGCATTCTGGATGTGGGTGTGGTGGGTACGCCTGACGACGAGTTCGGTGAGCGCCCGGTGGCCTTTGTGGTGGGCGACGGAAAACTCCCGGCCGACGAGATGCAGTTGCTCCTCAGTGCGCACTGTGCCAGACAGCTCGGCCGCATCAAGTCACCGTCACGTTATATGGTGCTGGAGCAGATGCCGCGCTCACCGACAGGAAAACTGATCCGACGGGAACTGCGGGACATGCTGCGCGAAAAAATGCCCGCCTGACCGGATTCCTGGCGTGTGGCCGGCTTACTGGTTTGCCCGTAATTGCCTGAATAGGTATTGTGAAATATCATATGCAAGCGTAATTAATATGTCGAGCTGCCAGTTTGCAGTGCAGCGCAACAAGAATTCACCGGAGACAAACCATGTTCGCTCAACTCAGGACCTGCCTCAAAGCTGGCGCTCTTGCCGTATTGTTTGCGGCGTGTGGAGCGCATGCACAGGACGCGGTACGTTACCCGTCCAGACCCATACGGTTCATCGTGCCCGCGAGCGCAGGCGGCCCCAGTGATGTGATTGCCCGCCTGGTCGCTGAAAGACTGGGTCAGGCCCTGGGCCAGACCGTGCTGGTCGACAACCGGCCGGGCGCGTCCCAGATGCTGGGCACGGCGGCAGTCGCCAAGGCTGACCCGGACGGCTACACCCTGCTGTTCACCACCAGCACGCCGATTGTGATGACGCCGGCGACACTCAAGAAAGTGCCCTATGACGTCCAGAAAGACCTGACCGCCATTTCGCACCTCGGCTCCACGCCACTGGTGCTGTATGTCAACGGCGCGACGTCCATCACCAATCTGCGCCAGCTGTTTGATGCGGTGAAGGCCAAACCCGAGTCCGCCAACTACGGATCGTATGGCAATGGTTCGAGTGCTCACGTTTTGGGCGAGTTCATGATTCGCCAGGCGAATGTGAAGATGGTGCATGTGCCCTACAAAGGCGTAGCGCCTGAATTACAGGACCTCATGGGCGGGCAGTTGCTGACCGCCGTGGCCGACATCGGCAGCGCCTCGCCGCTGATCAAGGCCGGCAAGATCCGGCCGATTGCAGTCACGGGCTCCAAACGTTCAGCTGTGCTGCCAGATGTCGCTACATTTGCGGAGCAGGGCATATCGGGTATGGAACCATTTTCGCCGTGGTGGGGCATGTTTGCGCCGCGCCAGACGCCCAAAGCGATCGTGGATCAGCTGTCCGCAGAGATCGCAAAAATTGTGAATACACCGGACTTCAATGCCCGGCTGGTGAGCTTTGGCATCGACACGACGGGCACCACATCTGCGCAGGCCAATGATCTGGCGCGCACGGAAACCGTCAAGTGGCAGCAGATCACCAAAGACATGTCGCACATCAGCTTTGAATAAACCACGCATCTACTGGAGTATTTTTTGAAGGCCTACCTCTGTGAAAAATGGATGCATTACAGCGAGCTGGCGCTTCGCGATGATGTAGCGCCGCCAGTCCTGTCTGCGGGGCAGGTCCGTATTGCGGTCCACTATGTCACTGCAGGTTTTGGCCAGACGCTGGTGATCGCAGGTAAATACCAGCGCAAACCGCCTCTGCCCTTTGTCCCCGGGACCGAGGTCTCGGGTGTGGTGCTGGAGGTGGCCCCCGACGTGACGGCGTTTTCCCCGGGTGACCGTGTGGCTGCAGCGCTGGATTGGGGTGGCTACGCGGAGCAGGCCGTTGCCATGGCGTCCACTACCTGGCATGTGCCAGATGCGGTCAGTCTTGCCACAGCCGCGAGCGTTCCGCTGACTTACGGTACGTCGTATGCAGCGCTGCACTGGCGTGGCCGGCTTCAGGCCGGGGACAGCTTGCTGGTGTACGGCGCGGCGGGCGGTGTGGGACTCCCCGCTGTCGAGCTGGGTCGGCTCGCGGGTGCGCACGTGATCGCCGTCGCTGGCAGTGATGCTCGCGTGAAGATTGCGCTGGACCGTGGCGCACATGCAGGCATTGTTCATGGCGGTGAGCAGCTCAGCCAGCAGGTACGCGACCTCAATGGCGGGAAAAACGTCGATGTGGTGTTCGACCCGGTCGGAGGCAGCCTGTTTGATGAAGCCCTGCGCTGCCTCAAGCCTGAAGGTCGCATCCTGGTCGTGGGTTTTGCAAGCGGCGAGATACCCAAAATCCCGGCCAATATCCTGCTGGTCAAGAACGCTGAAATCATCGGTTTCAACTTCGGTTTGTACATTGGTTGGGGACTGACGGACGAACGTGAGTGCTACAGGCAACGCCTGAAGGACATGATGGATACCCTGTTTGCGCATGTGGCTGCGGGTGAACTGAAACCCGAATCTTCAAGGGCATATCCGCTGGACAGGCTGGCTGACGCTTTTGATGCCGTCGTCGCGCGAAGCGTGGTGGGCCGTGCGCTGATTGAAGTTGTGCCCGAAGCTGGGTAATCTGTGTCACGCCCCATGCCTGCCATTGCCGATGAGCCGTTGTTCCAGGGCTTGCGGGTTCTTGACCTGAGCCAGGGCATAGCCGGCCCCTATTGCGGCGACATTCTGCAGCGACAGGGCGCAGAAGTCATCAAGGTCGAGCCGCCCGCAGGCGACTGGGCAAGAAACATGGGCACCACGCGTGATGGTTTTTCGGCCGTTGTGCTGGCTTACAACGCCGGAAAGTCGGGTCTCTGTGTGGATGCCAGCGTGGATGCAGGGCGAAGCGTGTTGCAGACGCTGGCACGGCATGTGGATGTTGTGGTCCAGAACTTCAGGCCAGGCGTTGTCCAGCGTCTGGGGCTCGATTACGAGACGCTGGCTGTGTACAACCAGCGCCTGGTGTACATGTCGATTTCAGGTTTTGGGGCCGACGGGCCGCTGGTGGATGCGCCGGCGACCGACAGCGTGTTGCAGGCCATGAGCGGCATGATGCACGCCAACCGTTCCGCATCAGGACAGCCGCAGAAGGTGGGTCTTTATATCGCGGATATCGCAGCGGCGATATATGCCGCGCAGCTGGTCAGTGCTGCGTTGTATCGACGCTCCATCACGGGCAAGGGCCGTCATCTTCAACTCAGCCTGCTGGAGGCCTGCGCGGCATTGCAGGCCAGCAATATCATGGATGCGGTTTTTTCTTCAGGTCTGCCTGCGACGGCGGCGACGGCGCCAAGCGGCGTGTTTGCCTGCAGGGATGGGTGTGTAACGCTGAGCACGCTTGACAACGCCATGTTCTCAAGACTGTGTGATGCGCTGGGTAAGGGGCATCTGGCTGCAAATGAACGTTTTTCATCCAACAAGCTGCGCCTGGAAAATGCGTCGGCCATCAATGCCGAGGTGGCGAACACACTGAAAGGCGACGCGCTTTTATTCTGGCTTGCAAAGTTGGGGGCCGCAGATGTCTTGCATTCGCAGGTCCATACCTATGAAAGCCTGCTGTCGCATCCGCAGGTCATTCATGCCGGCATCTTCAGCAGCATGGACATGGCTGGCCTGCCGTCCCTGCCGCAGGTACGCAACCCCGGCTGTACTGCTGGCGACCAGGGTGACAGCGTGCCACGCCTCGGTGAGCACAGCGTCGAGGTGCTTGGTCGGTTTGGTTTTGGTCAGGAAGAAATTGATGCGCTGATTGCGCGCAAGGCTGTGGTGCAGGCACAGCCCTGAGGCGTTCTCAGCTTGCAGCGGTCTTGACCCGGGCCGCAGCGTACTGGTCACGAAGCACACGTTTCAATAATTTTCCGTTTTCGCTGCGCGGCAGTTCGCCGACAAAATCAACGCTGCGCGGGCACTTGATGCGTGACAGCTGGCTGCGGCAAAACGCCATGAGCTCATTCGCCAGGCTTTCTGATCCCCGGTGTCCCGGTTTGAGTTGCACCACAGCTTTGACTTCCTGCCCAAAGTCCTCGTGCGGTATGCCGATGACTGCGGCGTCTTCTACCGCCGGGTGCGTCAGCAATATGTTCTCGGCTTCCTGCGGATAGATGTTGACACCGCCCGAGATGATGAGGTCGGTGCGCCTGTCGCTCATGAACAAAAAGCCGTCGCCGTCCACCGAGCCCATATCCCCGTATGTTCCCCAGCCCAGCTTGTTGAAAACGGATTTTGTTTTCTGCGAATCATTGTGGTACTGAAACTCGACGCCGCCATTGAAATAAATCAGGCCGATCTCTCCCGCTGCAAGTTCGGTGTCGCTGCCGTCGTCGGCCATGATGTGGACTTCACCGCAGATGGGTTTGCCGACAGATCCCCTGTGGGTGAGCCAGTCGGCTGCATCGATGTAAGTCACCCCTACGTTCTCGGAGCCGCCGTAGTACTCGTTGATGATGGGTCCCCACCAGTCGATCATCGCCTCCTTGACGTGGCGCGGGCAGGGCGCGGTTGCATGCAAGGCCACTCGCTGGCTGGAGATGTCATGACGCGCACGGATTTCAGGTGGCAGGGCGAGCATGCGAGTGAACATGGTGGGTACCCAATGGCCATGCGTGGTGTGGTGCTGCGCGATGGCCTGCAATGCGGTTTCAGCGTCAAATTTGCGCAGGATCACGCAGCTCCCGCCGCATTCGATCACGCGGATGTTGAACCGACCCGTCGCATGGTAGAGCGGCGATACCGACAGAAAAACGGAATGCGCATCAAGCTGGAACATGGTCCTGAGTTTCTGTTCCAGCTCAGGCAGGTCATAGCGCCTGGCAAAGGGCAGCAGGGGACGGCGTATGCCCTTGGGAAAACCTGTCGTGCCCGAGGAGTACATGAACTCTCGGCCCACGGACCTTTCCGGCAGGGCGGTGGTGCCCGGGAAGGCGGACATGACTTCGTCGTAGCTCTCAAAATTTGCCGCTACTCCGTCAAGCATCACTCTATGCGGTGGCACATCGTCACCGAGTTCCTCCAGGGTTTCCTGAGCCAGGCCCGCCATCGCTGCGCTGGAGATGAATACGGATGCGCCGCAATCTCGGACGATATAGGCTGCCTCGCGCCCGGTGAGCAACACGCTGATGGGAACGTAATACAGTCCGGCTCGACGCGCGCCCCACCAGAGCTCAAAAGTACCCAGGTTGTTTTCAAGCAGCAGGGCAATGACCGAGCCTTCTGCCAGCCCCAGCGACAGCAGCCAGTCGGCAACCCGATTGGCTCGCTGGTCAAGCTCCTTGTAGGTGAGTGATTTGCTGGTTTCATGCATGCGTACGGCGATCTTGTCTGGCTGGGTTTTTGCCCAGTCGTGCAAACGGGTCATGTCGGGTTTCTCCTGATAAATTCAAACCAGATATTAGTCTGGTTGCATATTAACTGGGAGCATACTACAAGGGTAATTCAACCAACCATATAGGGCAAAGCCCTGCTGGAGACAACATGACCACATCCCGACGCAGTGTCCTTCTTGGCTCACTCGCCCTGGGCGCAGGCGCCGTGACACGACCATCCTTTGCTCAGGACGTCTGGCCGAGCAAGCCCATACGCTTTATTTCGGCGGGTGCGCCTGGCGGCGGCAGCGACATCTTTGTGCGTGTCCTGGAAAGCCGGCTCAAGGACAAGCTGGGGCAAAGCCTGTTCATCGAAAATCACCCAGGTGCTGGCGGCATGACCGCCGCAGCCGTCGCCAACAGCGCGAAACCCGACGGTTACACCTTCTTCATCAGCAACGTCGCCACCAACGGCATTGGTGTCAGCCTGTACCGCAAGCCGACCTTCGACCCGAAGAAGGACCTTCCACCAGTGGGGCGCATTGCGACCTTCTCCAATGCACTGGCCATACGTGCCGACAAGGGCATCAATTCGGTGGCGGATCTGGTCGCATACCTGCGTGCCAACCCCAAGGCCGGTTTTTTTGGCTCGGCGGGTTCCGGTACCAGCTCCCACCTGTCGTCGCTGCTGTTTGGCCAGCGCATTGGCGTCGAGTTGACGCACGTGCCGTACAAAGGCACTGCCGCCAATCTGAATGCCTTGCTGGGTGGCGAGGTGCTGTTCTCCATTGACAACCTCCCGCTCTATACCCAGCACGTCAAGGCGGGGACGCTCAAGCTGCTCGCTGTGACGCGCAATGTGCGATCTCCCAGCAACCCCGATGTGCCGACCATGCAGGAGTCGGGCATCCGCGATTTTGATATCTCCAGCTGGTACGGCATTTCTGCGGCGACAGGTACGCCGCAGGCCATCGTGGACCGTATGGGCCAGGAAATCGTGAGCGGACTGGCTGATCCGGATGTGATCGCAAAAATCCGTGCGATTGGCGCCGACCCTGCACCGCTCGGCCCGCAAGCGTATGCAGCTTTCATCAACTCGGAAATCCAGAAATGGGCGCCGCTGGTCAAGGCATCCAATGCCATTGTTGACTGAAGAGCCGCCGGGAGAACAATAAAAAGGCCCTCGACAGGGTCTTTTTTTTATGGGTGATTCAGGATGTTCAGGCCTGTTTTAAATGTGCAAACATCTGGCGGCCAATGATATGTTTCATCACTTCGATGGAGCCCCCGGCAATCTTGACGATGCGCGCATCGGCATAGGCGCGTGCAATCGGGTATTCCCACATGTAGCCCCAGCCTCCGAAGAGTTGCAGGCATTCGTCCACCACCTTGCAGTGCATGTTGGTGACCCACATTTTGGCCATGGCGGCGTCTGTAGCGTCGAGTTCGCCCTTGATGAATGCGGCGATACAGCGGTCTACAAACTGTCGCCCCACGACTGCTTCTGTTTTGAGCTCCGCCAGCTTGAACTGGGTGTTCTGGAAGTCTGCAATCGTCTTGCCGAATGCCTTGCGCTGCGAGGTGTAGTTCACCGTCCATTCGATGGCGGTCTCTGCCACTGTTGCCGAGCGTATGGCTTGCGCGAGACGCTCCTGGGCGAGTTTGGTCATCATGAGCTCGAAGCCTTTGCCTTCTTCACCGAGCATGGCGGAGGCCGGCACACGTACCTCATCAAAAAACAGCTCTGACGTGTCCTGCGCCTTCATGCCCAGCTTGCTCAGGTTCTTGCCACGGCGAAAGCCCGGCAAGCTGGTGTCCACCAGGAAAAGTGTCACGCCCTTGGCGCCGCCGGCAATATCGGTCTTGGTCGCCAGCACGATGACATCACACAACTGGCCATTGGATATAAAAACCTTCTGGCCCGAGATCACAAAATCGTCACCGTCACGGACAGCTTTGGTGCGGATGGCCTTGAGGTCTGAGCCGGCATGGGGCTCTGTCATGCCCAGGGAGCCGATCGCTTCGCCCGTCACCATTTTTGGCAGCCACTGTTGTTTTTGCGCGTCGGTGCCAAACGTAGAAATATAGGTGGCCACCAGGTCGCAGTGGATCATGAAGCCAGGGCCGCTGAAACCTGAGCGTGCCATCTCTTCAAACACCACCACGTCGAACAGGTAATCGGCATCTGCGCCACCATATTGCTCGGGTACCGTGCAGCAGAGCATGCCAGCCGCACCAGCTTTCAGCCACAGATCACGGGGGACGATGCCGGCCTCTTCCCAGCTGGCGTGATGCGGCGCAATCTCTTTGTCGATGAAACGCCTGACCATGCTGCGGAAGGCGTCGTGGTCTTCATTGAACAGTTCACGTTTGAGCATGTCTTTGTCTCTTTATCTCTTTGTACGGGATTTAAAAATGTACGGCGCCGCTGTCACGCAGGGCCTGAATGTCCTGTGGGGCCAGGCCAGCTTCGGTGAGTATTTCTGCCGCAGTATCCGTGCGTGGTGCAGCTGGCAATTCGCTGGTGGTACGGCTGAAACGCGGCACCGGTGCTGGCTGCCAGCTGCCGGCCACTTCTGCGAATGTTCCGCGTGCCTGGTTGTGCGGGTGCAGGGGTGCTTCTGCCAGACCGAGGACGGGTGCGAAGCAGACATCGGTACCTTCAAGCAAGGCGCACCATTCATCCCGGCTGCGGCTTGCAAAGCGCTCGGACAGTTGCTTCTTCATCAGCGGCCACGCCGAGCGATCATCTCGCTGCCTGAACAGCCTGGTGTCGAGGTCCATGAGCTTGAGGAAAAGCTCGTAGAACTGCGGCTCAAGCGGTGCAATCGAAATGAATTTGCCGTCGCTGCAGCGGTAACTTCCGTAGTGCGGCGCTGCGCCATCCAGCGTATTGGACTGGCGTTCATCCCTCCAGGAGCCGCTCGCATGCATGGCGTAAAACGGCGCCATCAGCATGGCAGCACCATCACTCATGGCCGCATCAATGACCTGCCCCTTGCCGGAGCGCTGGCTTTCATAGAGTGCACTTGAAATACCGAAGGCCAGCATCATGGCGCCGCCGCCAAAATCGCCGACCAGATTGAGGGGTGGCAGCGGTTGATCAGCGTCGCCGATCGCGTGAAGTGCACCGGCCAGTGAGATGTAGTTGATGTCATGACCCGCGGCTTGCGCGAGTGGACCTGTCTGACCCCAGCCTGTCATGCGGCCGTAAACCAGCCGTGGATTGCGTGCAAGGCAGACGTCCGGTCCCAGCCCCAGACGCTCCATGACGCCAGGGCGATAACCTTCAATCAGGACGTGCGCACCTTCGAGAATCCGCAGCAGCGTTGTGATCGCCTCAGGATGTTTGAGGTCCATCGTCAGGTGTCGCCTGCCGCGCGACAGCGCATCGGTGGCCGGGTCGCGCCGGTTGCCTGGCGTTTTGGCGTTGGGCCGGGCAATCGTGATGACATCCGCACCGGCGTCCGCCAGCATCATGGCGCAGAAAGGCCCGGGTCCGACGCCTGCCATCTCGATGACCTTGACGCCTTGAAGCGGACCGGGCATTGGGAAAGTTCCTGTGGTGGCTGAATTGGTATTGAACACTACTATATCTCACAATACCAAATGGCGAGTGGATTTGCCTTTGCCCAGATTGGCTGCCAGCAGCGTACTTTTGAGCTTTTAAAGTAAGTAAAGCCGAAGCGGGGTTTTGGTAGGCTATAATCTGAGGCTTAGCGGCTGTAGCTCAGTTGGATAGAGTACTTGGCTACGAACCAAGGGGTCGTGGGTTCAATTCCTGCCAGCCGCACCAAAAAAGAAAAGCCCGCAACGTTTGTTGCGGGCTTTTTTCTTTGTCGACCAGGGCCTGCTCACCCTATTTTCAGGAGATGCGTTGTGAGTCAAAAGGGCCGTGCGCGGCGTTGCAAAGCCTTGACGGGGTCTGCCCCGTCTGCGTTTTGCGCCTTGCGCACAGCCCTTTTGATCACAACCCGCAGGGAACGGGGTGAAAACAGCGCCACTCTACGTTGCACTCCCAGGCAAGGCATCAGCCTTGCCGTCGTCGCGCGCCTTGATTGGCGCTGTTTTCACCCCGTTCGCACTCCTGAAAATAGGGTGAGCAGGGCCTAAATGCTATGGTGGATGCCGCATGAGCAAAGCCTTTACAAAAGAGACAGACGCGGACGATGACGATGTGCCCGGCCTGCCGCCACTCCCGGCCGGCGGCAAGAACTACATCACGCCCAAAGGTTACGAACGTCTGCGGTCCGAGCTTTTGGCCCTCATCGACGAGGAGCGCCCCAAGATCGTGGACATCGTTCACTGGGCGGCCAGCAACGGCGACCGCTCCGAGAACGGCGATTACATCTACGGTAAAAAAAGGTTGCGCGAGATCGACAGGCGAATCCGGTTTCTGACCCAGCGCCTTGAGATTGCTGAAATCGCAGACCCGGCTGTGCATCATGGCAGTGAACAGGTGTTTTTCGGAGCCACAGTTACTTATGTCGACGATGCCGATGTTGAACGCACCGTGACCATTCTGGGCATTGATGAAGCCGACACCCTGAATGGGGAGATCAGCTGGGTGTCACCGGTGGCCAGGACGCTGCTCAAGTCCTTTGTGGGCGACGATGTCAGCCTGGTGACACCTCACGGCGTGCAGGAATTGCACATTCTCAAGGTCAGCTACCCGGCACCAGCGGCAGCCTGAACGCTGGTGTCAGGGCGTGGCCCTGGCGCGCTGAACCCGCAGCACCAGCGGCGTGCGCTTGACGGCTCGCATCACCGATGCAAGATGCACACGGTCGCGAACCGCAATGCCAAAGCGCAGTTCAGTGGCCTCCTGGGCACGTTCCTGCCCCATGTTGACTTGGGTGATGTCCGCTTCTGCAATGGCCAGCGCAGCCGCAACCTTGGCGAGCACACCCTTGCCGTTGGATACCGTGACGACCAGCGCCGTCTCGAATGTCCTGACTGGCTCGTCTGACCAGTCCACCGCGATAAACCGTTCGCTGTCACGGTGCTGCAGGCGTTTGGCCACGGCGCAGTCGTCGGTATGCACAACAAGACCTTCACCGCGCCCCAAATAGCCCAGAATGGCATCGCCAGGTATGGGCTTGCAGCAATTGGCAAACACCACGGAGCCGCCTTCACTGCCGTCCAGCACCAGCGCACCTTGCGATACGGACTCGTGGGAGGTGTAGCGCTCCACGCTCATGAGCAGGGCGTCCGGTTTTTCACCTTTTTCGCCGAGCAGGGCCACCATGCGCTTGGCGACCATGCTGGCAATGCGTTTGCCCAGACCGATATCGGTCAGCAGGTCGGCGCGCGAACGGTTACCGGAAAAGCGCAGGATCTTTTCCCAGATCAGGCGGTCGGTGCCGGTTTCGCCCGGCAGTCTTTGTATGCCCTCGGCCCGCAGCGACTGCGTGAGCATTTTTTCGCCCAGCTCCTGCGATTCCGTCAGGGCCATGGTCTTGAGGTAATGCCTGATTTTTGATCGGGCCTTGCCGGTGCGCACAAAACCCAGCCAGCTCGGGTTGGGGTTGGATACCGATGCGGTGATGATTTCGATCACATCGCCGTTGTGCAACTCCGACCGCAGCGGGACCTGCTCGCCATTGATCTTGGCGGCCACGGCACGATGGCCGATATCGCTGTGGATGGCGTAGGCAAAGTCGACAATCGTGGCGCCGCGGGGCATGGCCATGATCTGGCTCTTGGGCGTGAACACATAGACAGCTTCAGGAAAGAGGTCGATCTTGACGTGGTCCCAGAACTCGGCGGCATCGCGTGTTTCGTGCTGGATGTCGAGCAGCGACTGCAGCCATTGCGTTCCGAGGCGCTGTGAGGCGTCGCTGTTCGGGTCGGACGCCTTGTAAAGCCAGTGCGCCGCCACGCCGGATTCAGCGACCACATGCATGGCCTCGGTTCGCATCTGGAATTCGATATTGGTTCCGAACGGCCCGACCAGCGTGGTGTGCAGTGATTGGTAGCCATTGATTTTCGGAATGGCGATGTAGTCCTTGAATTTGCCCGGCAGGGGTTTGTATTCCTGGTGCA
>JAZKCB010000053.1:0-19262 GCA_040388335.1 Pseudomonadota bacterium | reverse complement strand
CTTCAAGAACACCGTGATCGTGATGACCAGCAACATCGGCTCACCCATCATCCAGCAGATGGTGGGCAAGCCTTATGAAGAGGTCAAGGAAGCGGTAACGGACGAGCTGAAGAACTACTTCAGGCCGGAGTTCCTGAACCGTATCGACGAGACGGTTGTGTTCCATGCGCTCGACGCGAAGAACATCGAGTCCATCGCCCGCATACAGCTCAAGGTGCTGATGGCACGCCTGGAAAAAATGGACCTGACCATGGATGTCTCGGAAGCCGCGATCGCAGAGCTCGCCAAGGTTGGCTTTGACCCCGTGTTCGGCGCCAGGCCGCTCAAGCGTGCCATTCAGCAGCGCATCGAGAACCCGCTGAGCAAGTTGCTGCTGGAAGGCAAGTTCCCGCCCAAGAGCGTGATACCGGTGACCGTGGACCCGGTGCGCGACCCCGGGGTGTTTCACTTCGAAGCCGCAGCCTGACCGTCGGCTGCCCATAAAAAACCCGCCACTGCGCAAGCACTGGCGGTTTTTTTTCAGGCGGTTTCGCTTGAGAAGGTCACCCCGCAACCAGGGCCCTTTGGCAAACCGAGTACGCCGTTGCTGATGTCCAGCGCCGTGAACGGGTCGTCCAGCAGGTTCTCGTGTTCCGAGAGCTCGCAGGCGTAGGGCAGGGACTTGATGGCACTCGCCGCCTGCGCATTCATGGCTTGCATCAGGGTCGGGCCGAACGCGGCGCCTACGCGGCAGATCACGCTGCCTGCCTCACAGATGCGCACGGCCTCCATGAAGTGGCGAAAGCCGCCGAGCTTGGTGACCTTGAGGTTGATGACATCCACCACGCGCTCTGAAACAAGCCTGTAGACATCGTGGACCGTCACGGCGCTTTCATCGGCCTCGATCGCCGCTGGCAGGCTGCGTGTCAACAACGAAAGGCCAGCCCAGTCATGGGCGGGGACAGGCTGCTCGATGAGCGCGATGTCATGCCGCTCCATGCGCGAAAACGCCGTCATCATCTGTTTGACGCTATAGGACTGGTTGGGGTCGAGGGTCAGGACGACGTCCGGGCCGACCGCATCGCGCACGGACGCAACGCGGCTCACATCCAGTGTGGTGTCGCCCGAGAGCTTGAGCTTGAGTTGCCTGACGCCGCCTTCTGCCAGGGCGGCTGCTTTTGTTGCCATCTCTGCCGGCGACTTGATGGAGAGAATGCGTGCCAGCGGGATGTCCGTACGCATCCTGCCGCCGAGCAACACGTTGATAGGCACGCCAAGCCGCCGGGCCAACAGGTCATGCAGCGCCATGTCGATGGCTGCCTTGACGCTGTAGTTGAAAGCAAGGCTTCGCTCGATTTCTTCCATCAAGGGGCCGATGTCTTCGAGCGAGCGGCCCTGCAGCAGCGGCTTGAGAAATTCAAGAGCGGTGCGGGCGCCTTCACCATGCGTGGTGATGGCCGGAATCGCATGCGCGTAGCCCAGTCCTGTGTTGCCGGCGTCATCTGTGAGCGTCAGCACGTAGCCTTCAATTTTTGAAACGGTGGCTCTCGCGAACTTCCACCCGGCATCTCGCATGCGCTGGGGGCAGGGGATGATGGAGGCAGAAACAATATGCATGGGGACTCTCAAAAAAAGGGTCAGGCCGCCAACCGCGAGAACACCTTCGCGACGTCCTTGTGACTGTCCAGCGTCATCAGGTCCTCGATGGTCTGCTCTGTCACCGCAGCGGAAACAACACCACCTGCGTTGGAGCGAAATTTGCTGAAGTAGTCATCCTGCGAGATGGGATTGTCCCGTGTGCCGCGCACGCTGTCGATCACATGCTGGCAGCTTGAGCCATCGTCCAGGAAGATCGTCACATGCGCGCCTGATTTTTTGGCGTTCACCGGTTTGTCGGTGATGCGGTAAGTGACCTTGTCTGCAAGTGCATTGATCTGCGGGTTTTTGAGCGCTTCGGGGCTGTAGGCGTTTTTGTCCATCTTGCCCACCACGAAAGCCTCGGCCAGCGAATGCTGCAGGCTGATGCGCCCGTGCCATGTGGTCAGCGGCCTGAGTTTTTCCGCAGCAGGCTCGCACAGGGTCGCGACCGAACTCGCCGCGATCTCGCAGCGTATTTCCGCGATGCGCGACGCATCCATGTTGTGCGCCGCCTTGATGGCCAGAACGGCATCGACATAGGGGTGAATCGTGAATGCGCTAGGGTAGGGCTTGGAAGCCACATTCAGCATTTCCCAATCCACGCCCAGGCCATCAGTGGCTTTGGCGAAGCGGAAGTCTTCGGGCGCTACTTTTTGCAGGTGCGTACGAAACCAGCCGAAGCGACCGTCAAGCGCCGAGACCGGGCCACTGATACCCTCGCGTGCCAGTGCCACAGCGCGGACTGCCTGCCCTGCCGCCATGCCGACGTGCAGCGTCTTGGTTGAAGCACCGTCTTCCCATGAAGCCATCAAACCGCCGCACATGCTGGCGCTGTGGCCAATGGCGCTGACGATTTCTGTCGATGTCAGTTTCTGCAACCCCGCCAGCGCGTAGACGGCGCCGAAGGTTCCCATGATGGCCGATGGATGAATGCCCACGCTGTGCAGGCGTGAGGGCGGAACAAGTCCAAGGCGGCAGGCCAGTTCACTGCCCACAATCACCGCCTGCATCAACTGTGCGCCCGACAGGTGCGCCGACTGACAAAAGGCAGATGCGACTGAAAAAGGCGCAATGGTCGAATGCACAAACGACTCGATGTGCGTATCGTCAAACTCCAGTACCGACGCCATGACACCGTTGACAAACGATGCGCCTGCCAGCGACAGGGTCGTGTCGAATGCCAGTGCCACAGCCTGCGACCCCGGGTCGGTCTGCGTGATGGCGCGCGCCGCCGCCGTCACGACTTCCGATGGTCGGGCGGCAAGCATCACGCCCACCACGTCTAGGATATGAAGGCGTGCCGTATCCCTGACGTGTGGCGGAATGTCAGCCCACTGGAGACCGGCGACCCAGTCTGCAAGCTGTTCGCTTGTTCCTTGCATGCTGGCCTCAATCCATCTTGATGGAGATGGACTTGCCCAGTTTTGACCACTGCTCGTATTCATCGTGCAGGAACTTGTTGAACTGGGCACTGTCGGCCGTGCTTTGCTGGGCGCCCTGGCTTTCGAGCAGCTGCTTGAAGGCGGCGTCCTGAAACATGCCGTCCACAGCCTGGTTGATCCTGGCGACCACCGGAGCCGGCGTGTTTTTAGGCGCAAAAATGCCATACCAGCCGGCCAGGCTGTTGTTGCCGAAACCCGACTCGGCCAGCGTGGGCAGGTTGGGCAGCTTGGGTGAGCGCACGGGTATGGTCACGGCAAGCGGTGTGACCTGGCCCGACTGAATGAACGGCAGGCCGACCTGGAGGTCGCTGAACAGCAGGTCAATATGCCCGGCCGTCAGGTCGGCCAGTGCCGGGCCCGCGCCCTTGTAAGGCACATGCACAAGGTTGGCGCCAGTCTTATTCTTGAGCAACTCGGCAGCGACATGCGGCAGGGTGCCGTTGCCGGGAGAGCCGATATTGAGCCCTGCCGCTTTGGCCTTTGACTGCGTGGTCACGTCGGCCAGTTTGTTCACACCGGATTTCTTGCTGGCCATCAGCACCATGGGCGCCGTAGCGATCATGCGCACGGCCACGAGGTCTCGAAATGGGTCGTAGGGCACCTTGACCAGCGCCGGGTTGATGGTGATGGGGCCTTGCAGACCCAGCAGCAGTGTGTAACCGTCTGCGGGCGCATTGACAACGAAACCCGTACCGATCACACCGCCCGCACCTGCGCGGTTCTCGACCACAACAGGCTGGTGCAGCTGCTGTGAAAGAAGGGTGCCCATGGAGCGCGCAACCAGGTCAGTCGGGCCGCCGGGTGCATAGGGCACCACGAGCTTGACCGGCTTGTCGGGCCAAGTCTGGGTTTGCGCTGTCACGTGAAGGCAGCAGAAAGCTGCGGCAGTAACTGCCAGCGAGCGTATGGCGGTTGTGAAGTTCATGCGAGTCTCCGTTTCGTTATCGTCCGGACGGCTGGTACCGGCTGAAATCGATTACAACGCAAAAACGTTTCGCGGAGCGAAAAGATCGCAAATAGCAGAATCAGCCGGTACGGGCCGCCCCTGAGCGGCCCCGGTGTTCTTGAGGATGCTGCCGCTGGGCGTGGGGTCGTGCCGCATCTTGCGGGCGCCCTGGTCGGTGTTGCCCATGTTGTAGATGGGCATTTCGTCCGTCACCCACAGCTCGCGGATGTAAAGGCCCGGCCAGCCTTCCACCGCCGTGACGTTGGGTGCATCGTCGTCTATGGTGATGACCGACTGGCCGTTCTGGTTGTGGCCCGTGACCACGCGGCGTATGGCTTGTCTCTCATGTGTTTTTTCCTCTATCGTTGTTTATTGCAGCTTGATGTTGAGGTTGTGAATCTCGCGGCCCCAGCTTGCGTGTTCGGCCACCACCCGGGTGTTGAGGTCTTCTGCGCTGCCGCTGCCGACGAGCAGGCCGAGGTCGTTCATCCGGCTGCGTACATCAGGCATGGCCAGTACCTTCAGCACATCGGCGTTGACCTTTGCAGTCTCAAGCAAAGGCTGGTAACAGCCAGGAATTTAATGTTCATGCTGTTCTTCAACCGTTCGATGGATTTAGTTGTCTGGTAGCGGTCTTAATTTTCGAATTTTTCGCTTACTGCCGAAGCTGCATATTCTGGACGGCTCACTTCAAACAGTGACGTGGCCGCCGCGCGCATCATCAGTTGGTACCATCGCCCCTGGACCCCGACACAGCCTCCCACAGCGCCTCCGCCGCCTTGCCCATCGCATTGCGCGACCTGTACAGCCGTATTTCAAGCGTAACGCTCAGCCCTGGCGGACCTGCGTGGGCGATGCGTTTGTTGGCCAGGTCTTCCTGGATCAGGCTTTGGGGCAACCAGGCGATGCCGCGTTCCTGCAGCACCATGGTCCGCAGCACTGACGCGAGGTGTGCGGTGAACACGGTCTGTGTGCGGATGTTTTGCAGGCCATCGAGATGGGCCTCCCGCAGGATGCGACCCAGGCCTGACTCTGCGCTGTAGCCCAGCAGCGGCACCGTCTTTTTTCCGCTGCCCAGGCTGATCAGGGGTTGGCCGTCGCTGCCCGCCGCAGACACAGGCACCAGAACATCGGCGCCGATCTGGATGAAGGGATAGCCCTCGGCCTCCAGCCGGCCGCCCGTTTCGGCGTGGGCGTGGCACACCACGAACTGCACCTTGCTCTGCTCGATGAGTGCCTCGCAGCGCAGCAGCACGTCTGACTCGAGCTGGATGGTGCCGGCCATGGTGTGCGCTTCAAAACTTCGAAGCCAGCCCGGCATGAAGGTGAACGACAGGGCGTGGGTGGCGGCGAAGCGCAGGGCGTTCGAGCTGGCTTCACTGATGGCCCTGGCCTCGCCGGGCAGGCGCGCCACCTGTGAAAGAAGATCCTGCGCCACACCCTGAAACCACAGGCCTGTTTCGGTCAGGTGAACGGGCTGCGAACGCCTGTCGAAAAGCTCGGCGCCTATCCATTCTTCCAGTGCGCGTATGCGCCTGCCGAAAGCCGGTTGCGTCATGTGGCGTTCGTCTGCCGCGCGGGAGAAATTGCCCGTTGCAGCCAGTGCGGAAAAGTCTTCCAGCCAGGAGAAGTTCATGCCGGTGCTTTGAAAGCATTAAAGAGAAGAAAAACAGCATTGGTCAAATGCGGCGGCCTTCGCGATCATAGCCATCCTCATCACTCATTGTTAAGAGACAGCCGCATGAAAATCGTCGAAATCCGGGAGAAGACACTCCCCATCAGCTCCCCCATCCGCAACGCCTATATCGACTTCAGCAAAATGACGCTGAGCCTGGTGGCGGTCATCACCGATGTGATCCGTGACGGCAAACCGGTGGTGGGTTACGGCTTCAACTCCAACGGCCGTTATGGCCAGGGCGGGTTGATCCGCGAGCGCTTTCGCGACCGCATTCTGGAGGCAGCGCCTGGAAGCCTGATGGATACGCAGGGCGGCAACATCGACCCGGCGAAGGTCTGGGCCGCCGCCATGAGCAACGAGAAACCGGGTGGCCACGGTGAGCGTTCTGTCGCTGTCGGCACCATCGACATGGCGGTGTGGGACGCGGTGGCCAAGATCGAGGGCAAGCCGCTGTTTCGCATGCTGGCCGAGCGCCACGGGCGTGACGCAAATCCTCGTGTGTTTGTTTACGCAGCGGGCGGCTATTACTACCCGGGCAAGGGTAATGAGGCGCTGTGCGCCGAGATGCGCAGTTACCTGGACCGCGGCTATAACGTGGTGAAGATGAAGATAGGCGGCGCCTCGCTGGAGGAAGACCGCGGCCGCATCGAAGCCGTGCTGAAAGAGATCGGGTCGCAGGCGCAGCTTGCAGTCGATGCCAACGGCCGCTTTGACCTGGAGACCGGCATCGCCTACGCGAAGATGCTGCGCGACTACCCGCTGTTCTGGTACGAAGAGATCGGCGACCCGCTGGACTACGCGTTGCAGGCCGCGATCTCCGAGTTTTACCCCGGGCCCATGGCCACCGGCGAGAACCTGTTCTCCCACCAGGATGCCCGCAATCTGTTGCGCCACGGCGGCATGCGCCCGGACCGTGACTGGCTGCAGTTTGACTGCGCGCTGTCTTATGGCCTGGTGGAATACCTTCGCACGCTGGACGTGCTCAAGCAGTTCGGCTGGTCGCCTTCGCGCTGCATTCCGCACGGCGGGCACCAGATGTCGCTGAACATCGCGGCCGGCCTGGGCCTGGGCGGCAATGAAAGCTACCCGGATCTCTTCCAGCCTTACGGTGGCTTCCCCGATGGCGTGAAGGTCATCGACGGCCATGTGACCCTGCCCGAGCTGCCCGGCATTGGTTTTGAAGGCAAGGCCGACCTGTATGCGCAGATGCAGGCGCTTTCAGCCTGATCGCGATCGCACATTTAAAAAGAGGAGACAAACGTGAACATTCAATCCTTCAGATTTCTCAAGGCCTTCCGGGCCTTCCGGGCCTTTCGGGTCGTTTGGGCCGCTGCCGCTGCGCTGGCTTTCGGTCCTGCCGCATGGGCCCAGTTCCCCGACAAACCTGTCACCCTGGTGGTGCCCTTCGCCGCAGGCGGCCCGAGCGACAAGATTGCCCGGGACCTGGCCGAGGCCTTGCGCAAACCGCTAGGCCAGACCGTGATTGTGGAGAACACCGCCGGCGCGGGCGGCACGATAGGCGCAGCACGCGTGGCGCGCGCCCGGCCCGACGGCTACACGCTGCTGGTGCACCACATCGGCCTGGCCACAGCGCCGGCCCTCTACAAGAAGCTGGGCTACGACACGCTGAAGGACTTTGAATACCTGGGCCTCATCAACGAAGCGCCTTCCGTGCTGATAGGGCGGACCAGCCTGGCGGCCAACACCTTCGGAGAGTTGCGCAAGTGGATCGCCGAGTCAGGCGTGCAAATCAACCTGGCCAACGCGGGCGTGGGCTCGGCATCGCACCTGTGCGGCCTGATGCTGCAGAACGCGCTGAAGTCGAAGATGGCCGGCGTTCCCTACAAGGGCACGGCACCCGCCATGACCGACCTGATCGGCGGGCAGGTGGACCTGATGTGTGAGCAGGCCACCAATGCGGTGCCGCAGATCGAGGGCAAAAAAGTCAAGGTCTACGGCGTGTCCAGCAGGGAGCGCCTGAACCTGCCGTCCCTAGCCCAGACGCCGACCCTGGCCGAGTCGGGGCTGCCCGATTTCAATGTGACGGTGTGGCACGGTGTGTACGCCCCGCACGGCACGCCGCCGGAGGTGCTGGCGCGCCTGAACGCCGCCATCCGCGCAGCGCTCAAGGATGCAGACCTCATCAAGCGCCAGGAAGCACTGGGCTTGAAGGTCACCACGGATTCAAGGCTGACACCTGCCGCGCACAAGGCCTATGTACAGGCCGAGATGGCGCGCTGGGGAAAGATCATCAGGGACTCGGGCGAGGCAGCTGAATAGGTCGCTCCCCAACGTCATCACGCCTTTGTTGTCCAGCCGGATGCATGCGCCTGATTGTCGATGTTGTTTTGCAAGGGCGCAGTAACGCCGGGGCCGCCCGGCTTCGGCGGGACTGTCAGTCCAGCTTCTTTTCCGTAAGCCATGCAGACAGGTGATCAGCGACCTGCACGTTGTTCAGGTCTGAGAAGGCAAAGTGGGTGTTGCCCGTGATGCCAGCCTTCGGTAACTGCAGCACTGTGACGTCACCACCGTACTTATTGACTGTCGCAGCCCATATGTTGGCCATGCGCAAGGCTGCGTACCAGTAGTCCTTTGCGGGGTTGTCCTGCGGTGTATCCGCAATGAAGTCGCCGTAGTAAAGAATGATCGGGATGCGCGTCAGCTTTTTAAACTCGTCCATGGGCACACGTTCGGCCGTCAGGAATTTGTTGAATTTGTTGGGGATGGGCTCGGGGACTTCCCCTTCAGGAAAAGGAAAGCCGCTGCCCGATTCGTAGCTGACGACCGCTTTGATGTCCGGGCTTTTCATCACCGAATACCAGCCCGGGCCGCCACCCTGTGAGTGCGTCACGAGAATGCCCGGCCCCGTTTTGGCATAAAGAGCCGCGATCGAATCTGAAATCACGCCAACGTCGTACGGCCCCGTGTTGGGCGTCATCTGCCTGAAGAACTGGTTCAGTGACTCCCTGTCCTGGGGGAACTGCACGCCGGGGTTGAAGTCAGGCCACACCCCCAGGCGGAACTGTTGGAACCACATCTGGTCGTCGGTGGTTGGTGCGAGGTTCGTGGCGACAGTGCTTCTGCCTGCACCGCCGCGCCTCGGTTGATCCAGCAGGTAAACGCTGAAGTTGCGACGCAGGAAGATGGTCTGGAAACCCTCGCGTCCGTCAGGCGTGCTCTCCCATGTCTTGCCGAATTGCCCGGCACCATGCAGAAAGGTGATCGGATACTTTCGCGGCGCCATCGGCTTTTGGTAGAACACGCGCGCATGGTCGCCGTGCAGGGTCTGGCCGCTTTGCTCGAAGGGCAAGTCGGGATTGAACGTGCCTGGCGTTTGCAGCACCTTGCCGCCGACAGCAAAACTTCCCTGCTCGCGGATGGTCAGGGGCGCGCCGTTGTTACCGGTTTGCTGTGTGGCGCAAGAGGTGCTCAAAAGAGCCGCAGACAGGATGGAAAAGATGTTCAGCAGTTTCATGACGTGTCCTTGATGAAGAGTTGCAGGATTTCGGTGACTTCAGGTCTTTGATGGATGAGCGGTGGCAGCCGTTTTGACGGCTCTTGTCTTGAGCCAGGCAGACGCCTGGTGCGACAGTACGGCGTAGAGCCCGACGATTGAAAACCAGTTCAGGAAAAATGCCGCAGCCGACTCGTCAAAGTCCCAGCCGTCCAGGCTCATCTGGAGCGTGAGTTTGGCGCCGACCTCCATGGCGAAAGAACTTTGAACGCCATACACCGCAATGCCTGCTGCCGCAAGGCGAAGCGCAATCGTGCGAAGTGCACTGTGCCCCGTCCCCTTGAAAGTGTTGCGCATGGCATTCATGACCACGCCCCAGCGCAGGCCGAGATGAAGGCCGACAAAAACGAGAATCCAGTAAGCCGCCAGCATGTGGATCTGGCGCGCCGTGAAGCCCGCGCCGATGTGCAGAAAGCTGAACACCGTGCGCGAGATCATGATGCTGGTCACCAGCAGGGCCAGCATGGCCGCCAGCAGTGACAGTGTCAGCGTTATGTCGATAACGCTGCGTGGCTCGCGCCGGGTTTGGGGAAGGGGGCTGTACCAGCGCCGGTTGAAGACGTTGTGCGCGATCAGCAACGCAAAGAGGCCTGTACCTGTCCATTCATGTGCGGTGTTGCTCAGCCAGTAATAGGCCAGGGCGACAAACAGCAGGCCGGCTGCCACACCGTCAAGCACAAGTCGCAGCAGGAATGATTTTCTGATCACGAAGGGTCGCCTATTTGAAGCGCTTCATGTCGCCAAGGGTGTACAGATGCTGGTCGTCGGCGCGGCCCTGATGGCAGGACTGGCAACGCGCGCTGTTCTCGCTGAGGTTGATGGTCCTGTCGGGTTTGAAGGCCTGAAACTGCCAGTCGCCCGTGCGCCTCGCGGCGTCGTAGTCGGCGCCCCAGCCGTCACGCTTTTCCATGATGAAGTAGCGGAACACCTTGCTGTCGCGGTAATCCACCAGCACCACGTGTGTGCCGCTCGGTGCAGGCTTGCCCAGCCTGATCGCGTCAATCGCTTCCTGGCTGGTCAGCAGGTGTTCCGTCACTTCGCCTCGTTTGACGGTGGTGTAGTGCACCAGTTTGTCAAGGTGGGTGGGGAAGGTGACGCGATTCGGTTCGGCACTCGCAGGGACCACCGCCAACGTCATGGCAAAGAAAGCAAGAACACCGGCGGTGGCGATGACATGGGAAGTTGTCAAGATTCAGTCCTTTAGACGTTGTGAACTGGCTTTGGCAAGGGTTTGCGGGCCTTGGGTAAAACAATGAAGGCCAGCACCACGATCAGGGCCAGCAGGAGCATCACCGCGCTGGCGTTGAAGGTCGCGGCCACACGACGGGCCAGCTGTTCAGGGGCGGCTGTCGCGCCTGGCACGGTGGCCTCAAACACCACCACCAGCACGCCCAGGCCGATTGAGCCACCCAGCTGATGCGCCACATTGACAACGCCAGACGCTGCACCCGCATCCTTGCCTGCAACGCCGGCCACCGCAGACACAGTCAGTGGACCCAGCACACCACCCTGACCAATGCCGATCAGGATCATGGGCAGCGCCACCCCGGTGATGTAGGGCGTGTGTGCAGACAGCAGGCCCAGCCACGCTACGCCAACGACACCGATGGCCATGCCAACGGCCAGAACACGTTCATTGCCAAACCTTTTGGTCAGGCGGGGGACCATCATCGCCGCGATGAAATTGGGAATCGTGACGGGCAGGAAGGCCAGGCCTGCCGCCAGCGGTCGCAAGCCCATGACGCCCTGCAGGTACTGGGTGGTGAAGAACCAGAAGCCGACCATGCCGCCCAGAAACAGCATGCGTGTAGCGTAGGCGGCACTGCGCTCCCGGCTGGCAAACAGCTGCAGCGGGAGTATGGGCTGCCCCGCGCGTGACTCGTTCAGGACAAACAGGCCCAGCATTACAACGCCAATCGTCAGTGAGATGAGCGTTGTGGGCTCCGTCCATCCCGACTCGGCGGCGCGGACGATGCCGTATACCAGCGCGACCATGCCGACAGTGGAGGTCAAGGCGCCCGGCAGGTCAAGCTGGCCAGGGCGTTTGGGCGTCTCCTGGATGTAGTGCGCTGCACCCCAGATCAGCGCGATGCCGATGGGAATGTTGATGAAGAAACCCGCGCGCCATGAAATCAGGTCTGCTGCCAGGCCGCCCAGCACCAGGCCAAGGCTGGCACCTACGCCGGCGGCCGCCGCGTAGTACGACATCGCCCGTGTGCGTTGCGGTCCCTCGGGGAAGTGGGTCGAGATCAGCGCCAGTGTCGATGGCGCGAGAATCGCAGCCCCCATGCCCTGCACGGCGCGTGAGGCCAGTAACCAGGTTGGCGACTGCGCCAGTCCGATGGCCATGGACGCAAGGGTAAACACGGCGATGCCGGCGATAAACATGCGGCGGCGGCCCAGGATGTCACCGGCGCGCGCACCCAGCAGCAGAAGGCCGCCGAACGCCAGGGTATAGGTGTTCTGCACCCACGACAGGCCAGCGTGGGTGAAGCCCAGACCCCGCTGTATTTTCGGCAGCCCCGTGATCACGATGGAAATGTCGACCACGATCATCAGGTAGCTGGTGACGATGATGGCCAGCACGGCGGCGCTGCGCGATGCGTCCAGGCCTTGCGGCGGCTGCATGGTGGTCGTGGTGCTCATCTTCAGAGCGCCTGCCGGGTCGGCCTGAACAGGATTTCGTTGATGTCGACATCTTCCGGCTGGCTGATGGCGAAGGCCACTGCGCGTGCAAACGAGTCCGCCGGAATGGCGGTGGCGTCATAAAACTGGCGCAGGTTGGCTGCTACGTCGGGCTCGGTGGCGCTTTCGGGCAGTTCTGTCGCCACGGCACCCGGAGAAATGATGGTCGTACGAAGGTTGTAGGATTTGACTTCCTGCCGCAGGCCTTCAGAGATCACGCGCACGGCATGCTTGGTTGCTGAATAAACAGCGTTGCCTATGCCGACCTTGTGCCCGGCGACAGACGATACGTTGATGATGTGTCCGGACTTTTGCTGCTGCATGTGCGGCAGTGCGGCTGCGATGCCGTAAAGCACGCCCTTGACGTTGACGTCAATCATGCGGTCCCAGTCCCCGATCTTCAGGCGTTCAAGAAGTGAGTGCGGCATCAGGCCGGCGTTGTTGATCATCACGTCGACACGGCCATACGTCTTGACGGCGGCATCCACCAGCGCCTTGACCTGCGCGGCCTGCGTCACATCGGTGGCCATGGCGAGTGCCTTGCCGCCTGCCTGCGTGAGTTCTTTTGCCAGTGCGTTGATGCGCTCAGTGCGGCGCGCACCCAGCACGATGATGGCGCCGTCAGCGCTGAGGCGCCGCGCTGCTGCCTCACCCAGCCCGCTGCTCGCGCCGGTGATGACAATGACTTTTCCCTGAATGTTGTTGCTCATGGATGGCTCTCCTCATTTCTTCTGGAACACTTCTTTGGCCACGAGGCTCGCGGTCACGGCACTTGGCCAGCCGGCATAAAACGCCAGGTGGGTAATGGCCTCAATTGCTTCGGCCTCGGTCACGCCGTTGTCGCGGGCCCGCTGCAGGTGCGACCTGAACTGGTCCGGCCGGTTCATGGCAATCAGCGCGCTGATGGTGACCAGGCTGCGGTCGCGTGGCGAAAGGCCAGGGCGCGCCCACACGTCGCCAAAGAGCACGTTGTCGGTCAGCTCGGCCAGCTTGGGGTTGACCTCACCAAACATGCGCTGTGCCGGAGTCTGCGCAGTGGCGCCCTGGGTCGCTGGCGCTGCAGGCGCTGCTGTCTGGGCATGCGCGCTTGTGAAGGCACCTGATGTGAGGACGGTTGCGCCCATGGCCAGTTTGGCCAGTGTGTTTTTCATTGTTTCGCTCCTGAAGTGGGGTACTGGGCATCGGTGACGTGCTCGAGCCACTCGACGGCTTTGCCGTTTTGCAGCTCGGCGATGGCGTAGTGGCTCATGCCGCTGGTGGGCGAGGCACCGTGCCAGTGTTTTTCTCCGGGCGGAATCCAGACTACGTCGCCCGGACGGATCTCCTGAACCGGGCCGCCCCAGCGCTGCACCATGCCGACGCCGCTGGTGACAAGCAGCGTCTGGCCGAGCGGGTGGGTGTGCCAGGCCGTTCGCGCCGCTGGCTCGAAAGTCACATGGCCGCCGCTCACGCGGGCGGGTTCTTCAGCGCGAAAGGGCGAATCCACGCGGACGGAACCCGTGAAGTTTCCGGCCGCTCCCCTGGCCGAAGGTTGGCTGCCGTTGCGCGTGACCTTGATTTCGGCCACGGCCTGTGCGCCGGCAGAGCCCGCCATCGAAAGCGAGAGGGCCGTAATGGCAAGTGATTTCATTCGTTTGCTCCCTTTAGGAGGGTGAGATGGAGGGGGCCGTCCCGGAAAAGCCCTGACAAGGGTCATCCGGCGGTCGGGATGGCGCAACTTTAGGCCTCCCAAACACATTGGACTAGTGCGTAATGGCTTGAAGAATTAGCAAGCTACGGTTGATAATCCGGCCATGCCCATCAACGAAATGAGATCTATCGCCACCTTTGCCAAGACGGCAGAACTCGGCAGTTTGCGCAAGGCTGCAGCGGCGCAGGGCATGACGCCGCAAGCCGCCAGCCAGGCCCTGGCGCAACTGGAGCAGCACCTGGGCGTGCGGCTTTTTCACCGCACCACCCGCAGCATGTCGCTGACAGATGAAGGCCGGCAGTTTCTGGAAGCATCCCTGCCAGCGCTGACAGGCATGCAGCGCGCGCTTGAAACGGCCCGCCATGCCAAGGACGGCATTTCCGGGCCGCTGCGCATCGTCGGGCCGCGCTCCACCTTTGCGCCGGTGCTGTGGCCGCTGCTGGACGAGTTTTGCCGCCTCTATCCCGATGTGCAGCCCGACGTCATGCTCGATGACCGCATCGGCAACTGGGTCGAAGACCGGGTGGATGTCGGCTTTCGGGTCGGGCGCTCTGCAGCTGAAGGCGTGATTGCACGACGGCTTTTCCCGCTGCAGCTGATCATCTGTGCCTCACCTGATTACCTCAAAAAATACGGCGCACCGGACAACCTCAACGCGCTGGCATCGCACAAATGCAGTGTTTTCCGGCATCCGGCCACGGGCAGGGCCCTGCCCTGGTATGTGACGGTTGGGGGCGACGCCGTTGACCAGCATGTCGTGCCTTCCCTGTGCGTGAACGATGAAGCACTGGAAACAGACGCTGTGCTGGCCGGCCATGTGCTGGGGCTTTTGACGGGTGTGATTGCAGCCGCGCATATCAGGGCAGGGCGTCTGGTGCCCCTGCTCACGGCCCATGTTGCCGACCAGTCCAGTGTGTTTGTCTACTACGGCAGCAGGCCTGCGCAGCCTGCGCGGGTCAAGGCCTTTATCGACCTGGCGGTAGCCCGGCTGATGGATTGCCCGGCTTATATGCTCAGCGCCAAAGAGCTGGCATCTGCTGAAGCAAAAGGGCGCAGGGCTTACCGAAAAGGGAGCTGATTTTGCCAGCTTGCGCTACAAAAATAATAGCATATAACGCGCATATTCATTGGCATGAAGGCCGATTTGATGGTCAAAAAACGGCTTTTTCAGGCATTTTTGAGCTGTTTTTCAGTTTTGGGTGCGCCAACTTCTGAAAAGTTAACTCCTATATTAACTTTCAATAAGAATTTAACGTGTACGTTAAATTCTTGCCGTACACGGTGAAAAAGCACGCAAGCCGGTAGCCGGTAGCCCGGGTTGTCAGGCTGTGCGTGCATCTTGCCCGCGTGCCGCCGCAAGGCCGTTCTGCAACGCTGCGATGAGTCGCCCGGACACCAACTGCACGATAGGTCCGGGCGGCTTGGTGGCATCCACGGCCACGCTGATCTCCTGCGGCTCGGCCCCCCGGTCCCGGATGGGGATGAAGACCAGTTGCCCGGTGGCCAGTTCGTGCGACACGTCCAGCTCGGACGTGAACATCACATGGTCGCCGCCGAGTGCAAGCTGCTTGACCAGCTGCAGCGAGTTGCTCTCGGTGTAGCGGCGCGGCTCCTTGAACAGCCAGTTGTACTGCGCCTCGAGATAACGCCGGATCGACAGTGCCTTGCTCTGCAGCGCGACCGGATGTGCCATGGCCTCCTGGAAGCTCACCGTCTCGCGCTGCGCCAGCGGGTGCCCGGGCGCCATGACGCAGCCCAGCGGCAGGGCGGTCTTCCAGAGCACCAGCAGTTCCCGGCGCGGCTTCAGGTTGAAGATGGCCGCCAGGTCGGCCTGGCCGGTGAGCAGTGCTGCCTCGGCGTCGTCGGGGGTGGCCAGCGATATGGACATGCTGACCAGCGGATGCTGTACACCCAGATCCCGTACCAGGGCGGGCAGGACGCTGGTGGCATGGCTGTCCATGGCCACCAGCGACACATGGCCCTGGTGAACGCCCTGGATGCGCCTTATCTCGGCGACCACCCCCCGTTCGTCCTGCCGCCAGTGGCGCGCCAGCGTGATCAGGGCGTCGCCCGAAGGCGTCAGGCGCATGCCGCGCGGCAGCCGTTCGAACAGGGGCACACCGAGTTCTTCCTCCAGATGCAGGATCTGGCGGTTGATGGCCGAAGCCGCCACGTGGAGTTCGCGCGCGGCCTTCTGGATGGAGCCCGAGCGCGCAACCTGGTCGGCGTAGCGCAGTCCGGCGGGAACGAGTGAATGGCGCATGGGTGGGAGGGGTGAGTTGAACGGTCGTTAAAGTGTACTGATTTTGCGTATGCAGCGTTGCAAAAATGGTGATGGACGGCAATGGTTTGCGTCCCTACGATCCGTTTCATGACAACACGATTGAGTCTGGAATACCTCAACACCTGTACGCCAGAGGTCTTTTGCGCCGCCCTGGCCGACATCTGGGAACATGCGCCCTGGGTGACACAAGGCGTCGCAGACCAGCGCCCCTTCGCGACCGTCGAAGCCTTGCACAGCGCGATGGTGGGCGTGGTGGCCGGCCTGGACGAGCCCGCGCGCGTCGCCTTTTATGCCGGACACCCCGAGCTGGCCGGTGAAGACGCCCGCCGGGGCACGATGACCGATGCGTCTGTTGCAGAGCAGGGCACGCTGTCGCTGGCGCAGCTCGATTCACACGAGGCTGAACGCTGGAGCGCGCTGAATCGGGCCTACCGCACGCGCTTTGGCTTCCCGTTCGTCCTCTGCATCCGCCGCCACACGCGTGAGTCTGCCCTGCAGGCGTTCGAGCAGCGCCTGACGCAAGACCGCGCCACCGAGCTAAGCACCACATTGGGCGAAATCGCCGCCATTACCCGCCTGCGGCTGGACCGGCTTGTTTCCGATGCGTCTGATGCGTCCGATGTTTCCCACGCGGCCAGCCACGGCGAATCCATTCCTTCCTGACAGTCCTTTCCAATCCCCCACCGGAGCTTTCCATGAACACTAGCCGCAGAATTTCCCTCCTCACGTGCGCACTCAGCCTGCTGGCCGCAACGATGCCGGCGGGTGCCCAGGGCACCTATCCCGACCATCCGGTGAAGCTCATCGTGGCGCTGCCTGCCGGCGGCGGGGTGGACATCATTGCGCGCCTGGTCGGCCAGAAACTGGCTGCCGCCACCGGCCAGCCCTTTGTGGTGGACAACCGGGCCGGTGCCTCCGGCCGCATCGGCTTGCCGACCGTGGCCAAGGCCGCGCCGGACGGCTACACACTGATGGCGTCACCCGCCTCGTTCCTGACCACCAACAAGAGCATCTTCAAGGAGCTGCCTTACGACCCACAGGCCGATTTCGCACCCATCACCAAGCTGGCCAACCAGTCCATGGTGCTGGTGGTCAGGGACAAGCAGAAGTTTGCCAGCGCAGGGGCTCTTCTCGCCGCAGCCAAGGCCAAGCCCGGCGGTTTGAACTACGCCACCTCTGGCGATGGCAGCCCGCAACACCTGGCCGCGCTGATGTTCGAGACCCGGGCGCAGGTGAAGATGACCCACATCCCTTACAAGGGCGGCGCGCTGGCCATCACCGACCTGCTGGGTGGCAATGTTGACCTGCTGTTCGCGCCACTGCCTGAGGCGCTGCCCTACCTCAAGAGCGGCAAGCTGACCGCGCTCGCGCTGATGAGCGACAAGCGCTCGGCGCTGATTGCCGACGTGCCCACGATGCGCGAAGCAGGCATTCCGAACATGGTCATGCAGACCTGGATCGGCCTGCTGGCGCCAGGCGGCACGCCGCGTGCCCTGGTGGACCAGCTCAATCGCCAGGTGCACGCCGTCCTGCAGAGCGAGGACGTGAAGAAACAACTCTATGAGATCGGCATGGAACAGGCCCCCACCACCCCCGAGCAGTTCCAGCAAATCATTGCGCAGGAGATCGTGCTGCATGCCGAACTGGTGAAGGCTTCGGGCCTTGTGCCGCAGTAAGGGACTGGCTGTATGCAAAGGGCGGTGAGGTTTCACCGCCTTTTTCCATTTCTGAAACAGCTGCAGCATTTCCGGGTGCAGCCCGAGCGACCTAAATGCTACATTTTTAATAGCTGCTCACGCCCGTATCTATTGGTCTGAGGCCCAATTCGGCACTCAAAAAAGACGGTTTTTGGCCGTTTTGACGGTGTTTTTGGGCCTTGAATCTGGGTTGAAGCCGAAAACTTAACGTGTACGTTAAATTTTTGCCGTATACGGCAAAACCGTCAAGCAGCTGCCACCCGCCGCACGCCCAGGCCCCAGGCCATCAAGCCCAGCGCTGCCACACACAGCGCAGCCGAGCAGGCGTAGACAGCGGAGTAACCGGCCAGGCCAATCACCGCACCCATGATGGGGCCGGCAATCGCGGTGCTCAGGTCGATGAAGGCGACGAAGCAGCCGATGGCCAGGCCGCGCCGCTCTGGCGGCACGTGGCGCATGGCTTCCACACCCATCGCCGGGAAGACGAGCGACAGGCCTATGCCCGTGAGCGTGCAACCCGCCAGCGCCACGGCAGACGACGGCGCCCATGCCAGTACCAGCAGGCCGGCGATTTGCACGGCGACGGAGATGATGCCGACCTTGCGGCCACCCAGCCTGTCGGGCAAATTGGCGAGGAAAAGGCGTACGGCGATATAGCCTGCCGTGAAACTGGCAACCGACAGGCCAGCGCCGGCCCAGCCCTTGTCACCGTAGTACAGCACCGTGAAGGTGGTGATGACTGAAAACGGAATCGTGCCCAGAGCCATGGCGATGCCGGGGCGCCAGACCAGGCCGATCACGCTGAGCATCGACTCGCGTGCGCGGCCACCGCCGGGCTTTGGCACGGGTGGCAAAGCCAGGGCAATACACAGGCCGACCAGCGGCAGGGCGATGGTGGCGATCGACACACCGGTAAAACCCCATTGCTGCATGACCGCGATACCGGCGGGCGAACCAATACCGAAGGCTGCAAACATGGCGATGCCCTGCCAGGCCATGACCATGCCGGTGCGTGTGGGGCCGATGCGGCCTATGCCCCAGGTCATGGTGCCTGTGAGAAAGAGGCTTTCGGCCAGGCCCATCAACAGGCGGCCAGCGACCAGCACGCCCAGCGCTGCATGGCCCACGGGCATGAAGGTCGACACCAGATAGATCAGCCCGGCCACCGCGGCGAGCGGCAGGCCTGCCAACGCAGAAGCCTTGGAGCCATGACGGTCGCAGTAGTTGCCGGCAAACTGCCGCGTCAGCACGGTGGCGAGTGACTGGATGCCGACAACCCAGCCCACAGTCACCGTGTCAAAACCCAGCACGCCGTGCAGGTAAAGAGGCAAGGCTGCCAGCGGAAGACCCACAGCCAGAAAGCCGAAGAGCACGATGGCGGCAAGCGGCAGAAGTCTGGAGGCGGGGGAGGGCTCGGAGCCGTGGGCTGTGCGGGGCGGGTTCATGCGGGAGATTCGATCGGTAGAGGTAGGAGGTCGCAGGCAGTCAATGCGCCCATGGATCGCGGATCAAATCCGCAATGACGGGATTCAGACACCCGAACCCGGACACCGCCGTTTGCGCACCGTGATTTTCATCGAAGGCGGGGATCCGGGTTGCCAGCGCTTCAAGAGTCCCTTGCCTGCGGCGGCCCAAGCCGCGCGCCGTGTGTCGTGCTAGGCCTTGGCCTGCGCCAGCAGCCACGCCCTGAAGATCTGCAGCGACTGCAT
>JAZKCB010000052.1:0-3319 GCA_040388335.1 Pseudomonadota bacterium | reverse complement strand
AGAAGGGGTGAATAAAGACGGGGAAAGCAGCGAATCATGTGTTTCATAGAATAGTCCGACTCCAAAGCAGGCCCAATGTTCAGTTTCTTCAAGAAAAAATCCCCTCCCCCAGCCGCAGCCCCCACGGCGCCAGCCCCGCAAGCGCAACAGCCTGTAACGCCCGCACCTTCGGCCAGCCTGGCGCCAGCGGCAGGCGGCCTGATCGGCAGCGCTCTGGTCACGCCGATTGATGTTGCATCGATTGCGATAGCGCCCGAGCGCGAGCGCTGGCTGGCCAAGCTTACATCGGGTTTGCGCAAGACCGGCTCCAGCATCTCCGGCGTCTTTACAGGCACGCAGATCAACGATGCGCTGTATGAAGACCTTGAGACCGCGCTGCTGATGGCCGATGCGGGCGTCAAGGCCACGACATTTTTACTGGACGATGTCAAAAAGCGAGTGAAAGACAGCGGTGTGACGCACCCGGTCGCCGTGCGCAACATCCTGCTTGAATCACTGGCCAGGCTGCTCAAGCCGCTGGAGCAGCCGCTGGTGATTGGCCAGCAGCAACCCACAGTCATCATGGTGGCCGGCGTCAACGGCGCGGGCAAGACCACATCGATTGGCAAATTAACCAAACATCTGGCGACCGAAGGTGCATCCGTGTTGCTGGCCGCTGCCGACACCTTTCGCGCCGCGGCGCGCGAGCAGCTCAGCGTCTGGGCCGACCGCAACACGGTCGAGATAATCAGCCAGGAAGGCGGCGACCCTGCTGCCGTCGCGTTTGATGCTGTCAGCGCAGGCAAGGCGCGCGGCCGGGATGTGGTGCTGGTCGATACCGCCGGACGTTTGCCGACACAGCTGCATTTGATGGAAGAGCTTAAAAAGATCAAGCGTGTGGTGCAGAAAGCCGATGCAACAGCGCCGCACGAGATTCTTCTGGTCATCGACGGCAACACCGGGCAGAACGCGCTGTCGCAGGTCAAGGCTTTTGACGAAGCGCTGCAACTCACTGGCCTGATCGTCACCAAGCTGGACGGCACAGCCAAGGGCGGCATGCTGGCCGCGATTGCGCTCTGGGCGCAGGAGCGCCAGCAGGCCGCGCCCACGCTGCGGCCCGTGCCGGTTTATTTCATCGGTGTCGGTGAAAAGCTGGAGGACCTGGAAACGTTCAACGCCCGGGAATTTGCGCAGGCGCTGCTCAGTTAGTTTGCAGTTGGTTGAGCCAGCACCAAGACCGTCCAAGGCCCAAAAGTTAACCTCCATATTAACTTTTTGAGCTTTTGGTGCTTGCGGCGCCTCCTGAAGCGCCAAAACAGGTGACAAATGCCTGGGAGATGGCCATTTCAGGAATTAAATCGGCTGCAGCCCTTTAAATACGCGCGTGAGCAGCTACTGAATTAATAGCATCTGAAAGCTCGTGATTTCATCGTTCGTGCTGACCGCGACCTTCAGGCAGCCTTGAGCAGCCGTTTGAGCTTGAGCACTGCGCAGTCGGGCGTGGTCAACACCTTCAGCCCCGTCGCTTTCGCCACATCGCCCGCCGCACGCGCCAGGCTGAACTGGGCCAGCGCAATCACATCGCAATCGCGCAGGCCGGCCGCAGCTACCGCAGCGAGCCGGTCATGCTCCTTCACATCGCCCCGGTCAAGCGCGGCCAGCGCGCCTTCCGCGAGTTGGGGCACCACAGTCACGCCGGCGGGAAATTCAGGCGGCATGGAGGCCAGCGTGGGTGCAAATGTGGCGAGCAGGCCCACGCGGCGAGCCAGCCCGGCCGCCTCTTCAATCATGGCCTCGTTGGGCTTGAGCACGGGAATATCCGGGTACGTCGCGGCGCAGGCCTCAATACAGGGCCCAAACGCCGAACAGGTAAAGAGGATGGCATCTGCGCCGGTAGACACGGCATAGGCGCCCAGTTCAAGAAACCGCCGGGTGATGTCGTCGGTGATGCGGCCTGCCGCTGCCAGATCGGCAGACAGGCTGTCATCCAGCAGGTTCATCAGAGTCGCTTCGGGCCACAGGCGGGCAAACGAATCCTCTACAGGCGGCGGTGAATGGCGCAGGGCATGAATCAGGGCAATGCGCATGGTCAACTCAACAGGTGATGCAGGAAAGCAGGCAGACTACTCCTGTTTTGCGCCTGTTTCCCTGACGACCCTGGCCCACTTGGCGAGCTCCTGCGTCTGGTAGGCGGCAAACTGTTTCGGTGCCACATCGGAAGCCTCAAAGCCCAGGTTGGCGAGCTGCTCTTTCATCTCTGCCTGCGCCAGCACATTCATCACATCGCCGGAAATTTTTTCGACGATATTGGCAGGTGTGCCTTTCTGCAGCCACAGGGCCACCCAGGTGGAGTCTTCAAAACCGGTAAAGCCCGCTTCGGCAATCGTCGGCACATCAGGCAGGACCTTTGAGCGCCTGCTGCTGGTGACAGCCAGCGCACGCACCTTGCCTGCCTTGACCAGTTGCACCGCGGCAGGCATGGCGACACTGGCCATCTCCACCTGGCCGCCTGCAACGGCAGCAACGGCGGGCGAGGCACCGCTGTACGGAACATGCGTCACCGGCACTTTGGCAAGTGATTTGAAAAGGTATTCGGCCGACAGCTGGGGCGTGGTGCCCAGGCCGGGCGAGCCGTAGTTCATGGGCTTCGTCTTTGCCATGTCCACCACGGTTTTGAGCGTGGTCGCCGGCAACTGCGTGCCTGAAACGATGATGTTGGGTGTGGAGGCAATCAGCACCACGGGAATGAAATCCTTCTCTGCGTCATAACCCGGGCTGGCCATGATGCTGGGACTGACGGTGAACCCGCTGGAGCTGAGCAACACTGAATAACCATCCGGCGCAGCCCGTGCTGCGGTGGTGATGGACAGCAGGCTGCCTGCACCAGGGCGGTTTTCAACGACAACCGGCTTGCCCCAGAGCACACTGAGTTTCTGGCCCAGCAGGCGGCCAATGACATCCTGCGGACTGCCCACAGAAGCAGTGATGAATTTGACGGGTTTGTTGGGGTAAGGGCCATCCTGTGCGCGGGCGAAAGAAACGGCGAATGCGGGCAACGCGATCATCGCTGCGCAGGCAAACGTTCTTGAAATTGCTTTGGCGTTTTTCATGGTGTCTCCGGGAATTTGCGCAATCGTAGGCAGCAAGCCCTTCCGCAAGTTGTTCCGTTCTGCGGCTGCTTTTGTCTACCAGCGCACCTAGTGACTTACCCGTAGGCCTCAAAACCAGCAGTTAAAACCCGGGATACCGGGGAAAATACCTTCTTGCCCCGCGCTTCATCCAGCCAGGAGACCCCCTTGCATACCACCACGCAGAGCGACAACACCACACGGCATTTTTC
>JAZKCB010000051.1:0-57406 GCA_040388335.1 Pseudomonadota bacterium | reverse complement strand
ACGGCTACACGCTGCTGTTCACGCCCAACACCATCTCGATTGCCACGCTGGTGCTCAAGTCCGGCTCGGGCGCTGCGTACGATGTGCTCAAGGATTTCACCCCCATCATTCAGGCCGGCAGCCAGTCGCTGTTCCTCGTCGTCAACAAGGACACCGGCATCACCAGCGTCAAGCAGCTGGTCGATGCAGCCAGGGCCGGCAAGATCAAGGGCTACGCCAGCCCTGGCAGCGGCTCACCCATGCACATCCTGGGCGAGACCTTCAACAAGGCGGCAGCCGTGAAGATTCCGCAAGTGCCTTACCGTGGTAGCGGCCCGGCCGTGGTCGACCTGGTCGGTGGCCACGTGCCCATGTTCTGGACCACCTTGGGCCCGGTGCTGCCGCACATCCAGTCGGGCAAGCTGCTCAACATCGCTGTGGCTGACCCGAAACGCTCGCCGCTGCAGCCCAATGTGCCCACGCTGGCCGAGGCTGGTGTGGCCGATGTCAACGTCGGTGCATGGCAAGGCCTGATGGGGCCCAAGGGCATGCCATCCGATGTGGTGCGCACACTCAACGCCAACATGAACGACATCCTCAAGATGTCTGACGTGCAGGCCAAGATGGTGACCCTGGCGCTGGTGCCCGTGGGCGGCGAGCCCGCCACGCTGGGCAAGCTCAATGCGTTTGACCACAACCGTTATGCCAAGGTTATCAAGGAGTTTGGCATCCAGGCCGAATAAACCTTCAGTGCTGGTTGATTGACAGCTGACGAGGCTGGGATGCCCACCGCTTGATGCGGTGGGCATTTTTATGGGCGCGCGTGGTTTGTGATGCCGGCATGTATAAACGGAGCCCATGAGCAGCAGCAACCCCCAACATTTCGAAGACGCCAAACGCGCTTTTCTGGCCGGCATTGAACATTACGAAGCCGGACGTTTTCCTGAAGCCCGCAGCAGTTTTGAAGACGCGCTGGCACTCGTCCCCGGCCGCGTATCGACGCTGGTCAACCTGGGCGCGACGCTGATCAAACTGGGGGAGCCGCAAGCCGCATTGCCGTTGCTTGAGCAGGCGCTGACCACAGACCCCGCTTACCTCGATGCCTGGCTGCACAGCGCGCTTGCGCTGGCGGCACTTGGCCGTCCTGTTGATGCGCTGGCCTGCCTCGACGCTGCGCTGGAGCTGCGGCCCGACAGCGTGCCCGCGCTCTACCAGCGCTGCCTGATGCTCAACACCCTGGGCCGGTATGTTGAATCGCTGGCAGCCAGCGCACGTCTGGTGGCGCGTGAGCCCGAGAGCAGCGACGGTTGGTGGATTCGCGCTGAAACCTTTCACCGGCTGGATCGGCTCGAAGAAGCGCTGGCTGCGTTTGACACCCTGCTCGACATCAACCCGGCGCTGCACCGCGCCTGGAGCCAGCGCGCCGCCATCCTGAAAGACATGGGCCGGCCTGATGAAGCCGCGGCGGCCTTCCGGCGTGCCATCGCACTGGGCGGCGACTCGACGCTCAACGGTTATTTTCTGGCGTCGCTCACCGGTGAAGATCCACCGGCCAGCGCACCGCGCCAGTATGTTGAAGCGCTTTTCGATGACTATGCCGGCCAGTTCGATGAACACCTTGTCGATGTGCTGAGCTACAAGGCGCACAGCGTGCTTGTCGACAACGCCAAGGACGTGGGCAAGAAGCACTACCGTGCGGCGCTTGACCTTGGCTGCGGCACCGGGCTGTGCGGCCCGCTGGTGAAAGCATTCGCGGATCGCGTTGACGGCGTTGACCTGTCGGCGAAGATGATTGAAAAAGCCGGGGCGCTGGGTGTGTATGGCGCCCTGGTGCAGGCAGACCTTGCGGGGTTTTTGCAGGGCACTGACCAGCGCTACGACCTGGTGCTGTCGGCTGACGTGTTTATTTACGTGGGCGCACTTGAAGCGGTGTTTGCCGGCGTGCAGCGTGTGCTGGAGCCGGGTGGGCTGTTCTGCTTTTCAGTCGAACGGGCAGACAGTGATGTGGAATACCGCCTCACGCGCAGCCAGCGTTACGCGCATTCGCTGCGCTACCTGAAGGCGCTGGCCGCAAGCCACGGTTTGGAGGTCGCGAAAGTTGTGGAGCAGCCGATCCGGGCCGAACAGGGCAGGCCGATTGACGGGCTCTATGTTTACCTGACCCGGGACTGATCAGGTTCAACTGCCTTCTTAAAGCTTTGGCGCGTCGCCGTCCGTACCACCGGTCAGGTCCAGTTCCATGCCCAGCGCCGCCAGAACGGCGAGCAGCTTGCGGGTGCCGAATTCCTCAACATGGCCGCGTTCAAAGCGCGAGAGTGTCTGGCTGGCAATGCCGGCCTTGGCGGCCACGTCGCCCTGGCGCAAACCCAAAGACCTGCGGTGGACTGCAACCGCCGTGCCGATTTCCTGGAGTGTCTGCATTTTTGCCTTTTTGCTGTGTACGTTAAAAATTTGCCGTAGAAGTTAAATTATTAACGTAGACGTTAAATTTTTCAAGTGCGGGGTTCAGACAAGGCCTGAAAACCGTCGAAATGAGCAAAAAATGGCCAATTTCAGCTATCAAATTGGCATCGAGACCAATAAATACGGGCGTGAGCAGCTATTGATTTGATAGTAAGTTGGGGCTTGAGGCGAAGCCAAAAAGCCGTCGCGGTGTGTCCCAGAGGATTTGCTGGCGATCTGCAGCACCCGGCACCTGCCGCGCAAACAGCTGCAGTAGCGGGCCGTAGTCGAGACGGTGTGGCGCTTTCAGGAAAGGCCAGTCGGATGCCCAGATGCAGTGGTCCGGACTATAAGCCGCCAGCAGCGCCTGCACCCAGGGCAGGGTGTCGTCAAACGGAAAGGGCTGCGCGCTGAACTTGGCAAAACCCGAGAGCTTGACGGTGGCGCGGCCACTTGCCGCCAGCTGCAGCACGGCGGCAAAACCTTCGCCATCCAGCCCGGCGGAAACGTCAGGCCGGCCGCAATGGTCAAGCAGCAGTTGGGCGCCAGATGCCAGCAGCAGCGGCTTGAGTGCCTTCATCTGGGCCAGCTCAAACTGCACCTGCACAAACATGCCCAGCGCTGCGAGCCGCTCCATCAGCGACGCGGCATCGGCGTAATGGTCCAGGCCATGCAGCGCGTAGTTGAAGGCGACGCCAACAATGCCTTGCGCTTTCAGCTCCTGCAGGTAGCTGACCGTCGCATCATTGGCGACGACGGCAATGCCCTTGAAACGTTTCGGGCTGGCTGCGATGGCGGCCAGCAGGCAGCGGTTATCAAGGCCATAGCCCGAATTGGGCCCGACCAGCAGCGCGTGCTGCACGCCATACGCATCCAGCACCTGCTCAAAATACGCGGCGCTGCCGGTTTCCTGCCCGGCGGGGCGGTAGGCGACGGTGTCGCCGTAGGCAAAGCTGTCCGGGTCCAGCACATGGCAGTGCGTGTCCACCTTGGGCTGGGTGTAGATGGACGCATCCATGACGGCGCGCATCAGAAGGTGGCGATCAGGGCCTGCTTGAGTTCTTCAGTGATCTCCGGCATCACGCCAAACCAGGCGTTGAAGGCCGGGCGTGCCTGATTGAGCAGCATGCCCAGGCCATTGACGGTCGGGTTGCCGCGCTGGCGGGCCGCCAGCAACAGCGGGGTTTCAAGCGGCACATAAATCACGTCCGAGACCAGTGCGTGTTTTGGCAGCGCATCAAGCTTCAGGTCAAGATCGGGCTGGCCATGCATGCCCTGGCTGGTGGTGTTGACCAGCAGGGCCACATCGGTGAGCGCGGCGTGGCGCTCTTCCCATGGCAAAGCCTTGACCGGCGAACCAAACTCTTTGGCCAGCGCCTCGGCCTTGTCGAAAGTGCGGTTCAGCAGTCGGATTTCTTTGGCACCACGATCCGCCAGGCTGAGCACCACGGCACGCGCCGCGCCGCCTGCGCCCAGCACGGTGATGGGGCCGGCATCGGCGCGCCAGTCGGGCTGGGCGTCGAGCAGGCTCTGGATGTAGCCGAAACCGTCGTTGTTGAAACCCTTCAATGAGCCGTCAGCCTGGACCACGATGGTGTTCATCGCGCCCATGCGTTTTGCCATCACGTCCACCTCATCGACCAGCGCAAGCGCATCGACCTTGTGCGGTAGCGTGATGTTGCAGCCCTTGAAACCCAGCGCAGCCAGGCCGGGTACAGCCACTGCCAGCTTGCCCGGTGCGACCGGCAACTGCACGTACGCCCCGTTCAGGCCGTACTTTTTGATCCAGTAGTTATGGATGATGGGTGAACGCGAATGCGCCACGGGCCAGCCCATGATGCCCGCCAGGCCGAAGGGTAAAGAACTCATTGAAACAGGCTTCCTCTTGATGTGATGCGTTTATTTTTTGCCGATGGCCGGCAGGATGGCACTCACCACCTGCTTGCCATTTTCGACCCTGGTCATGTAGCTCTCGCGGTCAAGATCGCCGTTGGCATCAAAGCTCACATCGAGCAGGATGCCTGGATGGTCCTTGACCTTCAGCGAAATGCCTTTCATGGCAGCTGCAAAGGCTTTGGAATCAAACCTTCCCAGCTTCTCCGTCACGGCCTTGACGATGTACATGCCGCTGTAGCCCTTCAGGCCATTGTGGTCGGACTTGACTTTGTATTCGGCCACAAAGGCATCGTTGTACTTCTTGATGAGTGGCTGCGGCGCGTCTGCCGTCAGGCCCACGTGGGCGACGGCGCCGTTGGCGGCTTCGCCGGCCAGCTCGATGACCTTCTGGCTGGTCAGCACGGTCTCGCCGATCAGTGGTTTGGTGTAACCCTGTTTGCGGAACTCGCGCAGTGCGCGGGCGGATTCCTCTTCATTGCTGTAAACAAACACCGCATCGCTACCGGACTGTTTGGCCTTCAGCACCGCAGCGCTGAAATCGACCTGGCCGGGTTCCGTCGAGATGCTGTTGGGCACCTTGATGCCGCGCGATTCGAGTTCCTTCTTGATCAGGTCGAGGCCGCCCTTGCCGAAGTCGTTGTTGACGTAAATCACATCTACGGTTTTGGCCTTGACGGTGTCGCGGATGTAGTTGGCAATCTTGGGCATGGCCGTGGATTGCGTGAACGAAGTGCGGAAGACGTAGGGGTTGCCCTGCTGCGTGATCGCCGCTGCCTCGCCACCGGTGAAGTTGGGGATCTCGGCGCGTTTGGTCTCAGCCATGCTGACCATGATGGAGCCCGAGAACACCGGGCCCATAATGACGTAAGCGCCCTGGTCAATCGCCTTTTGCGCCAGCGCCTTGGCCACGCCGGGGTTGGACTGCGTGTCCATCGACACATAGTTGACGCGGCGGCCCAGGATGCCGCCAGCGGCGTTGATTTCTTTCACGGCCAGTTTTACGCCGTTGTCGAAGTTGCTGCCCGAGGTGGCCCCCGTGCCGCTGAGCTCGACCAGGCCGAAGATGGGCACGGTTTGCTGTGCCGATGCAAGGCCTGCGGCCACGATGGCCAGCCCGCCAATCAGTGATTTGATGTTGAAGGAAGTGTTCATGTCTTGTCTCCGTTGTTTTATTGAAATGTAAAAGCGCAAGCGACTGTAGCCTCGTTTGCGCGGGCTGCTTCTGCTGGTTTGCCCTGCCAGTGCTTTACCTGATTCAGTCTGCCTTCACACGACCTGACTGAATCACGGGTTTCCAGCGTGCGATCTCCCGAACGATGAGCTGGCCAAAGACTTCAGGCGTGGTCGGCGTCGCAATCGCGCCTTCACTGGTCATGCGGTTTTTCAGTTCGGGCGTGCCCAGCGACTGGTTGATCTGCGCGTTAAGTTTCAGCACGACGTCAGGCGGCGTGCCCGCCGGTGCCACAACGCCGTACCACTGGTCGGCTTCAAAGTCCTTGTAACCCTGCTCGGCCACCGTCGGCAGGTCGGGCAGGGCATCCAGCCGTTTGGGCGATGACACCGCCAGCGCGCGCAACTGGTTGTTCCTGATCTGGCCCAGCACGGCAGGCGCGCCGGTGAACAGCACCTGGATCTGCCCGCCCATCAGGTCGGTGACGGCAGGTGCCGTGCCGCGGTAAGGAATGTGCACGATGGACGCGCCGGTCTGCAGCTTGAAGTATTCGGTCGCCAGGTTGGCTGCGCTGCCGTTGCCGCCCGAGCCGTAGTTGAGCTTGCCGGGGTTGGCTTTGGCGTAGGCAACAAGTTCTTTCACCGACCTGGCCGGCACGGAAGGGTGCACCACCAGCACGTTGGGCACACGCGCCACCCAGGCAACCGGCGCAAAACTCCTGACCGCGTCGTACGGCAGGTTGGGGTAGAGCGAGGGGTTTACGCCCAGCGTGCCGATGTGGCCCATCAGCAGCGTGTAGCCGTCTGCCGGTGCCTTGGCCACCTTGTCGGCACCCACGCTGCCGCCTGCGCCCGGGATGTTGTCGACGATTACCGGCTGGCCCCAGGCTTTGGTCAACTCCTGACCGATGGAGCGCGCCAGGATGTCTGTGCTGCCGCCGGGCGTGAAGGGCACGACGATGTGTATGGGCCTGGTCGGGTAGGCGGTTTGTGCATGCACCTGGCTTGCTGCGAGCAGGCCGCAGGCCAGCATCAGATGGGCTATTCCTGATTTCAATGACATCCATGGCATGGGTGCGTTACTCCGAAAGACTGGTTTTGTCGCCCGGCTTCATGACCAGGACCTTGACACTGGAAGTCCCCAGCGCCTTGACGAATTGTTCCGCCGTGCCCCGGCCCAGCGGGTTGGTGCCGTAGTGCATGGGGATGGCGTAACGCGGCTTGACCAGTTCGCGCGCCGCATAGGCTGCATCAACCGGGTCCATGGTGAAGTTGCCGCCTATGGGCAGCAGCAGGACGTCGGGCTTGTAGTAGTCGGCAATGAATTTCATGTCGCTGAAAAGCCCGGTATCGCCCATGTGCCAGATTTTCATGCCGTCTTCAAGCTCGATGATGAAGCCCACCGGTTCGCCGCCGACATGGGTTTCGTCTTTGGCCGTGGCCGGGTTGCGCCAGACATAGACAGATGAATGTTCGGCCTTGACGGCGGTGATTTTGATGCGCTGCGCATCTGCAAATGGGGTGATGGTGCCGCCCTTGTTCATGCGCGGGGCCAGCTCCGGCGGCAGGACGTTGAGCACGGTCAGCGTCTGGTTCAAATCACCCGGTGCGTAGACCCGTGCCTTGTGCATCAGCGCCAGGGCGGGCGCATCGGCGATGTGGTCGAAATGGCCGTGCGTGACCAGAATCAGGTCAACCTTGCCCAGGTTTTCCAGGGTCTTGTAGTACGCCGGGGTGCTAGGGTTGGGGCGCAGCCAGGGGTCGATGACGATGACCTTGCCGCTGGCGGTGGTCAGGCGAAAAGCCGACTGGCCCAGCCACAGCAGTTCGGGTTTTTGCGCGGGTGCCTGCGCAAAGCTGGCGGTGGCCAAAACAAGCAGCCCGCTGAACAGGGCTGACACGGTACGTCGGGAGAGTCTCATGTTGTTGTTCCTTCTGGTGAGTCGCGAAGTGTGCCCGCCGCGGTGGGTAAAAGGCCAGAACAGTTTTGCTATATCAGCTATGGGTAATTGCAGGGTTGGGATAGCAGCCGCCACCATGCCCACGATGCAGGCGTATCAGGAATAAGGCTTCATGGCTTCGGCCAGCACGGTCTGCACGACTTCGACGGCTTTTTTCTGGGTCTCGGTGCTGGGCCGGCGTGCCGAGCGCACCAGCATCAGTTGGCTCATGATGCGCGGCGAATGAATGCTGCGCACCGTGAAGAGGTCGGTGTCGTCATAGTTGCTCAGCGTGTAGCTGGGAAGCACCGCATGGCCCATGCCCTCCTTGACAAGGCTGAGGATGGCGTTGAGGCCATCGACTTCCAGTGAGATCTGGGGCTTGCGGCCAATGATCACCATCTCGCCTTCAATCAGGATGCGAAAGGCATTGGGACGGCTGGGCAGAATCAGGGGCAGGGCGGCGACCTGCGCCAGGCTGATGGGTTCGCGTGTTCGCGGCGCATTCTTGACAGACTTTTTCGCAGGGCTGGCCGTGGCCGGGTCGTCTTTTTTCGAGATCAGCACCAACTCTTCAGAATGCAGCGTCGTCATCTCGACTTCGGGTGAATGCTCCGGGTTGTAGAGCACCGACATGTCGAGATTGCCGACGCGCAGGCCTTCATACATCACCACCGAGAAGCCCTCTGTGAGTGTCAGGTGCGCTTGCGGCAGTTGCTGGCGAAAGGCGCGTGTCAGCGGCACCGTGATCAGCCGCGACAGGCTGGGTGGCAGGCCGATGGAGACACGGCCGGCCAGCGCGCCACGCACGGCGCCCAGCTCTTCCCGTGCGACCTCCACCTGGTGCAGGATGCCGCGCCCGTGCTTGAGCAGCAGGTTGCCGGCCTCGGTCGGTAGCGCACCCCGGCCATTGCGCGTCAGCAGGCTCTGGTGCAGTTCAACTTCAAGCAGCCGGATCTGCCGGCTCAGGGCGGGCTGGGCAACGTCCAGTGCAATCGATGCACGTGTGAAACTGCCCAATTCGGCGACACGTACGAAGTATTCAAGTTGCTTGAGGTCCATTCAACTATTTTATTGCTATAACATTTTGAGCGATATGCGCGTTTGTTCTAACTGGTAGCTGTTACATCGGCTTTTCATTAGTTGCCTGTGCATCCAAAATCCTGAGGTGCCAAATAATTCCAATGCATCCCCAGAGCGCGCTTTGCTCCTGCTTCCCGGTCTGATGTGTGACCACGCCTTCTGGCAGCCTTTGATGGATGCGCCGCTGGCAGGTGTGCATTGCCAGGCCATCGATTACGGCGATGCCGGGAGCATCACTACCATGGCCGAGGCAGTTCTGGCCGTTGCGCCTCCCGTTTTCTCGCTGGCCGGTCACTCCATGGGGGGGCGCGTGGCGCTTGAGGTTGTGCGCCTGGCTCCGGGGCGGGTAGAGCGCCTGATATTGATGGACACGGGCCACCTGGCCCGGGCGCCAGACGAGAAGGGCGAGGCCGAAAAGGCCGGCCGCCTGGCGCTTCTGGCCATTGCCGAAAAAGGCGGTGTGCGCGCCATGGCCAGTGAATGGGTCAAGGGCATGGTGCATCCGGACCGCCTGAACGACGCCGGGCTGATTGAAGACATCGTCAGCATGTTTGAGCGAAAGACCGCTGCACGCTTTGCACGCCAGCAAAACGCCTTGCTCTCTCGCCCCGATGCGAGCCCGGTGCTGGCTGCGCTGAAAATTCCCTGCATGGTGCTTTGCGGCAGGCAGGACGCCTGGGCCAATGTGGCGCAACATGAGGCCATGCAGGCGCTGGCGCCGAACGCCAGCCTGGCCGTGATTGAAGACGCCGGCCACATGGTGCTGATGGAAAAGCCCGAGCCCACCATCGAAGCCATCAAACATTTTATAAATAGCTGAGTAGCCTGCCGGAGACCCTGATGCTGAAACTGATTTCGTCCATGGCCACACGCCAGGTGCTCGCAGAACTTGCGGCCGCCTGGCGGAAGTCGTCCGGCGTGGAGGTGACGATCGAATCCGTCGGCGGCGTTGATGCCGCCAAACGTGTGCAGGCCGGAGAAGCCTTTGATGGCGTGGTGCTGGCATCGGACGCCATTGAAAAATTGATCGCCAGTGGGCAGGCCGTGGCTGGCAGCCGTACTGATCTTGTTCGCTCCAGCGTCGCCATCGCCGTAAAGGCCGGTGCTTTCAAGCCGGAGATCAGTACCGAAGCCGCACTGCGCAGTGCCATCGAGGCGGCGCCAACGATTGGCTATTCCACCGGCCCCAGCGGTACCGCGCTGGTCAAACTGTTTGAAAAATGGGGCATTCTGGAGGCCATCAAGCCGCGCATCGTGCAGGCGCCGCCGGGTGTTCCTGTCGGCACACTGGTGGCGCGCGGCGAAGTGGCACTGGGTTTTCAGCAACTGAGTGAACTCATGCACCTGGACGGCATTGACCTGCTCGGTACCATGCCCGAGGCGGTGGCCATCACCACGATTTTCTCTGCAGCCACCTGTGCGGCGTCCACACAAGGCGACGCGGCCAGCCGCCTGTTCGCTTTCATGGCGTCGTCCGATGCTGCATCCCTCAAGACAAAACACGGCATGACTGCAGCCTGAGCGGTCCATACATCATTCAATTAGAGGAGCACCCATGTCACTGATCATCGATTGCCACGGCCACTACACCACCGCGCCCAAGGCGCTGGAAACCTGGCGCAACCAGCAGATTGCCGGCATCAAGGACCCGGCTTCCATGCCCAAGGCTAGCGACCTGAAAATCAGCGACGACGAGCTGCGCGAATCGATCGAGACCAACCAGCTCAAGCTGATGAAAGAGCGCGGCAGCGACATCACGCTGTTCAGCCCGCGTGCGAGTTTTATGGCGCACCACATCGGCGACTTCCATGTGTCATCGACGTGGGCGGCCATCTGCAATGAGCTCTGCTACCGCGTCAGCCAGCTATTTCCCGACAACTTTGTGCCAGTCGCCATGCTGCCTCAATCGCCCGGCGTGGACCCGAAAACCTGCATCCCCGAGCTGGTCAAATGCGTTGAGCAATACGGCAATGTCGGCATCAACCTGAACCCTGACCCATCGGGTGGCCACTGGACCTCGCCACCGCTGTCGGACCGCCACTGGTACCCGATTTATGAAAAGATGGTCGAGTACGACATCCCGGCCATGGTCCATGTCTCGACGAGCTGCAACCATGCCTTCCACACCACGGGCGCGCATTACCTCAATGCCGATACCACGGCCTTCATGCAGTGCCTGACCAGCGACCTGTTCAAGGACTTCCCCACATTGCGGTTCTTGATTCCCCATGGGGGCGGTGCCGTGCCTTACCACTGGGGCCGTTTCCGTGGTCTCGCACAGGAGCTGAAAAAGCCGCTGCTGCAGGACCACCTGCTCAACAACATCTTCTTCGACACCTGCGTGTACCACCAGCCCGGCATTGACCTGCTGAACACCGTGATCCCGGTGAAGAATGTGCTTTTTGCGTCCGAGATGATTGGCGCGGTCCGCGGCATAGACCCGGAAACCGGCAACTATTTCGACGACACCAAGCGTTATATCGAGGCGTCAAAAATCCTCAGCGCTGAAGACCGCCACCAGATTTACGAAGGCAATGTGCGCCGCGTCTTCCCGAGGCTGGATGCGCAGTTGAAGGCCAGGGGCCACTGAGCCCTGTCACCCCTTCCACATCTCACAAATTCCCGAAAGAAAGACATGACAGAACTGGGCATCGTCAAACGCAACATCACCCGCGCCGACAGGGCTGCGGTCGACAAACTGGGCCGTTTTGGCTCCGCCACCGTGCATGAGGCCATGGGCCGCGTCGGCCTGATGAAGCCCTACATGCGGCCCATCTATGCTGGTGCGCTGGTGTCGGGCACGGCGGTGACCGTATTGCTGCACCCCGGCGACAACTGGATGATGCACGTCGCTGCAGAGATGATCCAGCCGGGCGACATCGTGGTAGCCGCCATTACCGCTGAGAACTGCGACGGCTTTTTTGGCGACCTGCTGGCCACATCGTTCATGGCGCGCGGTGCGAAGGCACTGGTGATTGATGCCGGTGTCCGCGACGTCAGGGAGCTGACCTCCATGGGCTTCCCGGTCTGGAGCAAGGGCATCAGCGCCAAGGGCACCATCAAGGCGACGCTGGGCTCGGTCAACATTCCCGTGGTATGCGCGGGCGTCAATGTCAACGCCGGCGATGCGGTCGTGGCGGATGACGATGGCGTTGTCGTCGTGCCTGCAGAATGGGCTCAAAAAGTGGCCGACGCTGCAGAAGCCCGCGAAGCCAACGAGGGCGAAAAGCGCAAAAAACTCGCTGCCGGTGTGTTGGGCCTGGACATGTACAACATGCGTGAGCCGCTGGCCAAGGCCGGCCTCAAATACATCGACTGAAGCACATGTTTCGCCGGACCCTGCTTTTACTTGCACCCGCGCGCGCGCTGTTGCTCTCTGCTGCGGCGGCAGGGGTACTGGCTGTGGCCGGTTGTGCGAGTCCTGTACAGCAAGCTGTCGATCCGGCGGTCAGGCACGTGCTTGCACCTTCCGGCAGTTTGCGTGTGGGTGTCTACACAGGAAGCCCTTCTTCGCTGGTGACCGATCCGAAAACAGGTGAGCAGGCCGGTGTGGCCCTTGAGCTGGGGCGGGCATTGGGCCAGCGCCTTGGCGTTCCGGTACAGGTGGTGAAGTTTGACCGCGTGGCGCAGGTGGTTGATGCCGTTAAAACTGGTGCGGTGGATTTCACCTTCACCAATGCCAGCGAAGCCCGTGCACGCGATGTCGACTTTACGGCAACCCTGTTGAACGTCGAACTGGGCTACCTCGTTCCGGCCAGCTCGCAGATTACAAGTCTGGCCGGGATGGACCGGGACGGCCGCAGGCTGGGCGTCAGCCTCGGCAGCAGCTCGCAGGCCGCGCTTGCGAGACTCTACAAAAACAAGGTCACGCTTGTCCCGGCTGATTCACTGAAACAGGCGCAGGACATGCTGCGAAGGGGCGAGATCGAGGCCTTTGCCACCAACAAGGGCATTCTGTTCGAAATGCTGGATGGCTTGCCGGGTTTCAAAATTCTCCCCGGCGGCTGGGGCATGGAGCACATGGCCGTTGCCATCCCGAAAGGGCGTGAGGCAGGCATGCCCTTCATGCGGGTGTTTGCCGAAGACATGAAGTCCGGTGGGCAACTGCAGTCATTCATTGCAAAAGCCGGCATGCGCGGCACGGTCAAGCCCGAATAACTTACAAAAAAGGAGACATTCATGAACCATTCTTTCAGGAACCCGGCGCGTCGTCTGGCTGTGCTGTGCCTGCTCGCCGCAACCGCTGCGAGCGTGCCCTTGCAGGCCATGGCGCAGGCGTTCCCGGCAAAACCTGTCAAGGTTGTGGTGGGCTACTCAGCAGGCGGCGCCGTTGACATCGTTGCCCGCACCATTGCGCAAAGCATGGCCACCAGCATGGGGCAGCCTGTCATCGTCGACAACAAGCCCGGCGCCGGGACCAATATTGCCGTCAAGTCGGTCATCGACGCGCCGGCAGATGGCTACACCCTGTTGATGGCTGCGAATGCCCTGGCGGCAAACATGGCGCTGTACAAACCTGCGCCTTTCGATGCCGAACGTGAGCTCGTTCCGGTGTCCCTTGTCGGCCGGGTGCCAGTGGTGATTGCGGTCAACGCTGCAGCCCCTTATGCCAGCATTGCCAAACTCATTGAAGCCGCCAAGGCCCGGCCGGGCTACATCTCGTTCGCAAGCCCGGGTAACGGATCAACCCCGCATATGGCGGTAGAGCTGTTTGCACGGGCTGCAGGCATGTCGCTGCAACACGTTCCCTACCGTGGTGGTGCCCAGGCCATTACCGACACGATGGGTGGTCAGGTTCCGCTCATCGCCATCAATGCGCTTGAAGTGCTTCCCCATGTCAAAAGCGGCAAGCTCAGGGTGCTTGCCGTGCTGACGCCGAATCGCAGCAGCATATTCCCTGATGCGCCGACGATTGCCGAGTCCGGCTTTCCGGGTTTTGAGGCATCCGTCTGGTATGGGCTGGCGGCACCTGCGGCCACGCCAAAGCCCGTGATCACGCGCCTGCATGCAGAAGTACAGAAGGCCCTGCAGACCGCCGAAGTGCGTGAGCGCATGGCCTCGGTGGGCGGTGAAGTGGTTGCGGGCCCGCCCGAGCTGTTTGGCGCCTTGATTCACTCCGAACGTATACGCTATGAAAAGCTGGTGCGTGAAGCCAACATCAAACCCGATTAATACACGATTGATCCATCTCGCAGGAAGCACAAGGAAATGACTAAACCCACAAGCGGTGGCTACACCAAGACACCGGGCTGGCTGGACTGGTACACCGGCCCCAGCAAACCCAAATTCAAACTGCCTGCAGGTGCAGTAGATGCACATTGCCATGTCTTCGGACCAGGCGAAGAATTCCCCTATGCGCCTGAGCGCAAGTACACGCCTTGCGATGCGTCCAAACAGCAGCTGTTCGCCCTGCGCGATCACCTCGGCTTCGACAAGAACGTCATCGTTCAGGCCACCTGCAATGGCTCGGACAACCGCGCGATGGTGGACGCACTGAAAGCTGCGAACGGCAAGGCACGTGGCATCGCCACTGTGAAACGCTCCGTGAGCGACCAGGAACTGCAGGACCTGCATGCTGCCGGCGTGCGCGGCGTACGCTTCAACTTCGTCAAGCGCCTTGTGGATTTCACGCCCAAGGATGAGCTGCTGGAGATTGCCAACCGCATCAAGCCGCTGGGCTGGCATGTGGTGATTTATTTTGAGGCGGTGGACCTGCCTGAGCTGTGGGACTTCTTCACCGCGCTGCCGACGACGGTGGTGGTAGACCACATGGGCCGGCCCGATGTGACCAAGCCGGTGGATGGACCGGAGTTTGAACTGTTCCTGAAGTTCATGCGCCAGCACCCGAATGTCTGGAGCAAGGTGACCTGCCCGGAACGCCTGACGGTAAGCGGCCCGCCTGCGCTCAACGGCGAGCAGAATGCCTATCGCGATGTGCTTCCCTTTGCGAAAAAGCTGGTCGAGGAATTCCCCGACCGTGTGCTCTGGGGCACCGACTGGCCGCACCCGAACCTGAAAGACCACATGCCCGACGACGGCTTGCTGGTCGACTTCATTCCGCATATCGCGACCACGCCAGAATTGCAACAAAAGCTGCTGGTCGACAACCCGACACGCTTGTACTGGAGCTAGACATGCGGCCCCCACGCTCATATTCATTCGCTGCCCCCCAAGGGGGCGTTCGCCTCCTTTGAGGCGGCTCTACAGGAGTCTCTATGTCCCTTGAAAAACCCTACCTCGATGTGCCTGGCACCACCATGTTTGACATGGACCAGTCGCGCGCCGGTTACTGGCTGAACCAGTTCTGCATGTCGCTGATGAAGCCCGAAAACCGTGAACGCTTCAAGGCCAACGAGCGCGCCTATGTCGATGAATGGCCGATGACCGAAGATCAGAAACAGGCGGTGCTCACGCAGGACCTGAACAAGGCGATTTCGCTGGGCGGCAACATCTACTTTCTGGCCAAGCTGGGCTCCACGCATGGCAAGAGTTTTCAGCAGATGGCCGGCAGCATGACCGGCATGACGGAAGAAGAGTACCGCGACATGATGATTGCCGGCGGCCGATCCATTGAAGGCAACCGTGTGGTGGGCGAGAACGGCAGCGCCCAGGCGAAAAACCAGCCGCAGGGCAAAGCAGGGCATCAAGCGAAAACTGAAGGGAAAGCCTGACCATGGCCAAAATTACCGCAAGCGTTTTTACCTCGCATGTGCCCGCCATTGGCGCTGCCGTCGACCTGGGCAAGACCAACGAGCCTTACTGGCAGCCTGTCTTCAAGGGTTATGAATACTCGAAACAATGGCTCAAGGACAACAAGCCCGACGTCATCATTCTGGTCTTCAATGACCATGCAACGGCTTTCAGCCTGGAGATGATCCCGACGTTTGCCATCGGTTGCGCTGCTGAATATGCCGTCGCCGATGAGGGCTGGGGCCCACGCCCGGTGCCCAAGGTCATCGGCCACCCTGAACTGGCCTCGCACATCGTGCAATCGGTCATCCAGGACGACTTTGACCTGACCATCGTCAACAAGATGGATGTGGACCACGGCCTGACCGTGCCGCTCACGCTGATGTGCGGCCAGCCCGACGAGTGGCCATGCCCGGTGATACCGGTCGCCATCAACGTGGTGCAGTACCCCGTGCCTTCGGGCAAGCGCTGCCTCAACCTGGGCAAGGCCATTCGCAAGGCGGTGGAGTCTTTCGACCAGGACCTCAATGTGCAGATCTGGGGCACGGGCGGCATGAGCCACCAGTTGCAGGGCGCGCGCGCCGGCCTCATCAACAAGCAGTTCGACAGCGACTTCATGGACCTGATGATCAAGGACCCTGAAGCCCAGGCCGCCATGCCGCACATCAAGTACGTGCGTGAAGCCGGCAGCGAGGGCATTGAACTGGTGATGTGGCTGACGGCGCGCGGTGCCATGTCCGATTTGAACGGCGGTCCGCCACCCACGGTCAAGCACCGCTTCTACCATGTGCCTGCATCCAACACGGCGGTCGGCAACCTGATCCTTGAAAACAATTAAGGCAAGCAAACAATGAGCAAAACAATCAAAGTCGCACTCGCAGGCGCGGGGGCTTTCGGCATCAAGCACCTGGACGGCATCAAGAACATCGACGGCGTTGAAGTCGTGTCGCTGGTGAGCCGTGACATTGAAAAGACAAAGGAAGTCGCTGCCAGGTACAACATCGGCCATGTCACGACCGACCTGAACGAAAGTCTGGCGCTCAAGGAGGTTGACGCCGTCATCCTCTGCACACCCACCCAGATGCATGCCGACCAGACCATTGCCTGCCTGAAGGCTGGCAAGCATGTTCAGGTTGAAATTCCACTGGCCGATACGCTCAAGGGCGCGCAGGCTGTGGTGGAACTGGCCAAAACCAGCGGCCTGGTGGCGATGTGCGGCCATACGCGACGCTTCAACCCCAGCCACCAGTATGTGAACAAGGAAATTACTGCTGGCAAGTTCAACATCCAGCAGCTGGATGTGCAGACCTATTTCTTCCGCCGCACCAACATGAACGCCATGGGCCAGGCCCGCTCATGGACGGACCACCTGCTGTGGCACCACGCTGCCCACACGGTTGACCTGTTCGCCTACCAGTGCGGCAGCCCCATCGTGAAGGCCAACGCCATCCAGGGGCCGATTCACCCGGTGCTGGGCATTGCGATGGACATGAGCATCCAGCTCAAGGCCGCGAATGGTGCGATCTGTACCCTGTCGCTGAGCTTCAACAACGATGGCCCGCTGGGCACTTTCTTCCGCTACATCGGCGATACCGCCACCTACCTCGCACGTTACGACGACCTGTTCAACGGCAAGGATGAAAAAATCGACGTGAGCAAGGTTGACGTCAGTATGAACGGCATCGAGCTGCAGGACCGCGAATTTTTTGCAGCCATCAGGGAAGGCCGTGAGCCCAACAGCAGCGTGGCGAAAGTGCTGCCGTGCTACCAGGTGCTGCATGACCTGGAGCAGCAACTTAACGCCGGCTGAGCGCCTGAGGCATGGGAAATCGTTGACAGAAAATTTCTGTAAAGCGAAGCAGAATAGGGCGGTCACCCAAAGCGCAATGCGATGGGGCCGCCCTTTGTTTTTGCGGTACGCAAGACCTGAATTCAGATCATTCAAGGATACAAATGAAAACCAGACAACTTGGCCCCTTCACCGTCAGCGAGATCGGCCTCGGCTGCATGAACCTGAGCCACGCCTACGGTGCGCCAGTATCGGCAGAGCAGGGCGAGCGTGTCTTGCTGGCGGCGCTTGACGCGGGTGTAACCATGTTCGACACCGCCACCCTGTACGGCTTCGGCAACAACGAGACCCTGTTGGGCAATGTGCTGTCGAAATACCGCAGCAAATTCACGCTGGCCAGCAAGTGCGGCATGTCGGGCATTGATGTCGCAGGCGATGGCAATCTGGTGCGTGTGATCGACGGGCGCCCCGATACCATCATGAAGAGCTGCGAGGCCAGCCTGAAGCGCCTGAAGACCGACGTGATTGACCTGTACTACCTGCACCGCTGGGACAAAAAAGTACCTGTTGAAGACAGTGTGGGCGCACTGGCTGACCTGGTGAAGAAGGGCCATATCCGCAGCATTGGTTTGTCAGAAGTGTCGGCGAGCACCCTGCGCAAGGCGCACGCGGTTCACCCCATTGCTGCGCTGCAGACCGAGTATTCCCTGTGGACGCGTAACCCCGAGATTGCCGTGCTCGATGCCTGCCGGGAACTGGGCACTACTTTTGTCGCCTTCAGCCCTGTGGCGCGGGGATTTTTGTGCGGTGCGCCCATTGACATTTCTGCGCTGGATGCCAAAGACATTCGCCGGCCCATGCCGCGTTTCATGCCGGGCAACTATGAAGCCAACCTCCAGCTTTTGCCCGCGTATCACGCACTGGCCAAAGAAGCGGGCTGCAGCCCATCGCAACTCGCGCTTGCCTGGCTGCTGCACAAGGCACCGTACATCATTCCTATCCCTGGCACCACCCGCGTTGAGCATCTGAAGGATGATCTTGGCGCCGCCGATGTTGTGCTGTCGCCTGATGTATTTACCAGGGTTGAAGCTCTCATCAACCAGAAAACGGTGACGGGTCACCGTTATACGGCGCAAGCGATTACCGAGGTTGACACCGAGGACTTTGTTTGAGTCCACGGAGCGGGGACTACGATGAAATATGAACTTCACTATTGGCCCACCATCCAGGGACGCGGTGAGTTTGTGCGGCTGGCGCTTGAGGCGGCAGGGGCTGATTATGTGGATGTCGCGCGTGGCCGTACCAGCGAAGGCAAAGCTCTGACCGACGACAGCGGAGTGGCTGCCATGATGGCGTTGATGACAGGCCCTGGCGTCGAGCGGCCTCCTTTTGCGCCGCCTTTTCTGGTCCATGGCAAGGTAGTTGTCGGGCAGACCTCAGCGATTTTGCTGTACCTTGGGCCGCGGCTCGGCCTGGTGGGCAAGAGCGAAACCCAACGCATCTGGACACACCAGTTGCAGCTGACGATTGCGGATGTTGTGGCTGAAGCGCATGACACACATCATCCCGTCGGAACGGGCTTGTATTACGGGGACCAGAAAAAGGAGGCTGCCAGACGCGCGGCTGAATTTCGGAAAAAACGCATACCGAAATTTCTGGGCTGGTTTGAGACCGTACTTGAGCGCAACCCCAAAGGCAGCGCATGCCTGGTGGGTGGGCGCCTGAGCTACGCAGATCTCTCCCTGTTTCAGCTTCTGGATGGCCTGCTTTACGCTTTTCCCAAGGCCACGCGGCGTGCATTGAAAAACACACCGCTGGTTTTTGCCTTGCATCAAAAAACAAGCCAGCACAGGCGTCTTGCTGCCTATCTTAGCAGCGACAGGCGCATTGCATTCAATGAAGAAGGTATTTTCAGGCGCTATCCCGAACTGGATGCCTGATCGTTTTTTTCATATCTTTTTTATCTTCTTGTTGGCAATAAGTCCGCGGTATTTCTGCATCGCGCAGTTTTTTCTTTCGCCTGTAGGCTCGTCTCCTACAGCTGGCCTTGCGTTTGCCTGACCCCCGTGTTTTTTGTATCACGCCATGATTGGTCGAGGAACAGTCTCAGGTCGTACACGCAATCACGACCAGGTTAAGGATCAGGAGAAGGATCAGGTGAAGGCATTGCGCACGCCGTGCGCACCTGAAGACCCTGCATGGCTGAACCTCTTTTTTACTGTCGGCACTCGAGGCTCGGCACACCAGGGGGCGGTCAAAAGTACCGCCCCTCTTTTTGGTGGTTACGGCGCCTAGTTCTTGAGACGGCTACCGCAATCAACCTGCGCATCAAGCTGCATGCCCTGGCGCGAGTAGTCACTGTCGGTCACCTTGCAACCGGATGCTTTTTCGATAGCTGAAAGCAATGACAGCTTGTCGGCGGGTGTGCCGTTGATGGCCTTGGGAGCACCCGCTGCTGTAGCCGTCCACGTTCCCGCAGTGAGCTGGCTGATGATGTAGGTATCGCCTGCAAGCCGCACGGTAGTCGATGAATTTTTCTCGAGAGAAGGGCCGGAGCAGGCAGTCATGCCCATGAGCGCTGCTGTGCAAATCAAGGTAAGTGCACCTGTAGTTCTCATGTTCCTGCGAGTTCCGTTTGAAATGAGTCTGCATGTGCGATTTGATCAGGCGTGCCATGTGGGCTTGCAAAAGCCGCTTTGGGTTCCGGGATTTTGGGCGGCGCTTTGGGTATTTTTGTGTCGGGACAGCCGCAGAGAAGTACTGCGGTGAACGCCAGGGATAGGGGCAACAGGGGTCTCATGGTGTCTCCTGAGTGTGTGCGTTTGGGAGAAGTATTTTCATCATAGAGCGCACACGAGCCTGTCGCCATAGTCCAAAACCAATTCGGGGTTGTCGCCTACAGGCGCCGCAGCAAGCGCCAGATATTCTGTGTTCGCCGGTGGCAGGCTTGCCGGGTTTGCCCTAGCACCCTAAATTGCCGGTAGCCCAACAATTGCTTTTTTTAACCGGAGTTTTCATATGTATACACGTCGCCTTGCAACCTGCCTCTCCCTTTCAGCTCTGGCTGCCTTGTCCGTTGTCGCCGTGACGGGTTGTGGCTCCATGAGCGCATCCTCGAACAAAGTAGCCCTGAGCACCCAGATGCTCGGCGCCAATGAAGTTCCAGCCAAGCCGTCCAATGCCAGTGGCAGTGTTGATGCGGTGTTCGACAAGGACACCAACCTGCTGCGCTGGAAGGTGAGCTATACCGGCCTGTCTGGCGCGGCCACTGCCGGCCACTTCCATGGCCCCGCTGCTGTTGGCGCCAATGCAGGTGTTGCACTTGGCTGGCCCGGCGCGATCAGCAGCCCGATGGAAGGCAGTGCCACCCTGACACCCGCACAGGCTGCCGATTTACTGGCCGGCAAGTGGTACGCCAATATCCATACCGCGGCCAACCCGGGCGGCGAGATTCGCGGCCAGATGACCGTGCGTAACTGATATCCGTATACATGTGTTCCCCTGGGCCGGTCTGGTGGCCGGGGGGCAATTTCAATACAGGGGCTGACTTCGTATGACGGCAGCCCTTTTTCATGGGCGCTTTGACTTGCGCGGCGGTATCCGCCACCAGGTCAGCACCACCAAGGCGCCAAACAGTGTGTAGGCCACGACAAACACCCACGGCGGCGCGTTGAAAAAGATCAGCTGTGAGAGCCAGTGCCCGATAAATGATTCGGCATAGGCAGATTGACCGGCCTGCCGCCTCAGGGTCTGCTCCCATATCGTCAGGGGGCAGGTCATGCCCACCCAGCTTTGCACCAGTACAAACGCCATCAATGCCAGGTGCATGAGTCTGATCCAGATCCTGCGAACCCAGGTCCAGTCTTTGAAGCCGCCCATGACAAACAGGAGCTGGCCCAGCACTACAAATGCCACGACTCCGACATGAATAATGAGTACAAAATCTGCGAGCAGGGCGCTGACGGGCCGTGAAAAAGCGTTCATGTGACTTGGATGCCGGGTCGGGCTGTGGGTTCAGGTACTTGTGTTTTGCTGTGCATATCGGGCACTTTCACCACGCCTTTGAGCTTTTGCGGGCGCTTTGTAGGGCTTAAGCCTTGATTTACAAGGAAAAAATCAGGGTAAACCTTACAATAGAAGGTTACCCCCACAAGCCATGAACGCCCCCATCGACGTCTCCTTTTTTGCGCGTGCCGCCAAGCCGCTCACCAGTTACCGTAAGTACTGGGCAGCGCGTTTTGGTACGGCCAAATTTCTGCCCACCAGCCGGGCCGAGATGGATGCGCTCGGTTGGGACAGCTGTGACGTCATCATCGTCACCGGCGACGCCTATGTCGACCATCCAAGCTTTGGCATGGCCGTGATCGGCCGCATGCTGGAAGCGCAGGGCTTTCGTGTCGGCATCATTGCGCAGCCGGACTGGCAAAGTGCCGAGCCCTTCAAGGTGCTGGGCAAGCCCAACCTGTTCTGGGGCGTGACCGCCGGCAACATGGATTCCATGATCAACCGCTACACGGCTGACCACAAGATCCGCAGCGACGACGCTTATACCCCTGGCGACATTGGCGGTAAGCGGCCGGACCGCGCTGCCATCGTTTATTCGCAGCGCTGCCGTGAAGCCTTCAAGGATGTGCCGATTGTGCTGGGCGGCATCGAGGGCTCGCTGCGCCGCATCGCGCATTACGACTACTGGTCCGACAAGGTGCGTCGTTCCATCGTGGTCGATGCCAAATGCGACCTCCTGCTGTATGGCAATGCCGAGCGCGCGATTGTCGAAATCGCGCACCGTCTGGCAGCGCGTGAGCCGGTGACCACCATGACAGACATTCGAGGTACGGCGTTCATTCGCCGTACTGGCGATGAGACTTCGCAGGGCTGGTTCGAGATTGATTCGACCAGCGTGGACGCACCAGGCAGGGTAGAGGCGCACGTCAACCCCTACATGATGATCTCCGACGTGGCCAAAGAGCAGGGCGCAACTTGCGCGCGTGAAGATGAGGCGGCTGGTGTGGCCATCCAGGCCGAAGCTGCAGGCTCCCCAGTGATGACGACAGTGAAGTCAGCCAATCCGGCCATCAAGCCCCTGACCTTTGTGCCCAATCCGTCCCTGCCTTCCATGCAGGGCAAGATCCGTGTACCGCCACGCGATCGCTCTGTCATTCGCCTGCCCTCATATGAACAGGTGAAAAGCGATGCCGTGCTTTACGCGCATGCCAATCGCGTGCTGCACCTTGAGACCAACCCCGGAAATGCCCGTGCACTGGTGCAGGCGCATGGCGAGGGTGCTACGGCACGTGACGTGTGGATCACCCCGCCGCCCATTCCGCTGACCACGGCCGAGATGGACTACGTCTTTGATTTGCCTTATGCCCGCGCGCCGCACCCGAGTTATGCCGATGAAAACGGCAGTCATGACCACGCTACCAAGATACCCGCGTGGGAGATGATCCGTTTCAGCGTCAACATCATGCGCGGCTGTTTTGGCGGCTGCACCTTCTGCTCGATCACCGAGCATGAAGGCCGCATCATCCAGAGCCGCTCTGAAGACTCCGTGATCCGCGAGATTGAAGCCATACGCGATACCGTCAAGGGCTTTACCGGCGCGATTTCCGACCTTGGCGGGCCGACAGCCAATATGTACCGCATCGGCTGCAAATCGCCCGAGATCGAAGCGGCCTGCCGCAAGCCTTCATGCGTGTACCCGGGCATCTGCTCAAACCTGAACACCGACCACAACCCGCTCATCAAGATGTACCGCCGCGCCCGGGCGCTCAAGGGCGTGAAGAAAATCCTGATCAGCTCCGGCCTGCGTTACGACCTGGCGGTGCAAAGCCCGGAGTACGTGAAGGAACTGGTCACGCACCACGTCGGCGGCTACCTGAAGATCGCACCCGAGCACACCGAGCAGGGGCCGCTCACCAAGATGATGAAGCCCGGCATCGGCAGCTACGACAAGTTCAAGCAGATGTTCGAGAAGTACACGCTTGAAGCCGGCAAGAAGCAGTTTCTGATTCCGTACTTCATCGCGGCCCACCCGGGCACCAGCGATGACGACATGATGAACCTGGCGATCTGGCTCAAGAGAAACGGCTTTCGTGCCGACCAGGTGCAGACCTTCTACCCCAGCCCGATGGCCACGGCCACGGCGATGTACCACACCAACAAAAACCCGCTGCGCAAGATCACGCGTGATAGCGAGACAGTCGACATCGTGCGCGGCGAGCGCCGTCGTCGCCTGCACAAGGCCTTCTTGCGTTATCACGATCCCAACAACTGGCCGCTGCTGCGTGAGGCCCTGAAGAACATGGGTCGCGCTGATTTGATCGGCAATGGCAAACATCATCTGATCCCGACATACCAGCCCATGACTGACGGCACTTACCAGAGTGCACGCCGCAAAAACTCGACCTCGGTGTCCAAAACGTCCGCTGTCGCCTCGCCGGTGAAGGGGCGCATCCTGACGCAGCACACGGGTTTGCCGCCTCGGGACAACGGCTCGCGCAAGGTCGCTGTCAAGCCGGGTGTGCGCAAGCCGCGCTAGACCTGGTTGAGATAGCTGACCCCAATAAAAAAACGGCCTGAGTGGCCGTTTTTTTATTGGTGCCCGAAAGCCGCTGTTATTTCGCCGCGGGGGTAATGCCCAGGCGTTTCGCAACGGTCTGGTCCAGCGCGTTGATCTTGGGCTCGACCGTGCCCTTGGTATCTGCCAGCAGTTTTTCAAGCAGCGCCTTTTGCATGTCGCCGCCCAGCTGCTGGTACTTGTTGTAAACCGGCGATTCCAGGAAATCAGTCAGTTGTTTCAGTTCTGTCTCGCTGAACTTGTCTTCAAGCAGTGGGCCTATGGTGGTGGGGGCGAGCTTGACGGCACGGTCACGTACAAAAGGCACGGTTTCGTCGAGGTATTTCTTGACATCGGCCTGTATGGCCTTGCCGGTCGCTTCGCGTTTGTCTGCGGCGACGTTGGTGGCCAGCACCTGGTCGGCGCGGTCAATCACCGCCAGGGCGGGGCGTTCGGCCATTGCGCTGGCCATGGCGTCGATGCCGGGTTGCTGCAGTTTCAGGATGCGTGCGACGAGCGGCTTTTTAGCTGCAGAAGGCTGTGCGTGCACCGCAAAAAAGGGTAGGCAAAGTGCGAGGGCAAGGAGGGTTTTTTTATGCATCGCGCATCTTAACGCGGTTCGACAGGAGCTTTGTTACACCTTGTAGGAGGCAAGGACTTGCGGCGGAAAGAGTTCTTCGACATCGAGCTGCCGCTGGCAGACGCCTTGCTCAAAGCCAAACTTGAGAAAAGCCGAGAGTGTGGCGCGGTTGATGTCCCCACCTCGACCGGCGCTGATGCCATACGGAAAGAAATCGTCGCCAAACAGGCCGCGCATGCGTTCTGCGTATTCCGCCAGCCAGGCCAGCGGCGCGTGCGATGCCGTGACATCCGACATGCGCTCCAGCGAACGGTCCTTGGCTTCGGTGAAAGCCTTGTAAAAACTCATGGCAGCCCATGGGTGGGTATCCAGCACCGGGCCCTTGAGCACCAGGCCATGCATGATGGGATAAATGCTGGTGTCCTTGAAGTACTGTTCTTCCGCGGACTGGTAGTCGGGCATCAGGCGCACGATACCTTTGCCAAGCGCCACAGGCGGGCGGGCTGACATCACCGCATCGAGCTCACCCTTGAGCAGCATGTCGTTGAGGCTGCTGTCCAGCACGTTGCGATAGTTGATGCCTTCGGGCAGCTTGAGTTTGACTTTTTCCTTGCGGCCGGCCTCGTTCACGCCGGCCTGCACCCATTGCATCTCTTTCAGGTTCAGGCCCACGTAGTCGCTGAGGTAGCCACGGCCATAGACACCTGCGGTTTGTGCCCATTCGGGCACCCCTATGCGTTTGCCCTTGAGGTCTTCTGGCCGTCTGATGTGGCTGCCCTCGCGCACGTAAAACATCGAGTGGCGAAACGCGCGGGAGATAAAAACCGGCAAGGCGACTACGCTGTTGTCATCCTGCGAGCGCAGTGCAATGTATTTGGCCATGGACATTTCGGAGACATCCCATTCACGATACAGCGTGAAGCGGTAGAAGATCTCTTCGATAGGCAGGTCCAGCGTGCTGAGCCTGATGCCCTGGACCGGAATAGTGCCGTCCGTGATGTCGCGGGTGTGGTCGTAGGGCCCCAGGGCCATGGTCAGTGCAATGGGATTCACGGCGTGTCTCTTTGTTGTAAATGATATGTGTGCTTATGGTAGGCAGGGCACATGCTGCCATCGTAAGCAATAACCCGTATCGAAGGTAAAGACCTGGGCTGCGCCTGAAGTCTTCAGTCAGGCAGGAAGCGTATGCAGCGGAATATCCTTCTCGCTGGCCAGTTGCTCCAGTTGCCTGCGTGTCTTTGCCAGCATCCACGCCGCAATCGACTCACGCGTGGCTGCCAATGCCATGCTTTTGGCTCCCGCATCGGCAACACCTGCCACGGTGCACAAGCGCGCCGCAAAGTGCGGTTCCAGCGCGGCAACGGCGACCCGGCCGTCGCGGCATTTGTAGACCTGGTAACCAGCATGGCCGCCACCTACGGGCGCACCAGGTTTTGTCAGGCCCCACGCCCTCGGCAAAGCCAGAAAACCTGCGGCTTCTGACAGCGCCACCTCCAGATAAATGCCTTTGGCCTTCAGGCGCTGGTGAATCACGGCTTGCAATACCGCCTCGCTGGCCATCAGCGCCCCCCCCATATCGGCGTACAGCGTGGGCGGCAGGGCCAGGCCTGTGACCAGGTCCTGCTCGGCCTGGTAAGTCAGGTCATGGCCGGCTTCTTCAGCGCGTTCAGCAGGCGCGCCAACGATGGCGATCATGCCCAGCGCCGGATACTGTTTGTGCAGGGCCATCCACGTCAGGCCCAGCTTGACCATCGCCGATGGCCTGAAGGATGTGATAAGCACATCTGCTTTGGCAAGCTCGCGGTGCAGCGCCTTTTGCCCCTTGTCGCTTTTGAGGTCGGCCGACATGATACGAACGCCATCATGCAGCGCGGCGTAAGCTTGCGGGTTGTACTGGCTCATGGGGTCGCCCGAGACACCGGCAGGCGCACCGGTCGGGGCAGGGGGCTCCAGCTTCACGCAGCTTGCGCCCATCTCGCGGCAGCGCATCAATGCGGCAGGGCCGGGCAGGTTCAGCGCCAGGCTGAGGACGCGTACGCCCCTGAGTGGATGTGGGCGGGTTGGTTTATTCAGGGGCTCTGTCATGTTTTTTTTGCTATGTTTTTAGTAGCTGCTTACGCCCGTATTTATTGGGTAAAAGACCATTTTTATGGTCAAAACAGGGCTCTCTCGGCTAAAAAACGGCTAGAACAGGCCCTGTAAGACCATTTTGCCGGTTTTGACTGTCCCAGGGACTGAATTGTTAATCTGTAACTTAACACTTGCTTCTGCTTCGTTCAATATCCAGCAGCCGTAAATAAACCTGCAGCTTCATAAGCCCGGAAGGCGTCCGGTATTTGTCCTTGTGAAAAGCGCTGGTGAGCTGTGTTGAGATATTTCCATAAAAGCAGCTATGACCAATGTCTTTTTCGGGGTCCAATCACCGGCTGGTTCGGTTTAGGGTTTGCCCAAAGCCCAAAGCTTGAAAGGATTCGACAATACCTGTTTGTACCTACGCAAAGTACACATAATGCAGTAAGAAGGCGCGTGACATGTTACTGAATACACCGCACTCGCGACACACTTCAAAAGTCTTGAAAGGGCGGGGATCTTTTCTCGGGTATCCAGGGACTCACCTTGTGTCGTGATTTAAATCACTTCCCCAGCAAAGCATTACGGTTGCCCGCATACAATCGCGCGTTATGCCCGGGGTTGCCAAAGTACCCTGTCCTCGCCTGTAGTCAGACTATTTTTTGTGGAGTTTGCCGTGTTTATTTCTTCTGCTTTTGCCCAGACCGCCCCAGCCGCCGCCGGTGGCAGCGACATGATGTCTTCGCTCACGGGCATGCTGCCGCTGGTGCTGATGTTTGTGGTGTTGTACTTCGTCATGATCCGTCCACAGATGAAGAAACAAAAAGAGCACCGCGCCATGATCGACGCGCTGGCCAAGGGCGATGAAGTGGCTACCGCTGGTGGCCTGCTGGGCAAGGTCACCAAGCTGGGTGACGTGTACCTGTCGCTCGAGCTCTCGCCGGGCGTTGAAGTTCAGCTGCAGCGCAGCGCGATCGTTCAGGTTCTGCCAAAGGGTGCGATCGCTACGGCGAAATAAGCTTTCCCTGGCCGTTACGGCGCATGCTGTGTTCGGCCCATCCGGAAAAGTCGTCCGGCCATCGGCTTTTCAAAAGCAGGCTGATGGTGCTTATCCGGATTTTTACCTGTCCGCTATCCGTTCTCAGCTTTCCGATTAGTTCACCAGGAACATCATTCACATGAATCGTTATCCGGTCTGGAAGTACATCATCATCGCGGTCGCGCTGCTGGTTGCCATCCTTTACACACTGCCCAACTTCTTTGGCGAGGCGCCTGCTGTGCAGGTGTCCAGCGGCAAGTCCATCGTCAAGCTGGACAGCGGCACTTCGGCGCGGGTTGAGCAGATCCTGAAAGATGCTGGCATTACCGCTGACGCCATCACCTTTGATGGTAATTCGGTCAAGGCCCGTTTTGGCGATACCGATACGCAACTCAAGGCGCGTGATGCGGTGCAGAAGGCGCTGATCCCCGACCCGGCTGACCCGGCCTACATCGTGGCGCTGAACCTGTTGTCACGTTCGCCCGCATGGCTGACCGCGATTCATGCCGGGCCGATGTACCTGGGTCTTGACCTGCGTGGTGGTGTGCACTTCATGCTGCAGGTGGACATGCAGGCTGCGCTGACCAAAAAAGCAGAGTCGCTGGCGGGGGACTTGCGCCTGTCGCTGCGCGAGAAGAACATTCGCCATTCGGGCATCAACCGCAATGCGCAAACGATTGAAATCCGCTTTCGCGATACGCAGACGCTGACCGCGACGAAGAACCTGATCCAGGACCAGTTTCCGGACCTGCAGACCACCGACACGCCGGATGGCGCCGAGTTCAAGATGGTGGCGGTGATCAAGCCTGAAGCGGCCCGCCGCATCCAGGACCAGGCACTCAAGCAGAACATGGTGACGCTGCACAACCGGATCAATGAACTTGGCGTGGCAGAGCCGGTGATCCAGCAGCAGGGCCTGGACCGTATCGTGGTGCAACTGCCAGGTGTGCAGGACACCGCCAAGGCAAAAGACATTCTGGGTCGTACTGCCACGCTTGAAATGCGTCTGGTGGACGAGTCGAGTGAAGGCCGTGCAGCTGAGGCCAACACCGGCCCGGTGCCTTTTGGCTCCGAGCGCTATCTTGAGCGAGACGGCCGTCCGGTCATCGTGAAGAAACAGGTTGTCATTACAGGTGAAAACCTGACCGATGCGCAGCCGGGCTTTGACTCGCAAAACCAGGCACCCAAGGTTGACCTGACGGTGGACGCCAAGGGCGGCCGCATCATGCGCGACACCAGCCGCGAAAACCTGAAAAAACGCATGGCCATCGTGCTGTTTGAAAAGGGCAAGGGTGAGGTGCTGACGGCACCTGTTATCCAGGGCGAACTGGGTAACCGCTTTCAGATCTCGGGCTCGATGTCGGTGAGCGAGGCCAACGACCTGGCGCTGCTGTTGCGCGCCGGTTCGCTCGCAGCGCCCATGGAGATCATCGAAGAACGCACCATAGGTCCGTCGTTGGGTGCGGAAAACATCTCCAAGGGCTTTCACAGTGTTGCCTGGGGCTTTGCCGTGATCGTGGTTTTCATGGCGCTTTATTACATGCTGTTTGGCCTGTTCTCCGGTATTGCGCTGGCTTTCAACCTGCTGTTGCTGGTGGCCGTCCTGTCCATGCTGCAGGCAACGCTGACCTTGCCCGGCATGGCGGCCATGGCGCTTGCACTGGGTATGGCAATTGATTCCAATGTGCTGATCAATGAACGGGTGCGTGAAGAGCTGCGCAACGGCGCCTCGCCGCAGGCCGCCATCAATGCCGGTTATGAGCGTGCCTGGGCAACGATTCTCGACTCGAACATCTCCACGCTTATCGCCGGCCTTGCACTGCTGGCTTTTGGCTCCGGCCCGGTGCGCGGTTTTGCCGTGGTCCATTGCATAGGCATATTGACCAGCATGTTCTCCGCTGTGTTCTTCTCGCGCGGCCTGGTCAACTTCTGGTATGGCCGGCAGAAAAAGCTGAAATCCGTATCGATTGGCACGGTCTGGCGCGCGCCTGTCGAGGTACAGCCTGAATCCAAAACACGCGTTGCCGCGAAATAACACCAGCAGGACCTCATAGCCATGGAATTCTTCAAGATTCGCAAAGACATTCCCTTCATGCGGAATGCGCTGATATTCAACGTGATCTCGTTTGCCACGTTTGCACTGGCCGTGTTCTTCCTGTTCTCGCGTGGCCTGCACCTGTCGGTGGAGTTCACTGGCGGCACGGTGATGGAAGTTGCCTACCAGACGGCACCTGACGTTGAAAAACTGCGCACCACCGTCTCCGGTCTCGGGTTTTCCGATGTGCAGGTGCAGAACTTTGGTAGTTCACGTGATGTGATGATCCGTTTGCCGGCACAAAAAGGTGTCAGTACGGCTCAGCAAAGTGAAAAAGTGCTGACGGCGCTGAAAGTGCAGGACCCGCAGGTGGTGCTCAAGCGCACCGAGTTTGTCGGTCCGCAGGTAGGTGAGGAGCTGGCCCATGACGGGCTCAAGGCGCTGGGCATGGTGGTGGTCGGCATCATGATCTACCTCGCGATCCGTTTCGAATGGAAATACGCGGTCGCCGCCATCATCGCCAACCTGCACGATGTGATCATCATTCTCGGATTTTTCGCCTTCTTCCAGTGGGAGTTTTCACTCTCCGTGCTGGCCGCCGTGTTGGCCGTGCTGGGCTATTCGGTGAATGAATCTGTGGTTATTTTCGACCGGATTCGTGAAAATTTCCGTCGTTATCGCAAGATGGATACGGTGCAGATCATTGACAACGCCATTACCTCGACCATCAGCCGTACCATCATTACCCATGGATCGACGCAGATCATGGTGCTGTCCATGCTTCTGTTCGGTGGCCCGACGCTGTTTTATTTTGCGCTGGCCCTGACCATAGGTATTTTGTTTGGCATTTATTCTTCTGTCTTTGTAGCTGCGGCGATCGCCATGTGGCTGGGTATCAAACGGGAAGACCTGATCAAGACCGCCACGGTTAAAAAAGATGAGGACCCGAACGACCCGAATGCGGGCGCGACGGTGTAAGCTTCACACTAACCTAAAAATTTCTCCCAACGTTTGTGGCTGCCAACAACAAAAATAAATCTCTGGCTGCGCAGGTACGTGAGCGTTTCACAGAACAGGCGAGCCTTGTTCTTCCCGCTCTTGCGGAGGAGATCGGCACCCGGTTTTCAGAGCTGTTGGACCAGCCCGGCAGCGCACCAGAAATGCAGGAGCGCCGTGACGCCTGGCTTGCGTTCAGGTCGGGCAGTGCCTCCTGGATAAGCGGAACCGCCCGGGCCTGGAAAAAAGCCCAGGAAGTGCCTCCTGTTTCGGCTGAAGCCAAATCGCTTTTCGATACCGGTAAATTCGAACTGATGGGCAATGAAGTCATGGAGGACAAAATTTTGTCTTCCCGGCTTGCCCTGCGCCTGCTGGACTTTGCCAGCTGGGAGCTCAATGATTTGCGCTTGCGGATACAAAGCCTCGAAGGAATTTCGGAGCTTCCAAAAAACGACGTTCTGAGGCCGGAAGTGCTGGCTGAAAAGCTGGTGGCTGAATGGTCTGCCGCCGATCTTTCGCGTGACGGCTGGATGATGGTGCAAAGCGTCATTCAGACCCGCCTGGCGGAGCAACTGCTTGAGGCGTATCACGATACCAACGAGTTTCTTATCAGCAATGGCGTGATGGCCGAAATTGACCTGCGGCCGCTGGTCAAACGCACCAGGTCTTCTACGACGCCTTCCGTCAATCCCAAATCGGCAAGCCTGTTGGCGGCGAACGGTGCGGGGAAGCCCATCGCATCGGCGTCGGGAAATACGACTTCCAGCGGAGGTTCCGGCCAGTCAAACGGATCGGACGGCGGTGGTGGCTCTGGTCGTGGTGGCGGTGGTTTTGCAGGCGGCGGTGGCGGTGGTTTTGCAGGCGGCGGTGGCGGTGGTTTTGCAGGCGGCGGTGGCGGTTCTGGTGGTGGCGGCTCTGGCGGGAATCGGACTTTCGACGAAACCCGCATGCAGACCGCCACGACGCCGCTGGCCAGGACAAAAATGCGCGCCCAGGGTGTGATGGGGCAGCTCAAGCGCATGCTTTCAAGCCAGGTTGAGGGCTTTGACGATACCAAGGCGGCCCAGGCATCCCCTCAACTCGCGCGGGCTTTTGCAGGGGTGCAGGCTTCAGAGGCAGTAGAGCGCACCATGCTTGCCGAGGCACCCGGTCAGGTCTACGGAGCCGCCCACGTAGAGCAGGCGGTCAGCGCCGTGCGCCAGCGCACCCATACCCTCAAGCAGGCGGCCTCCAGCTCTGCGGAAAAGGCGACGATTGAAATCGTTGCGTTGATGTTTCAGAGCATCCTGGCGGAAGATCGCATTCCGCCGGCTATTCGCGTCTGGTTTGCGCGCCTGCAGATGCCGGTATTACGCGTCGCGATTTCCGAGCCTGAGTTTTTCGGTACCCTTCAGCACCCGGCGCGTCAATTGATTGACCGCATGGGCTCCTGTGTTCTCGGCTTCGATGCCGGCGTGACAGGCAGCGCCATGGAGGTCGAGATCAAACGCATCGTCCAGGTGATAGAGCAATATCCCGAAACCGGACGCCGCGTGTTCCAGTTGGTGTACGACGAGTTTCAGAAGTTCCTGTCCAAGTTTTTGTCAGAGCAGGGCAGTGCGGCCAGGGTAGTCAGCGTGGCGCAGCAGGTCGAGCAAAAAGAGACCATGGCCATCCAGTACACCATCGAGTTGCGTAACATGCTCAACGACATGCCGGTACGCGACGAAATCCGTGAGTTCCTGTTCAAGGTGTGGGCCGAGGTGCTTGCACTTGCCGCGATGCGTAACGGCCCGCAGCATGAAGAAACCATCACGCTCAAGCGTGCAGCGGCAGACCTGGTCTGGGCTGCGAGCGCCAAACCCAACCGTGTTGACCGGGCCAAGGTCATCTCTGATTTGCCCAAGCTTTTGCAACTGCTCAGGATTGGCATGTCCATGCTGGGGCTGGATACCAAGGCGCAGGACGGCCATATCAAGACCATCAGCGATACGCTGGCCGATGCCTTCATGTCCAAGACCGATGCCATTTCGTCGGAGCGCATTGACACCATGGCCAAGCGGCTGGCCAACCTGGAGGACTACCTGTCTGATGAGGATGTAGGTGACCTGCCTCTGGACACCGAGAGCCTCGTCATGATGATCGGTATAGACGCCTCTGACATTCAGGTCATCACCGATGGCGGTAGCCAGCCGACCGACGCGATGCGGGCATGGGCGCAAGAGCTTCAGCTGGGGGCCTGGTTTACGCTGGACCACAATGGCAAGACCAGCCAGGTCCAGTTTGCCTGGCGCAGTGACCGCAAGCAGCTCCATCTGTTTGCTTCGCAGGATGGCCGTAATTTCCTGATCCAGGCGCGTCGGCTTGCTGCTTACCTTCAGGCGGGCCTGCTCGTGCCGACGGAAGACGAGGCCCTCACGGTGCGTGCTACCCGTGACGCGCTGGCGAAAATTGATGCAAATCCGGAGCGGTTGCTCGGCTAGGTTAGCTGCATCCCCGCAGTGCCGACTGCGTCAGCGAAAGCTATCGCTACCCCATCGCTACCTAGTGCGCAAGACGCTGTTCAGTGTCATCGCACAGTTCGTCGAGCACCAGCGCATCGGGCTCCTCACCAAAACTCCAGTACACCATCAGGACGATGATCTTCAGGTCGTCCAGGCTCAGCGGATCACCCGGGGCTGCCATGGCGCGATCCAGCACGATTTCACGCATATGTGGCGGCAGCACACCTGCCGATTCAAGAAAGCTCACAAAACCCAGGGTTTCAGCACCCAGGTGTTCCTGCTCTGTCACGGAGTAAATGCGCAGGCTGTCACTGGACTGCGCCTGAATGCTTTGGCCGGTGTCTTTCGCTTCATGGGTGTTTGAGGACTCTTGGGGCGGCAGGCAGATCTGCGTGCCGTGTGCCGCAGTGTTCAGGCCGTCGAGCCAGATCAGGGCCGCCTGGATTTCCTCGGCTTCAAAACCGGCCGCCGTGAGCTTGCGGCCCAGCTGGTGAAGTTCGGGGCAAGCGTCACCTTGCCAGTAATTTTCGTAGACGTACACCAGTACTTCAAACATGCCTTCAATATAACGCAGATAGGGCTGCTGATGCCAACATCAACCTGCTGTTTGTGGCGGAACCCGGTGCCCGCCTTGTTAAAATCCGCGGCGAACCAAACTTCGGAGTGCAATGGTCTTTTTCTGGTACCTGCTGGCGGGTGGCATCGCAACCGCGGTGCATTACGCCGTGCTCCTGACACTGGTGGAAGTATTCGGCCAGGCACCGTCGCCGTCCGCCGTAGCGGGTGCACTTTGCGGAGCCGCTGTGTCCTACCTTGTCAACCGGCATCTCACGTTTCCGGGCACCACGGTCCGCCATCAGCTGGCCGTTCCCAAATTTCTCGCCGTCGCTGTCGTCGGCGCCTTGCTGAACGGCGCCCTGGTCTGGGCCGGCGTGCACTGGCTGGCATGGCACTATCTCGTGGCACAGGCGGTGGCAACGCTACTGGTACTGGGCCTTACTTATCGACTTAACCGGTCCTGGACCTTCGCCTGATGAATTCAACTCCTGAAGTGCCCGGTACTGTGGCGTCAAAGGCACCCTGCGCGCTCAGCATTGTGGTGCCCGCATACAACGAAGAAGATGTACTGCCCATTTTTCACGGCAGGCTGGCTGCTGCGCTCGAAGGCTTCGAAGGCGACTGGGAGGTGATCTATATCAACGATGGCAGCAAGGACGGTACCCTGCGCATCCTCAAGGAACTGCAGGCCTCGGACAGCCGCGCAGGTTTCGCATCATTGAGCCGTAATTTTGGCAAGGAGTCCGCGATGAGCGCAGGTCTCAAGCTGGCACGCGGCGATGCGGTCGTCCTCATCGACGCTGACCTGCAAGACCCACCCGAACTGATTCCCGGCATGGTCCAGGCCTGGCGGCAGGGCGCTGACATGGTCAACATGCGACGCAAGACGCGAGAGGGTGAAACCTGGTTCAAGAAGTTTTCTGCCCACTGGTTTTACCGCTTCATCAACTGGTTGTCTGAAGTACCCATCCCCGAGGACGTCGGCGATTTCCGCCTGCTCAGTCGCAGGGCTGTTGAGGCGTTGAACGAGCTGCCTGAAAGCAACCGCTTCATGAAGGGCCTGTTTGCCTGGGTAGGTTACAAACAGGTTATCGTTGAATACGATCGCCATTCGCGCGCTGCAGGCAAAACCAAGTTCCCCTATTTCAAGCTGCTCAATTTTGCGATTGAGGGCATCACCGGTTTCTCGGTGGTACCTCTCAGGCTGGCCAGCTACGCAGGTTTCCTCACCGCATTCGCCGCATTCATTTATGCGCTGGTGCTGTTTATCAGAATCATCACCGTGGGGGAGTCTGTCAAGGGCTTTCCGACCCTGATCCTGACCATCCTCATTCTGGGGGGCCTCCAACTGATGGCCATGGGCATCATCGGTGAATACCTTGGCCGACTGTTCATGGAAAGCAAGCGCAGACCGCTCTATCTGCTGGATGAGTACCTGCCTGCCGTCCTGCACACCAAAGATGTTCCGTACGCTGCGGTCGCATCCACATCGCCTGTCAACTCATGATGCTGAAGATTGAAAAAGAAACCGGCAGGCTTGTGGGCTGGACGCTGGCCATTGTTGCCGTGCTTCGCCTGCTCACGTTGGGCCTCTACCCGCTGACCGATACGACCGAAGCGCGTTATGCGGAAGTCGCCCGCAAGATGGTGGAGCTCAACGACTGGATCACGCCGTGGTACGACTATGGTGTTCCGTTCTGGGCAAAACCACCGCTGTCGACCTGGCTCACGGCGGTCAGCCTCAAGCTTTTTGGCGTCAATGAATTCGCGGCCCGCCTGCCGTATTTCGTGCTGGCGGTGCTGATTGCATGGCTGGTCTGGGATTGGGCACGCCGCTGGTCAAGGCGCGAGGCTTTGCTGGCGATTGCAGTGATGAGCGGCACCATGCTGTATTTCATTGGATCGGCTGCGGTCATGACCGATATGGCGCTGGTGCTGGGCACCACGCTGGCCATGCGCGGCTTCTGGGCACCGTTTGAACGCACCGATGCGCCAAGGCCGAAAGAGGGCTGGCTGCTGTTTGTCGGGCTTGGGCTTGGCCTGCTGGCCAAAGGGCCAATCGCGTTGGTGCTGGCCGGCATCCCCATCTTTTTGTGGACTGTTTTTACAGGCAATATCGTCAACGTCTGGAAGCGCCTGCCTTGGGTCCGGGGCATCATCCTGATGTTGTTGATTGCAGTGCCTTGGTATTGGCTGGCCGAGCAGCGCACGCCGGGTTTTTGGGAATATTTCTTCATCGGTGAACACTGGAAGCGCTTTACCGTCACGGGTTGGGCTGGTGACAAATACGGAACGGCGCACGCCACGGCACGCGGCGCCATCTGGCTGCTGGCGCTCGCTGCCTGCCTTCCGTGGACTGTTTTATTCCCCGTATTGGCCATCGGCCGCAAGAAAGCTTTGAGAACCGCTGTGGCGACGCAAACAGCCGCATTACCTTCACCAAAGAATTGGCGGCTCTACCTGCTGGCCTGGTCGATTGCTCCCTGCCTGTTTTTCACCATGTCGGGCAACATCCTCTGGACCTATGTGCTGCCGGCGCTGCCAGCGCTGGCCTTGCTCGCTGCGGGCTGGCTGGCGGGTGATGTGCGCACGCGCCGGGTTGATGTGTTTGTGTCTTTGGGTGTCGTGCTCATGGCCTCATTGATTGCGGCCTTCTTTGTCAACCAGCAGCGCGTCGACAGCTGGAAGACCGCCAAAACCGCGGTTGTCGCCTATGAACTTCGCAAGACCGGCACGCAGCCCTTGCTCTTGATGGGTGACCTGCCTTATTCGGCATCGTTCTACACACAGGGTAAAGCGAGGGCCGTTGCAGGGAATGCTGAGCTGGCAGCCCGTGTCAAGCAGGGCAGTGTGTTCGTGGCGCTGAATCCCGATCAGGTGAAAGAACTCTCGCCTGAACTGAAGGGCGTGCTGCGCCTGCAGGCGACTTCCGGCGCTTACAACCTGTATCTCACCCCCTGATTTGTTAACTTATAAGTTAACAAGTAATGGCGATAGGGTTTCTGGCGTGTCAAAAAACCGCCAGAAACTGCCAAAAAGCCTGTTTCCAGGCATTAAATATGGTTGTAGCCCTTTAAATACGGGCGTGATCAGCTACTAAATTTATAGCAAATACAAAAACCCATGATTGTTCGCTTCAACATAGACACTGCCGGCCAGGACCAGTTCGACTACCGCGTGACCCACGAGGGCGAAGAACTGTACGGTGATGCCGGGCTGGACAGCCTGGAGCAGTGCATCACCGCGGCGCTGGAGGGCCTGGGCAGTGACGCAGTCGCGGCAGAAGTGGCCTACCAGGGAATCATCAGCGGTACCTATGCCCTAGCCTCACTGGCATTGATGTCGGCGCAGATCGCTGAACACGCAGTACAGACCACGGCTGCGATTGAAGAGGTGTTGCGCTAGTTTGGCGTTGTGCCTGCTGCAGCTTGAAGGCACTTGTCGTTGTTTCGACAAGGTGCCGACAGCAGACTGAATAAGGTGACGAGCCTTGACCCCGGCACTGGTTCCACAGTTAGGGCTGCTTGGTTCCCCACCTGACCCGGTTGGCCGCTTTACCATGCGGGAAGGCCCGTCACAGTAGATTGTAAATGACGCGGTGAAGCCCCTGACAACGCAGGTGTTACATCCCTGTTTTCTCTCGCCATTGCAGCAAATCGGCTGCGGGATGCGGTAACGGCAATTTAGAATGCACGGATGTCCTATCTCGTGCTTGCCCGCAAATACCGGCCCAAAAATTTCTCGGAAATGGTCGGTCAGTCACATGTGGTGCAGGCACTGGGCAATGCGCTGACGACACAGCGCCTGCACCATGCTTACCTTTTCACCGGGACGCGAGGCGTTGGCAAGACCACGATCTCCCGCATCCTGGCCAAGTCGCTCAATTGCGTGGGCACGGACGGGCAGGGCGGCATTACCGCCACGCCTTGCGGGGTTTGCCAGGCGTGTACGGACATCGATACAGGGCGCTTTGTCGATTACACCGAGCTGGACGCTGCGTCCAATCGCGGCGTCGATGAAATCGCGCAGCTGCTGGAGCAGGCGGTTTACAAACCGGTGGTGGGCCGCTTCAAGGTCTTCATGATTGACGAGGTTCACATGCTGACGAACACGGCGTTCAACGCCATGCTCAAGACGCTGGAAGAGCCGCCCGAGTACCTCAAATTTGTACTCGCCACAACCGATCCGCAAAAGGTGCCGGCCACTGTGCTCTCACGTTGCCTGCAGTTCAACCTGCGGCCGATGGCACCGGAGACCGTGCTGGAACACCTCGGCCAGGTACTGGCCATTGAAAAGGTTCCCGCCGAACAACAGGCCTTGCGTTTGCTGGCACGTGCAGCGCGCGGCTCCATGCGCGATGCCCTGTCGCTTACTGACCAGGCTATTGCGTTTGGCTCTGGCGAGTTGCTGGAGTCCGGCGTGCGCCTGATGCTGGGCAGCGTGGATCGCTCCTATGTTTTTCGCCTGCTGGATGCGCTGGCGCGTGGCGACGGCAAGACGGTGGTGGAAACTTCAGAAGCGTTGCGCCTGCATGGCCTGAGCGCTGCCTCCACACTTGAAGAAATGACAACGGTGTTGCAGCGTATGGCGGTGCTGCAGGCGGTGCCTGAAATGATGGCAAGGGAAGCGGAAGGCGCTGGCGACGCTGATGCCGACCCGGAGGCCACAGAAACCGCGCGCCTGGCGCAGACCATGCCGGCTGATGAAACCCAGTTGCTGTACAGCCTGTGCCTACACGGGCGCGGTGAGCTGGGCCTGGCACCTGATGAGTATGCCGCGCTCACCATGGTGCTTCTCCGCTTGCTGGCCTTTAAGCCGCAGGGTGCGCAAAATGTGTCAATGGGGAGTGCCGCCGAGCCCCTAAAAAAGCCTCAGCCTGAGCCAGCCCGGCAGGCTACGACTGTAGTGAGTCCGCCGCCTTTCGTATCCGCCCCGCCTGTGGCTCCCGCCGCGGCGCCAGTCGAAGTGAACCGATCCGTCCCTTCGCCGCGCGTTGCGGAAATCACTTCCCCACGACAGGAAATCGCACCAGAGGCAGCAAGCGCACAGGCGGCTCAGCCCGCTCCCGCAACCGTTACTGAAGTGGCCCCAGCACCCGCCACGCCCGTACCGGAACGATTGCCCCAACAGCCTGCGGCAAAGGCTCCCGACAGCGCGGCACCCATCACTGTGGTGCAAACAGTCCTCGGCAATGCGTGGAGCGACATCGTTGGCCAACTGGTCACTGCCGAGGCCATCAATGCCCTCGCGCGCGAACTGGCCTTGCAGGCTGAACTCTGCGCACGTGAAGGCAGCGTGTGGACTTTGCGTGTTGAACGCCAGTCCCTGAACCAGCCAGCTGCCTGTGAAAAGCTGCAGGTGGCCTTGCAGAACCTTCTCAATGCCGAGCCACCGGTACAGATGCTCATAGAGGTCGGGCCGGTTGCAGATACGCCTGCCCGCCGCAACCTTGCCGCGCAACAGGAGCGCCAGCGCCAGGCCGAAGAACTCATTCACAGCGACCCATTTGTGCAGGACATGGTGCGCAATTGGGGCGGCAAGGTGGTGCCCGGCAGCATCAAGCCCGTGCCCCGGCCAGCTGCAGCTGCGACTGCCAAGCCGATATGATCCAACGCAATATCTGCACCGATTTTTAAAGGAAACACACGATGTTCAACAAAGGACAACTCGCCGGTCTCATGAAACAGGCCCAGGCCATGCAGGACAACCTGAAAAAGGCCCAGGACGAGCTTGCATTCATCGAAGTGACGGCAGAGTCCGGCAACGGCCTCGTCAAGGTCACCATGACCTGCAAACACGATGTCAAGCGCGTCGAGATCGACCCCAGCCTGCTGGCTGACGACAAGGACATGCTGGAAGACCTGGTCGCCGCAGCGTTCAATGCCGCCGTGCGCAAGGCTGAAGACCTGAGCCAGGAAAAGATGGGCAAGCTCACACAGGGTATGCCGGGACTGCCAGGCGGGATGAAGTTTCCTTTCTGACGGCTACTGCGCGTGCTCATGGTAGTCAAAGGGGTATTTGGGGCCCAGCTCAGGCCATCCTTATGCACCTGAGTGCACTCCGGTGGCCTGACACCCGCGCCTTGCCCTGAACCCGCTCGCTGCGCCGGCTGACTCCCACCCCCTAAAAAAATGCCAACCTCCAACGCCCTTGAAGGCCTGACCCAGGCGCTGCGCAAGCTGCCCGGCGTGGGAGCGAAGTCGGCTGCGCGCATGGCGTTTCATTTGCTGCAGCATGACAAGTCCGGCGCACTCCAGATAGCGGCCGCACTTGAGCATGCGGTCAGCAGCATCAGGCATTGCTCGCTGTGCAATACCCTGACCGAACTGGACGTGTGCAGCACTTGCACCAGTCCCCAGCGTGATCGCAGCAAGCTGTGCGTGGTGGAGACACCTGCCGACCAGGCCGCGCTTGAACGCACGCTGGCTTACAGGGGGCTGTACTTTGTACTCATGGGAAAGCTGAGCCCTCTGGATGGCATAGGTCCGAACGATATCGGTCTGCAGAAGCTCTTTGATCGCGTGGTGTCCAGGGATGACAGAGGGCAGCCTCTGCCTCCAGAATCACGCGAAGTACAGGAAGTCATTCTTGCCACCAATTTCACGGCAGAAGGTGAAGCGACGGCGCATGTCATTGCGCAGGCGCTAAAAAGCCGGGGCGTACAGGTGACGCGGCTCGCACGCGGCGTCCCGGTTGGCAGCGAGCTTGAGTACGTCGACCTTGGCACTATTGCACACGCACTGGTGGACAGACGCTGATTTCAACGCGTGCTGCTCTAGAATTTTGAAAGCCGTTGGTATACGCAGGGCGTGGCCTGCTGACTCAAAGAAAAATTCAAAGGATTCACAGGAATGACATTCGCACGCTTCACATTCGCCTATTGGTGCGTTCTGGTGGCTGCCATATTGCCGATCATCTGCGCCGGCATTGCCAAATACGGTACTTTCGACAAGCCCCGGCGCGAAGGTGGTTTCGACAACCATAATCCACGCGCCTGGCTTGCCCGGCAAACCGACTGGCGAGCCCGTGCCAATGCGGCGCAGGCCAATACTTTCGAGGCGCTGCCTTTCTTTTTTGCGGCCGTCATCATCGCGCATCAACTGCAGGCTCGGCAAACGCTGCTCGACATTCTTGCTTTCATGTTTGTCGTGCTTCGAATCGCCTACATCCTCATGTATGTAGCCGACATGGCAAAAACACGCAGCAGCGTCTGGGCGGTTGCACTGTTGGTTAACGTTGCCATCCTCTTTTCCGGCTATCGTTAAAGCTGAAACACCCCATGCCTGAACAGTTGCTGACTGCAACGGGTGTGTGCGTCTTGTCTTCCGTAACCATTCGTTAACCAGTCCGGATTTTTCCGTACAAACCCGCAGGGGATGACCCCGATGCGGGTTTTTTTATGCCTTGCTAAGCTTGTCTTCAACTCAGAAAAACAAGGGAAGAACAAACATGACGACAAACATCAAGCTCTCGCGGCGCACATTTGCAGGTGGCGCGACACTCGCTGCCGCAACGCTGGCATTTCCATCACTTCGGGCACAGGGCAAACTCGAAAAAACAAAAATCGCCTTGGCCGTCGGCGGCAAAGCCGCTTTTTATTACCTGCCCCTGACGATTTCCGAGCAACTGGGTTTCTTCAAGGCAGAGGGTCTTGACGTCGAGATCAGCGACTTTGCCGGTGGTGCACGTGCCTTGCAGGCTGTGGTGGGCGGCTCCGCCGATGTCTGCTCCGGTGCCTTTGAGCACACCATCAACCTGCAGGCCAAGAACCAGATGTTCAGGGCCTTCGTATTGCAGGGCAGGGCGCCGCAGATTGCCTTTGGTGTCTCGACCAAGACGATGCCCAATTACAAGACGATTGCAGATCTCAAGGGTAAAAAAATTGGTGTCTCGGCGCCGGGCTCTTCCACCAACATGATGGCCAACCTTGTTCTGTCGCGCGGTGGTCTGCAGGCCAGTGACGTGAGTTTCATCGGCGTGGGGACTGCAGCTGGGGCACTGTCTGCCCTGCGCTCCGGCCAGATTGATGCGATGAGCAACACCGACCCCGTGATGACCATGCTGGAGCAAAAAGGGGAAGTGAAAATCATCAGCGACACGCGAACGCTCAAAGGAACACAGGAAGTGTTCGGGGGCACCATGCCTGCTGCCTGCCTGTACGCACCTGTCGACTTCATCCAGAAGAACCCCAATACATGCCAGGCGCTGGCCAATGCCATCGTGCATGGCCTCAAATGGCTGCAGACCGCAGGCCCCGGCGACATCATCAAGACCGTGCCAGAGAGTTATTTGCTGGGTGACCGCGCGCTTTACCTCGCGTCTTTCAACAAGGTGCGTGAGTCGATCTCGCTGGACGGCATTATTCCCGAAGACGGTGTGCGTACGGCGCTGAAGGCATTGGCCAGCTTTGACGCCAGCATCAAGGCCGACAAGATCGACATCAGCAAGCTCTACACCAACGAGTTCGCACGCCGCGCCAAGGAGCGCTTCAAGGCGTGAGTCGCATGAACGATCCCCGGGCTGCTTTGCACCCATAGCCCGACGCTATAGTTCCGCCATGACAAGTTCCGTCGCACTCGCGCTGGAAGGTATTAGCTGCACCTTCAGATCAAAAGACAACACCCAAGGCTACACCGCCGTGGGCGACACGACCTTGCGTGTCAATGCAGGTGAGTTTGTCTCGATCGTAGGGCCCACCGGCTGTGGCAAGTCCACGCTGTTGAATATTGGCGCAGGTCTTTTGCCGCCCACGGTGGGCCGCGTGAAAGTCTTTGGTGAAACGTTGCAGGGCATCAACACCCGCGCAGGCTATATGTTCCAGACTGAAGCCCTGATGCCGTGGCGCAGTGCAATTGACAACGTCATGGTCGGACTGGAATACCGTGGCTTGCCCCTCGTGGACGCGCGCGAACAGGCGCAGGCCTGGCTTGAGCGTGTCGGACTTGGCGGTTTCGGCGACCGCTACCCGCATGAGCTGTCCGGCGGCATGCGCAAACGCACAGCGCTGGCTCAGGTACTGGCGCTTGATCCGGACATCATCCTGATGGACGAGCCTTTCAGTGCACTCGACATCCAGACCCGGCAACTGATGGAAAACGAGGTGCTGGAGCTTTGGGCGGCAAGGAAAAAGGCCGTGCTTTTCATCACCCATGACCTGGATGAAGCCATTGCCATGAGCGACAGGGTCGTGGTTCTGTCGGCCGGGCCTGCCACACACCCGATCGGTGAGTTTGTGATTGACCTGCCAAGGCCACGCGACGTAGCCGAGGTACGCACCCATCCGCGCTTTGTTGAGTTGCACCAGCAGATATGGGATGTCTTGCGTGACGAAGTCCTCAAGGGTTACGCACAACAACTCAAGAAGGCCGCCTGACCATGTGGCGTCACATCAAACCTTCTGAAAGCAATTTGCGAATATGGCAAATTGCTTTGCTGATCGCCATCCTGCTGGGGTGGCACCTGGCTTCGCGCGATCAGCAGTTTGCATTTTTTCTGGGTGAGCCCATTCTTGTGGCCGGGCGTGTATGGAGCTGGTTCATGCCTTTTGGTTTTGGGCCCAGCGTGCTTTTTCCCGAGGGGCTCAAGGGTAATGCGGACATTTACCTTCACCTGGGGACAACGCTGCTTGAGACCGTTCTGGCTTTTGGTCTGGGCACTATCATGGGGCTTGCCTGTGGTCTGTGGCTCGCGCTTGCACCGACGACGGGCGCGGTTCTGGACCCTTACATCAAGGCGGCGAACTCCATGCCACGCGTGATTCTGGCGCCTATCTTTGCGCTGTGGTTTGGCTTGGGCATCTGGAGCAAGGTCGCCCTCGCCATCACGCTGGTATTTTTTGTGGTGTTTTTTAATGTGTACCAAGGTGTGAAGGAGGTCAGCCCGGTGGTGCTGGCCAATGCCCGCATGCTGGGTGCGAACCAGCGGCAGCTGCTGCGCACCGTTTATCTGCCAAGCGCCACCAGTTGGGTCTTTTCAAGCCTCCACACGTCGGTAGGCCTGGCTTTTGTGGGGGCGGTGGTGGGCGAGTACCTGGGCTCTGCCCGGGGTGTGGGCTACCTCATCCTGCAGGCAGAAGGCACTTTTGATGTGAATACCGTTTTTGCCGGAATTGTGGTGCTGACGGCTTTTGCCCTTCTCCTGGACGGCATCGTCAGCAAGCTTGAACAACGGCTCATGAAATGGCGGCAGCGAACCGGCGAAACTGAAAAAATCTAAGGCCTCTAAGGGTTTTCAGCGGCCTGCTTTACCTCGCCTTAACAGTAAGCGAACGTATCATTCCGGGCATCCCTGCTCCGGAGTCCGAGTCCATGTCAATGGTTCAGTTGGCGCTCAAGCGCCCCTATACCTTCATCGTGATGGCGATGTTGATCGTGCTGGCCACGCCGTTCGCACTCAAGAACATGGCGACGGACATCTTTCCGGAAATCAATATTCCGGTGATCAGCGTGATCTGGAACTACAACGGACTGCCTGCCCAGGAGATGGGGCAACGGATTGCTGGCCAGACAGAGCGCGGCCTGACCACCGTGGTGAGCGACATTGAGCACATCGAGTCGACATCACTCGCCGGTGTCAGTATCGTCAAGGTGTTTTTCCAGCCCGGCGTCAATATCCAGACCGCGATTGCGCAGGTGGTGGCCTCCGTGCAAACCCAGGTCAGGCAATTGCCCCTGGGCATCACGCCTCCACTGGTCATCAAGTACTCCGCTTCCAGCATTCCGGTGATGCAGCTGGCACTGTCCAGCGCGACGCTACCCGAGAACACGCTTTTTGACGTTGCCGTCCAGGGACTGCGCCCCCAACTCATCACGGTGCCAGGTGTTGCTTCACCGTTTCCCTATGGCGGCAAGGTGAGGGTGATATCGGTTGACCTTGATACCCAGGCGCTGCAGGCGCGGGGGCTGTCCCCGGCCGACGTGGTCAATGCCGTGAACACGCAGAATCTGATCCTGCCCTCTGGCACGGTCAAGTTCGGGGAAACCGAATACACCGTACGGATGAATGGTTCGCCTGACGCCATTTCCGGCCTCAATGACTTGCCGGTGCGCACGGCCAACAATGTCACCACCTACCTGAAAGACGTGGCCTATGTGCGTGACGGTTTCCAGCCGCAGACCAACGTCGTGCGGCAGGACGGCTCACGCGGTGTGCTGGTGTCGATACTGAAAAATGGCGGTGCTTCCACGCTGGACATCGTGTCCAACGTCAGGGCGCTGCTGCCTCGTGCGGTGCAGACCCTGCCTGCGGATGTCAAGGTCACGCCCCTGTTCGACCAGTCGATTTTTGTGAAAGCCGCTGTTCAGGGCGTGATCACCGAAGCCCTGATCGCCGCAGCGTTAACGGCCTTGATGGTGCTGCTCTTTCTGGGCAACTGGCGCAGCACGCTGATCATCGCACTGACTATTCCGCTGTCCATCCTGGCCTCCGTGCTGGCGCTGTTCGCACTCGGCGAAACGCTCAACATCATGACGCTGGGCGGGCTTGCGCTATCAGTCGGTATCCTGGTGGATCAGGCCATTGTGACGATTGAGAACATCGAACGGCACCTGCACATGGGCACCGAACTCAATGAGGCGATTGATACCGGCGCCAGCGAGATCGGTGCCGCTGCTTTTGTCTCCACACTCTGCATCTGCATTGTGTTCGTGCCGATGTTTTTCCTGTCGGGCGTGGCGCGTTTCCTGTTTGTGCCGCTGGCTGAAGCCGTGGTGTTTGCAATGATCGCGTCTTATTTCCTGTCGCGTACCCTGGTGCCGACGCTGGTGATGCTGCTCATGGGCGGCGTGCATGAGGCCGCAAAATCAGACACCAACCCGGGTCCGCTGCAGCGCATGTACCGCAGTTTTGATTCGCAATTCGAGCGGGTACGGCGCGCCTACACACTGGCACTGTCTTCGGCGCTGTCGCACCGCAGACGTTTTGCGCAGATCTTTTTCGGTTTCTGTGTGTTGTCCTGCCTGCTGTACCCATTTTTGGGTCGTGACTTCTTCCCCAGTGTTGATGCCGGGCAGATCAGGCTGCACATGCGTGCACCTACGGGAACACGCGTGGAAGAAACAGTACGCATCGCTGATGCGGTAGAAAAAGCCATTCGTGAAATGGTGCCCGCCGATCAGCTGGAAACCATTCTCGATAATATCGGCCTTCCCAACAGCGGTATCAATCTGTCGTACAGCAACGCCGGCACCATCGGCTCGATGGACGGGGAAATCCTGATGTCCCTGAAGGAAGGGCACCGGCCCACTGATGAGTTCATCACCCTGCTCAGGGCTGAGTTGCCCAAGCGGTTTCCAAGTGTGGAATTCTTCTTCCAGCCGGCAGATATTTCCACACAGATTCTCAATTTCGGCCTGCCTGCGGCCATCGACGTGCAATTTACCGGCAACGACGTGACGGGCAACGCGGCGCTTGCGGCAGAACTCACCAAGGCCATACGCAAGATACCCGGTGCTGTGGATGCCCATGTGCACCAGCGGCTCGATGGCCCTGTAGTAGACCTGCGCATGGACAGGACGCGGCTGCAGCAGTTCGGTCTAGGGGCCGCCAACGTCGGGCAAAACGTGCTGATCGCTTTGTCGGGCAGCTCGCAAACGGCGCCAGCGTTCTGGCTCAACCCGCAAAACGGTATTGTTTATAACGTGGTGGTGCAGTCGCCCCAATACAAGGTCGATTCCGTGGATGCGCTACTCGGTATTCCGATCGGTACGACGCCCAATGCCAACAGTGGTGTCAACGGCGCAGCAGCGCCTGTGAACCCCAACCAGCTGCTTGGCAACCTGGTAGAAGCGCGCGCGGGGCGGCAATTCCCCATCGTTTCCCGCTACAACATCCAGCCCGCCATCGACGTTTATGTGAGTGTGCAGGGGACCGACCTGGCCAGTATTGCCAGCCAGATCCGCAAGCTGGTCGATGAGATGTCGCCAAAGCTTGCACGTGGCAACCAGGTCGCCATACGCGGCCAGGTTGAAACCATGCAGGCCTCGTTCATTGGGCTGGGTGTCGGCCTGGCCATGGCGATTGTTCTGGTCTACCTGTTGATCGTGGTGACCTTCCAGTCCTGGATAGATGCGGCCATCATCATCACGGCCTTGCCGGCAGCGCTTGCGGGCATCGCATGGATACTTTTCATCACCGGCACGACGCTCAGTGTGCCGGCGCTGACGGGGGCCATCATGACCATGGGCGTGGCGACGGCCAACAGTATTCTGGTTGTGTCTTTCGCGCGCCAGCGCCGGGAAGAGGGCATCACGCCGCTTTCGGCAGCGCTTGAAGCCGGGGCGACCCGTATCCGCCCAGTCATGATGACAGCGCTGGCCATGATCATTGGCATGATCCCCATGGCGCTTGGCCTGGGTGAGGGTGCTGAGCAGAATACGCCTCTGGGCCGAGCCGTGATTGGCGGCCTGCTTTTTGCAACCGTTTCAACCCTGTTTTTTGTGCCTGTGATTTATGCAGGTGTTCATCAACGACTGATTCGCCGCCAGGAGCGCCGCCGCGCCCCTGCCACGCCACATGAACCCGCTGGCGCAGTGCCCCAGGAGAACTGAAATGTCTGAAGAACGACACGCCCCTTTGGCCCTGCATCCGGTGGATCCAGGCGAGTCCGGTGAACTGCTCAAGCGGGACCAAGTCATACGCCGCAGCAAGATTGCTGCCGTCATTGTTCTGGTCATTCTTGCGCTGGGCGCAGGGCGCACCGTGATCAGCCGGATCTACAACCACAAGCAACTCGAAGCTGGCGCCACCGAGCGGAACAAGAACTACGTCAAGACAACCTTGGTCAAGGCCAGTGATGCAGGCCAGACGCTTGCCTTGCCCGGTACCTTGCAGGGTTTTGTGCAGTCGCCGATTTATGCGCGCGCTGGCGGTTACGTCAAGCGCTGGACCAAAGACATTGGCGCACGCGTCACCAGGGGCGAGTTGCTTGCCGAGATTGAAACACCTGAAATCGACCAGCAGCTGTCGCAGGCCGTTGCAGCGCGGCAGCAGGCAGCTGCCAGTCTCGAACTTGCGCAGAGTACGGCTGTTCGATGGGAAGCGCTTCGCAAGAAGGATGCTGTGTCGCAGCAGGAAGTAGACGAGCGCCGCAGTGCCAGCACACAAGCCGGTGCCAACCTTGCTGCAGCCGAGGCGAATGTGCAGCGCCTGCGCCAACTTGAAAATTTCAAACGCATCATCGCGCCGACCGACGGCATCATCACCCGCCGCAATGTGGACACCGGTGACCTGATTGACGCCGGTGCTGGTGGCGGACTGACGCGGGCACTGTTTGTGGTGACCCAGACAGATCCACTGCGGCTGTACGTCAATGTTCCGCAAACCTATGCACAACTGGTGAAGACCGGCCAGAGTGTTGTTGTGACGCAGGCAGAGTTGCGCGGCCAGCGTTTTCAGGGACAGGTTGCGCGTACGGCCGCATCTATAGACGCAAGTTCGCGCTCCATGCAGGTTGAAATTTCCCTACCCAACACAACTGGAACCCTGTTGCCTGGCGCCTTTGTGCAGGTGGCATTGCCGCTGGCGGCCAGCAAGGGCTTTGCAATACCCAACAATGCTTTGGTGATACGTGGTGACGGTGTGAAGGTGGCGACTGTCGACAAGGAGAGCCACGTACGGCTGAAGATCATTCGCCTTGGCCGCAATTACGGCGAGAACGTTGAAGTCGTCGAGGGGCTTTCGGGTGGCGAACGCCTTGTGCTCAACCCATCCGACTCACTGACTGACGGCGACCTTCTGACTTTCAATGCCACTGAGGACGACAAGCCCAAGCAACTTGCCGGCGCAAAGCCAGAGGTAAAGTCCGAGCCCAGGAAGGACGCACCGTGATGTTCCTGAAGACCGGTGTACTTGCTGCGCTGGCGATGCTGGCGGGTTGCGCAGTTGGCCCGGAGTACAGGAAGCCCGCTGTGGATATTCCCGTGGCCTGGCAGGTAGAGGCACCATGGAAAACCGGTACCCCCAACGACCTGGCTCGCAAAGGCCCCTGGTGGGAGCGTTTTGGAGACCCCAAGCTGAACGAGCTTGAACAAAAGGCCATGCTGGGCAACCAGACCCTTGCCGCAGCCAATGCACGACTGGCGCAAGCGCGCGCCACGGTCTCTGCCAGTTCTGCCAGCCTGTTTCCGCAAATCAGCCTTGGCGCACGCGCAGCGCGCCAGAAAATTTCGGCCAATCGGCCGCTGACAAGCTATAACTCGAATAATTTCTCGACTGTCCAGAACGACTACCAGGCGACCCTGGCAGTGAGTTATGAAGTTGACCTGGCGGGCAGGGTGCAGGATCTGGTGGATGGCGCTAGCGCATCGGCCGAGCAGTCTGCGTCTGATCTTGAAAACGTCAAACTGGTGCTTGGCTCTGATCTTGCCGTCAACTACTTCAGCCTTCGCGCGCTGGATACCGAACTGGATGTCCTCTCGCGCTCCATTGCGCTTCAGCGGAGGTCTCTTGGTCTTGCAACAGACCGGCACGACCTGGGCGCGACCTCTGGCCTGGACATGGCACAGCAGCAGGCCCTGCTCGACACCACGCTGACGCAGGTCGACATACTCAAGCGCCAGCGGTCCCAGCTTGAACATGCCATTGCCACGTTGACGGGTACGCCCGCGCCGCAGTTTTCGCTGGAGCCGCAGACCACGGCCATGGTGCCACCAGCCATTCCTCTGGGAATTCCCTCCGATGTGCTGGAGCGCCGGCCTGATGTGGCCTCTGCGGAGCGTGCCATGGCTGCTGCCAACGCGCAGATCGGTGTGGCCACTGCAGCGTTTTATCCCAGCATATTTCTCAACCCGACACTGGGCGCAGACAGTCGCGTGTTCAACCGGCTTTTTGATGCGCCCAGCGCGCTGTGGTCACTTGGGGTGTCGGCAACACAAATGCTATTTGACGGAGGTCGTATCAAGGCCAACACAGATTTTGCCAAGGCCGGCTATGACGTGACGGTGGCCAACTACCGCCGTGTGGTACTCACGGCCCTGCAGGAGGTGGAAGACGGCATCAGCGGTGTGGCGGCACTTGACCGGGCCTATGCCCAGGCGCAGCTCGCCATCAACAGCGCCAACCGGGTGCTGACCATCGCTAATGACCGGTATGAAGGCGGTGTTGCCAGCTATCTCGACGTCATCACTGCTCAGCAGGCGCAGCTCAACAGCGAACGACAGGCCGCGCAGTTGCTGGGGCAGCGCCTGTTGACGTCGGTGTTTCTCGTGAAAGCGCTTGGCGGTGACTGGCAGGGCGCCAGCAGCATCGCTTCAAGATAGAAGCGTTGAGGCTATAGCACTGTCAGTGCCTTTGCCCAACATCATCTTTTCCTGCCGTCCTACAGATCTCTTTGGGTCATGCGGCCTACAGTTCAAGCATCGCATAACCAACAACAGGAAAAACTTCTCATGAACCTCTCACTCAGCATAGGCCCACTGGTCGCCCTCATCGCCGGCATTCTCATCCTGCTGGTGCCGCGCCTGCTGAACTATATTGTCGCGATCTACCTGATCGTGATCGGTGTCATTGGCCTGGTTGGAATGAAGTAGCACTTTGATTGAAAGCCGGTGAGTGCTTTCGGGCCTCACTTGCGCTTCGTCTTGACGATGGCTTGGCTGGTACTGCGTTTTGCAGCCTTGACGGAATTGCGCGGACCGCCTGTACGCACGGCAGCACGGCTCTTGATCGGCAGGTAGAGTACGACCTGATGGCCCAGCTTGAACCCTGACGATGTACTGACCCCATTCCAGTCTGCAACGCTGGCGGCACTCAAGCCATAACGTTTGGCAATGCTGGTAACGGTTTCGTTCTTGCGCGCCTTCACGCTCGTTTTGCGTGTCACAATTTCCGGGGCCAGCGAGACTTGCGCGTTGTCGGCCACCTGAAGTTTCACGTCTTCTTCCATTTTTGCCGAGCGCGGAACGAGCAGCGTTGACCCCGCCTTGATCAGCATGCGGGGCGGTATGTTATTGACGGCGCGCAGGTCAATCTCGCTCATGCCGGTTCGCCGGGCTGCTTCCGCAGTACTGATGGTCCCGGGTGCTGTCCATGCTGTCCAGCTTGCGTATTGGCCCTGGCTGTAAGCCTCAAAGTTTCGCTGGAAGACGGTGGCGTTGTCCCATGGCAGCAAGATTTGTGGCGTGCCTGCGGCGATGATCACCGGTCGGTGCGCCGATGGATTAAGCGCCTTGAAGTCTTCTATCTTCACATCGGCCAGCTTGGCGGCGAGTGCCACGTCGATGTCGCGCGTAATCTGCACCTGCTGGAAATAAGGATGGTTTTCAATCAGCGGCAATTCCGTATGGAAGGCCTGCGGGTTGGCAACAATGTTTTTCACCGCCTGCAACTTGGGCACATACAGCCGTGTTTCGGCTGGCATGTTCAGGTCAAGGTAACCCGTGCCCAGGCCCGCCTTCTGGTTGCGTGCAATCGCGCGGCCCACACTGCCTTCGCCCCAGTTATAGGCCGCCAGTGCAAGGTGCCAGTCACCAAACATGCCGTAGAGCTTTTGCAGGTAATCAAGAGCAGCACGTGTTGATGCGAGTACGTCACGGCGGTCATCCCGGAAAGCGTTTTGCTTGAGGTCAAAGTATTTGCCGGTCGCCGGCATGAACTGCCACATGCCCGCGGCTTTTGCACTGGATACCGCCTGCGGGTTGAAGGCGCTCTCAATAAATGGCAACAGGGCCAGCTCGGTCGGCATCTGCCTGCGCTCAAGTTCTTCAACAATGTGAAAGAGGTATTTGCTGGATCGCTCCGTCATGCGCTGGATGTATTCGGGCCGGGTGGCGTACCACTGCTCGCGATCCGTCACCAGGTCGCCCTGCAGGTCGGGCATCGCAAAACCGCGGCGAATGCGGTCCCACAATTCCTTGGGCGGTTCTGTCGGGACGATCTTCAGGCCGCCGACCTGACCCGGCGTGATGCCTTTTAACGGGCCACCGGGCAGCAGTGAGGGAACGGTTTTGCCGGCAGCCGATTCGGCGGTGAGTACCGGGTCGCCCGGCATGCCCGGCTTGCTGGCGCAGCCTGCCAGAACGGCAAGGCATAAAAAGAGGGTGGCAAGAAAAACGCGTGAGGTGATGGTTCGGTTTTGAAACGTCATTTGAACTGGTTTTTCCACTGCCTGATGGCGGCAAATACTGAAATGTCATCATGAGCCGAAGCATCGAAATGCCTGGCAGCGGTTTGTACCGGGGCTTGCCGGGTACGCAGGAAAGGGTTGATCAAAAGCTCTTGCGCAATCGATGTCGGCAGCGTGGGCTGACCTGCTTCGCGCAATTTTACGCATGCGCTGTTGTAGGCCGCGAGTTCTGTATTGCCCGGCTCGACGGCCAGCGCAAAACGCAGGTTGCTGAGTGTGTATTCATGCGTACAGCAGACGCATGTGTTGGCGGGCAGGGCGGCGAGTTTGTCGAGTGACGCCAGCATCTGCGCAGGCGTGCCCTCAAAAAGCCGGCCGCAACCACCCGAGAACAGCGTGTCGCCGCAAAACAGCAGCGGCCTGCTATTGACGGCGCTGCAGTAATAAGCAATATGGCCGGACGTATGGCCCGGGACATCGATGATTTTGAACTCAAGTCCCATGGCCGTGATGCTGTCACCTTCATGCAGAGGCTCATACGGTGCCGGTATTTTTTCAGTCGCAGGGCCATAAACCCTGGCACCGGTCGCCTCGCGCAGTTCATCCACGCCGCCGGTGTGGTCGGCATGGTGATGCGTGACTAGAATCGACTCCAGTTGCAGTGCCTGCTCTTTCAGCACGCGCAATACAGGTGCCGCGTCCCCCGGGTCAACAACCAGCGCGCGTTGGCCGTCATGCAACATCCAGAGATAGTTGTCGGCAAAGGCGGGGACGGGAATCAATTTCAACATGCAGTGATCCTGATGAACTCGCAAATTATAGGTTTGACTGACTGGCTCAAGACCCCGCCCGGCGAGTATCTGCTGGACTGGGAACGTGCGCAATTTGATGAGTCCGTCAGCGACATCTTTGGTTATCACGCCCTGCAGCTTGGCTTTCCTGAACTCGACGCACTGCATGCAAATCGCATGCCGCACCAATGGCTAGCCCTTGATGCCACGCCACTTGAAAAGTCTTCAGAGTCTTCGTACACAGGCCCGGATACGACCGCGGCACGCCCTGCAAGTTCCCGGCCGCGCGCTGCGCTGGTTGCGGATTCGGTGGCTTTACCTTTTCCCGAAGCCAGTCTTGATCTTGTGGTCCTGCCGCATACGCTGGAGTTGAGCCTGGACCCACACGCCACGCTGCGCGAAGTCGAGCGTGTGCTGGTGCCTGAGGGCCGCGTGGTCATCAGCGGCTTTAACCCGACCAGCCTGTGGAGCATGCGACAGACACGCGCGCACTTCTATCGCCGCCTGGGCCATGGCGACCTGTTCCTGCCCGAGGCCGGTGAATTCATCGGCTACTGGCGTTTGCGTGACTGGCTGCGATTGCTGAGCTTTGAAGTCGAGTCAGGCCGCTTTGGCTGTTATCGTCCTGCGCTGACGAGCCAGAAATGGCTGTCGCGATTCGAGTGGATGGACAAGGCCGGCGCGCGCTGGTGGCCCATCTTCGGCGCAGTCTACTTCGTGGTGGCGGTCAAGCGCGTGCAGGGCGTCAGGCTGCTGGAGCCGGCCTGGAAGTCGCGCAAGGCGATCGCCGCTGCGCCCGCAGCCGTCGCCAACAGGGAGCCTGCAGCCCGCAAGAGCCGCGATACAGATCCAATCCTTTCAGAGTAAATATTTCAGAGAGATCCATGGCAGATTCACAAGGCAACGCGGCTCCCCAGCCCGTCATCATCTATACCGACGGCGCCTGCAAGGGCAACCCCGGCCCCGGCGGCTGGGGCGCACTGCTCAGCCAGGGCGGGACTGAAAAGGAACTGTTCGGCGGCGAGATGGGCACCACCAACAACCGCATGGAGATGACGGCCGTCATCGAAGCACTTGCCGCCCTCAAGCGGCCCTGCAACGTGACGCTCTACCTCGACAGTGAATATGTGCGCAAGGGCATCACCGAATGGATACACGGCTGGAAGGCACGCGGATGGCGCACGGCGGCCAAGGCGCCCGTCAAGAATGTCGACCTCTGGCAAAAGCTGGATGCCCTCGTGAGCACGTCCGGTCACCGCATTGACTGGCGTTGGGTCAAGGGCCATGCCGGCGACCCGGGCAATGAGCGTGCTGACGGCCTGGCCAACAAGGGTGTTGAACGCGCCCTTGGACGTCTGTAGCCGCCTTTATCGTCCGTTATCGCCTGCAAAAGCCATCAAGGGGTAAATCCCGAATTCCGGGTTGAGGCAGAAGCTGGCTGAACTCTGGCTGCGAAAGCGTGTCCGACGCGTTGTAAAGGCACAGCGCAAAGCCTTTTCCCAGTGTCAAAAAGCCGTATGAAGCCTGTCAGCCTGCTACATTGGAAGTTTGTAGCATTTTTTAACAAGTTTCCTTTCCGATCCCCAGATGGCATCAAAAGCAATTTATTCGGTAGTAGCGGTCGTGGGCATTGCAGCCGCTTCAGGCGCTGCATGGTGGCTCCAGAAGCCAAAGTCCAGCAGTGATGCATCCGGCGGTACGGCACCCGTAGCCGCCGGTTCGGCACAGGGCGCCGCCAGCGGGCCCGCCGACGGCAGGCCCCTGTCGGTAGAGTTCGCCAAAGTCGAGGTGGCGAGGATCACGGACGATACCCAGGCGGTCGGTAGCCTGCGTTCAAGGCGCGGTGTGGTGCTGCGGCCTGAGGTCAGCGGGCGCATCACCCAGCTCAACTTCACCGACGGCCAGCGCGTGCGCAAGGGCCAGGTACTGGTGCAGTTTGACGACCAGCTGCCACTGGCCCAGGTCCAGCAAAGCCAGGCCGAACTGTCGATCGCACTGGCCAACCAGAAGCGCAACCAGGAACTGGTCGCACAAAACTTCATCAGCCAGCGTTCGCTGGATGAAAGCGCGGCCAACCTCCAGGTGGCTCAGGCAAAACTCTCGCTGGCGCAGGCCACCGCTGCACGCCTGAAAATCATTGCACCGTTCGACGGCATTGCGGGCATTCGCCTCGTCAACGTCGGTGACTACCTCAAGGACGGTGCCGACGTCGTCAACATTGAAGACATCGATGCGCTGTTTGTCGACTTCCGTTTGCCCGAGCGCTTTCAGAGCAAGATCAAGCGCGGGCAGACCGCCATGCTCGATATCGATGCGCTGCCCGGTCGTAAATACACAGCACAGGTCCAGGCGATTGACCCCCTGATCGATGCCAATGGCCGTTCCGTCGGTGTACGCGGCTGCATCGACAACCGCCAGCTGCAGATGCGCCCCGGCATGTTTGCGCGGGTCAATGTCGTGTTTGGCGAGCGTGAAAACGCCAGACTCATTCCTGAAGAGGCGATCGTTCCCCAGGGCGGTCGGCAGTTTGTCATCAAGCTCCTTCCCGGCTCATCGGCGCAGACCCGCGCCACGAAGAGGGTCGAGGTCAGGGTGGGCCTGCGCCGTCCTGGCAAGGTTGAAATTCTTGAAGGCCTGGACGCTGGCGATATGGTGGTCACCACTGGCCAGCAGCGCATACAGCGTGACGGCACGATGGTGACTCTGGCGGATCTTTCGGGTGGTGGACGTCTTGGGGGTGCCGGTGGCGGCGCTGCTGCACGGGCATCGGCGCCAGCGGCTCCTGCGCAGGCAACTTCTGCTGCTGCATCGCCGGTATCTACAGTGGCATCGGCTCCCGCCACGCCGGCGGTTGCCGCTTCGTCGCCACGCCTTCCTGCCGTTGTGGCCGCAGGTGCAGCACGCGTCTCCGGACCCAACCCCTGCGCTGAAGCGCTGCCTGCCGCCGGGCGGCCTGCAGGCAAGGCCGGCAAGGCTTAAACCCTTGTTTTCATGCGGTTCAAACCAGTACAGGCCCCACCATGCAACTCGCTGAAACCTCCATACGCCGGCCAGTTTTTGCCACTGTCCTGTCGCTGCTGATATTGCTGATCGGCGCCGTCAGCTTCAACCGGCTCAACGTGCGTGAATACCCCAAGATCGACGAACCTGTCGTCACCGTCAGCGTGCGCTATGCCGGTGCCTCGGCCGAGGTGATCGAGTCACAGGTGACCAAGCCGCTGGAGGATTCCATCGCCGGCATTGATGCTGTAGACGTCATCACCTCCATCAGCCGCGCTGACCAGGCGCAGATCAGCGTGCGCTTCCGGCTTGAGAAAGACGCCGACTCCGCTGCTGCCGAGGTGCGCGACCGCACCTCGCGCGTGCGCAACCGCCTGCCACAGGCGATTGAAGAGCCCGTGATCGCCAAGGTCGAGGCCGATGCCTTCCCGGTGATCCAGATTGCGTTTTCAAGCGAGTCGATGACGCCGCTGCAGATCACCGACATCATCAACCGCATTGTCAAGCCGCGCCTGCAGACCGTGACCGGCGTGGCCGACGTGCGCATCTTCGGCGAGCGCAAGTACGCCATGCGCGTCTGGCTCGATACCGACAAGCTGGCTGCCTACAAGCTCACCACGCAGGACGTGGAAGATGCCATACGCCGCAGCAACCTGGAGTTGCCCGCCGGCCGGATCGAATCGCAGCAGCGTGAGTTCAGCGTCACCTCGCAGACCGACCTCGTCAGGCCCGCGCAGTTCGGCGATATCGTGGTCAAGACCGTTAACGGCTTTTCGGTCAAGGTGCGCGATGTCGCGCGTGTCCAGGAGGGCGCTGCCGATGAACGTACGGCCGTGCGCCTCAATGGCAGGCCTGCCGTGGCCATCGGCGTCATTCGTCAGGCCACCGCCAATCCCCTGGATCTTTCCAGGGGTGTGCGTGAGGCCCTGCCCAAGCTCAAGACCGATTTGCCGGCAGACATGCTGATTGACGTCGCCAACGACAACTCGGTGTTTATCGACCGCTCCGTCAAGAACGTTTACCGCACGATTGCAGAAGCCATTGGTCTGGTGGCGCTGGTCATTTTTGTGTTTTTGCGGACCATGCGTGCGTCCATCATTCCCATCGTCACGATTCCCGTCAGCCTGGTCGGCACCTTTGCGCTGATGGCGCTGGCTGGTTTCACCATCAACACGCTGACCCTGCTGGCCCTGGTGCTGGCCATCGGCCTCGTGGTCGATGACGCCATTGTGATGCTGGAGAACATCTTCCGGCACATCGAGGAGGGCATGGACCCATTTTCGGCCGGCATCAAGGGCGCCCGTGAAATCGGCTTTGCCGTGATCACCATGACGGCCACGCTGGTCGCGGTGTATGCGCCGCTGGCCTTCACGCCCGGTCGCACGGGGAGGCTGTTTGTTGAATTTGCGCTGGCGCTGGCCGGCGCCGTGGTGGTCTCGGGTTTTGTGGCGCTGACGCTCACGCCCATGATGTGCACGCAGCTGCTCAAGCACAACCCCAACCCCAATCGTTTTGACCGATTCATGGAAAAAGTCCTGACGTCGATGTCGGACCGCTACGCCACCTTGCTGCGGTGGATCGTCACAACGCGATATCAACCGGCATCGCCATCATCGTCGTCTTCCCGCGGCATCGGCGAGCGCATCAAGGGCTTTGTGCTGCAGGCGCGCTGGATTGTTGTCGGCGTCATGCTGCTCAGCGCACTGGCGATTGCGCTGGTCTTTCCGACCATGAAGCAGGAGCTGTCGCCGATTGAAGACCGCGGCGTCATTCTGGCCAACGTCAATGCACCCGACGGCGCCACGCTGGACTTCACCAACCGCTATGCACGCGCCCTCGAAAAAATGGGCGAGTCCTTTCCCGAGTTTGATCGTATCTTTGCCAGCGTCGGGAATCCGACGGTGGCGCAGGCGAGCGTCGTCTACCGCACGGTTGACTGGGACGACCGCAACCGCTCCACCATAGATCTTGCCCGGCAGTTGCAGCCCAAATTCAACGCCTTGCCCGGCGTCACGGCGTTTCCCATCACGCCACCTTCGCTCGGCCAGGGTTTCCGCGAGCGGCCACTCAACTTTGTCATCCAGACCTCTGACAGCTACCAGAACCTCAACACGGTGGTACGCCAGATGCTTGAAGAGATCGCCAAGAACCCCGGCATTGTTTCGCCTGACATCGACTTGCGGTTGAACAAGCCCGAGCTGCGCATCGAGGTCGAACGCGACAAGGCGGCCGACCTTGGCGTCAG
>JAZKCB010000050.1:0-3356 GCA_040388335.1 Pseudomonadota bacterium | reverse complement strand
GCAGCATGAAGCGCGTGAAAGATGCAATCGCCGCCGGCCGGCCCATGCCCATGGCGCTGCGCGACAACCGCGTCTGGGGTGTGAAGGAAAAACTGTTTGAGCGCGTGTTGCCGCAAATCGGCGACACCACGCTGGCCAACCTGCTGCAGGCCGCGCACAAGGTCGACGGTATCGTCAAGGGCCTGAAGCAGCCCGACTGGCCGGCGAGCGGCTGGCAGGCGCTGCACCGGCTCGCGGGTATGGTGTGCGAGCAGTGCACGGCCCGGCCGGCCTCCGTGCGACCCCGTTAGAAACAGGCTTTCGCGCGCTTTAGCGCCCTGCAAGACCGATATCGGGGAAAATAGGGGCCATGAACGCGCCCGATCTCAAAAATTCCTTAATTCAGGACAGCGATGTCTCGCGCCTGATGGACACTCTCGGCTCGCAGGCCAAAAAGGCCTCGGCTGCCATGGCGCGTGCGCCGGCGGCCACCAAGAATGCGGCGCTTTTGAAGCTCTCGGCGCTGCTCAAACAAAATACCGAATCCCTGGCGACAGCCAATCAGCGCGACCTTGAACGCGCCAAAGCCAATGGCCTGGAAGGCCCGCTGTTTGACCGCCTCAAGCTGACCGCCAAAGACCTCACCACCGTCGCCCTGGGCTGCGAGCAGCTCGCCGCCATGCCCGACGTGATTGGCGAGATCATCGGCATGAAGCAGCAGCCCAGCGGCATCCGCGTCGGCCAGATGCGCGTGCCGATTGGCGTGTTCGGCATGATTTACGAAAGCCGGCCGAATGTGACGATTGAGGCCGCTTCGCTGGCCATCAAGAGCGGCAACGCGTGCATCCTGCGTGGCGGCTCGGAAGCGATTGAATCGAACAAGGCGCTGGCCCTGCTGGTGCAGCAAGCGCTTACATCCAGCGGCCTGCCTGCCGAGGCCGTGCAGCTGGTGCCGACCACCGACCGTGAAGCCGTCGGCAAGCTGATTGCCATGCCTCAATATGTGGATGTCATCATCCCGCGCGGCGGCAAGGGCCTGATCGAGCGCATCAGTCGCGATGCCAAGGTGCCCGTCATCAAGCACCTGGACGGCAACTGCCACGTCTATGTCGACGACCCCTGCGACATCGCCATGGCGGTGACGGTGGCCGACAACGCCAAGACCAACAAATACAGCCCCTGCAATGCCAGCGAAGGCCTGCTGGTCGCCAAAGGTGTGGCGGCAGAATTCCTGCCGAAAATCGCCGCCATCTACGCTGACAAGGGCGTGGAGATGCGCTGCGACGCCGCGGCCAGCGAGATCCTGAAGTCGCAGCCTGCCATCGCTTCCAAAGCCAATATCAGCGCTGCCACCGAGCAGGACTGGTACGAGGAATACCTGGCGCCCATCATCAGCATCAAGGTGGTCGCAGGCATTGATGAAGCGATTGAACACATCAACCAGTATTCCAGCCACCACACCGACGCCATCATCACGCGCGACCACATGCATGCCCAGCGATTCCTGCGTGAGGTCGATTCGGCCAGCGTCATGGTGAATGCGAGCACCCGCTTCGCAGATGGTTTCGAGTTCGGCCTGGGCGCTGAAATCGGCATTTCGACCGACAAGTTCCACGCGCGCGGCCCGGTCGGCATCGAAGGACTGACCTCACTCAAGTACGTGGTGCTGGGCAACGGCGAAGTGCGCGGCTGAGTGTTGCCTGCGTTTGTCGGCAGCACCATTTTTGCTATCAATTAAGTAGCTTCTCATGCCCGTATCTATTGGTCTGGAGGCTGATTTGATGCCTGAAAATGAGCTTTTTTGATGATTTTTCAGGTGCTGGGCACATCAAATCTCCCGTCGGATCCAAGTTTTTAACGTGTACGTTAAAAATTTGATGTATACGTTAAATTTCTCGTCGAGGGAAGTTGGGTGCACCCAAGCATTTTTCTGACCATACCAGCGGTTCTCCAGCGCTGGGAAAGCGCCTTCCGCGATTTCGTCTCCGACCCCGGCCGTTACCTCTTGTAACCTCAGGGCCAAGCCCCAACATCCCTAAAATCAAGAGTGTTATAGCCACACCGCATAACAAAATCCTCAATCGAAAGTGGCCGCATGGTTCCGCATCTCATCACCGCCCTGAACGGCCCCATCAACGAGCTCGAGCAACGCATCCTCGACTCCATGCCGGCGATCGAGCGCTGGTTTCGCCTGGAGTGGATGGAGCACACACCGCCGCTTTACAGCTCGGTCGATGTGCGCAACGCCGGCTTCAAGCTGGCGCCTGTCGACACCAATCTTTTCCCCGGCGGCTGGAACAACCTCACGCCCGAGATGCTTCCGCTGGCCGTACAGGCCGCCATGGCCGCGATTGAAAAGATCTGCCCCGAGGCGCGCAACCTGCTGATCGTGCCCGAGAACCACACGCGCAACAGCTTTTACCTGTCCAACGTGCTGCAGCTCAAACGCATCTTCAACCAGGCCGGCCTGAATGTGCGTTTTGGTTCGCTCTCGTCTGACATCAAGGAGCCGACCACGGTCACCCTGCCGACAGGCGACACCATCACGATCGAGCCGCTGATCCGCAGCGACCGCCGTCTGGGCCTGAAGGATTTCGACCCCTGCACCATCCTGCTGAACAACGACCTGTCGGCCGGCATTCCGGGCATTCTGGAAGACCTCAACGAGCAGTATCTGCTGCCGCCCACGCACGCCAGCTGGTCGGTGCGCCGCAAGTCGCGCCATGCCAAGGCCTATGAAGAAATCTCCAAGCGCTTCGGCAAGCTGCTGGGCATCGACCCTTGGCTCATCAACCCGATGTTCGAGAAGTGCAGCGACGTCAACATCGCCGAAGGCGGCGGCATGGAATGCCTGACGACCAACGTCGATTCCCTGCTGAACAAGATACGCCGCAAGTACAAGGAATACGGCATCAACGAGAAGCCCTTTGTCATCGTCAAGGCTGACAACGGCACCTACGGCATGGGCATCATGACCGTGCGCGACGTGAAGGACCTGGAAGCGCTGAACCGCAAGACCAAAAACAAGATGAGCACCACCAAGGACGGTCAGCCGCTGACCGAGGTGATCATCCAGGAAGGCGTGCTCACCAACGAGCGCGTGCAGGACGCAGTTGCCGAGCCGGTCGTCTACATGATGGACCGCTATGTGGTGGGCGGTTTTTACCGCGTGCACCCGGACCGCGGCATCGACGAGAACCTCAACGCCCCCGGCGCCAGCTTTGTGCCGCTGGCCTTTGCCGACAGCGGCCGCCTGCCGCAACCGGGTGAAAAACCCGGCTCCAGCAGCCCCAACCGCTTCTATATGTATGGCGTGATCGGTCGCCTGGCCATGCTGGCCGCCAGTTACGAGCTCGAAGCCACGGACCCGGATGCCG
>JAZKCB010000049.1:0-3077 GCA_040388335.1 Pseudomonadota bacterium | reverse complement strand
CTAAGGGAAAGTCCGGGGGAGTAATCACCCTTGAATTGTCGTCGGAACGACAACATGGCGTCAAATGGACGCCTACGATGCAGGGCATAAGACAACTACCGAGTGCGCCGTGAGTCCGACAAGACACGGCAGCAAGCGCAGTTGACACAAGGAAAGAGAGACAAGGACAGATGCAGACCACGTTTCCCCGATTGCTGCTCAAGCACGCTGCCGAACGCCCCGGCGCGCCCGCCATGCGCGAAAAGGAATACGGCATCTGGCAGGCACGCAGCTGGTCAGCCATGGCGGCCATGGTTGAACACATCGCCTGCGGCATGCACCAGGCTGGCCTGCAGCGCGGCGAGCACATGATCATTGTCGGCAGCAACCGTCCCCGCCTTTACGCCACCATGCTGGCCGCGCAATCCCTGGGCGCCATACCGGTCCCGCTTTACCAGGACGCGGTTGCGGCCGAATGTGTCTTCCCCATCACCAATGCCGATGTGCGTTTTGCCGTGGTGGAAGACCAGGAGCAGGTCGACAAGCTGCTGGAGATCCGGGACCGCTGTCCCGACCTCTCCAGCATCGTGTTTGATGACCCGCGCGGCCTGCGCAACTACAGCGAGCCGGGTCTGGTCTCGCTTGACCAGATGATGGAAGCCGGCAAGGCCTTCGCTAGAGCGCAGCCCGGCTGGTTCAAGGCCGAGGTGGAAAAAGCCGTGCCCGATGACGTGGCCGCCATGTTCTTTACATCGGGCACCACCGGCAATCCCAAGGGCGTGGTGCACACCCACAACACCATGCTGGACCGCGCAAAGGCCGGTGCAGATTTCGACAAGCTGACTTCGAGCGAAGAAGTGCTGGCCTACCTGCCGCCGGCCTGGGTCGGCCAGAACATCTTCAGCTACGCGCAGTGGCTGGCCTGCGGATATGTCGTCAACTGCCCCGAAAGCGCCGCGACGGTGATGATCGATTTGAAGGAAGTCGGCCCGACCTATTACTTTGCGCCGCCGCGCATCTTTGAAGGCCTGCTCACCACGGTGATGATCCGCATGGAAGACGCGGGCCGCATCAAGCGCGGCATGTTCGACTTTTTCATGGATGTGGCCAAACGCGTCGGCCCCGCGCTGATGGACGGCAAACCCGTCGGCGCTTTTGACCGCATTCTGTATGCGCTGGGCAATGTGATGGTCTACGGCCCGCTGCGCAACACGCTGGGTTTTTCGCGCGTGCGTGTGGTCTACACGGCCGGCGAGGCGATTGGCCCTGACCTTTTCACGTTTTACCGCTCCATCGGCATCAACATGAAGCAGCTCTACGGCTCGACCGAAACCGCCGTGTTTGTCTGCCTGCAGCCCGACAACGAAGCGCGCGCCGACACCGTGGGCGTGCCGATTTCGGGCGTGCAGATCCGCGTGGCCGACAACGGCGAGATCATGGTCAAGTCGGCCGGCCTGCTCAAGGAATACTACAAAAACCCCGCCGCCACCGCCGAGGTGCTGACGGCCGACGGCTGGTACCACACCAGCGATGCCGGTTTCATCGACGCCGCAGGCCACCTCAAGATCATCGACCGCGTGAAAGACGTGGGCCGCATCCGGGGCGGCAGCAATGACGGCGCGATGTTTGCGCCCAAGTATGTCGAGAACAAGCTCAAGTTCTTCCCCTACATCAAGGAAGTCGTGGCCTACGGCGACGGCCGCGAGAAGGCCTGTGTCTTCATCAACATAGACTTTGATGCCGTCGGCAACTGGGCCGAGCGCCGCAACCTGCCGTATGCCGGCTATACCGACCTGGCGCAAAAGCCAGAGGTCTACCAGCTCATCAAGGAGTGTGTGGAAAAGGTCAACGCCGACCTGAGCGTGGACCTGCTGCTGGCAGGCTCGCAGGTCAGCCGCTTCCTGGTGCTGCACAAGGAGCTGGACGCCGACGACGGCGAGCTGACGCGCACCAACAAGGTCAGGCGCGGTTTCATCGGCGACAAGTACCAGCCGCTGATTGATGCGATGTACAGCGGCAAGACCGAGCAGTTCATTGAAACCGTGGTGAAGTTTGAAGACGGCCGCAGCGGCAGCGTGAGCGCCACGCTGAAGATCGGCGATGCAAAAACCTTTGCACCTGTGAAGGCGGCAGCGTGATCGCCGCAGGACCGCTCCAAGGCGGGCAAGCCCCCTCGGGGGGCAGCGCCGCAGCCAGGGCCGCAAGCGTGGGGGCTTTATGACCAAAAAAATCGGCGACGTCATTCTTGACGTGAACAACATCAGTCTGAGCTTTGGCGGCGTCAAGGCGCTGTCGGACATCTCGTTCAATGTCAAAGAGCACGAGATACGCGCCATCATCGGCCCCAACGGTGCAGGCAAGAGCTCCATGCTCAACTGCATCAACGGCGTGTATTCGCCGCAGCACGGCTCCATCACTTTCCGTGGCCAGACCTTCAAGCACATGAACAGCCACCAGGTGGCAGTGATGGGCGTGGCCCGCACCTTCCAGAACCTTGCGCTGTTCAAGGGCATGAGCGTGCTCGACAACATCATGTCGGGCCGCAACCTGAAGATCAAGAGCAACCTCTTCATGCAGGCGCTGCGCATCGGGCCGGCTGAAAAAGAAGAGATACGCCACCGTGAGGCAGTTGAAAAAATCATCGATTTCCTGGAGATCCAGGCTTACCGAAAGACCCCCGTCGGCCAGTTGCCCTACGGCCTGCAAAAACGCGTTGACCTGGGCCGCGCACTGGCCATGGAGCCGCAGGTGCTGCTGCTTGACGAGCCCATGGCCGGCATGAACGTCGAAGAAAAGCAGGACATGTGCCGTTTTGTGCTCGACGTGAACGACGAGTTCGGCACCACGGTTGTGCTGATTGAACACGACATGGGCGTGGTGATGGACATCTCTGACCGCGTGGTGGTACTGGACTACGGCAAGAAGATTGGTGATGGCACGCCCGACGAAGTGCGCAACAACGAAGACGTGATCAAGGCCTATCTGGGCACATCCCACTAAGCTGCAGGACAAACAGATGGCATTCTTTTTAGAGACTCTTTTCGGCGGCCTGATGGCCGGCATGCTGTATTCGCTGGTGGCGCTCGGCTTTGTGCTGA
>JAZKCB010000048.1:0-35485 GCA_040388335.1 Pseudomonadota bacterium | reverse complement strand
TCCTCCCGCGTGGCAGGAGGATTCGTTCAATGGTTAAAAAAACATCAACCATCAAACGAATATTGCGAATCAGGCTGGAACAGACGAACTGAACTGCGAGAGACGGTGGCCCTGATCTATAGGGCCCAAAAGTGTGAGGTAGATGTACAAATGCAGCGCACCCTGTGCAACTGCAAGCCCATGATTATGGCACGCTTTACGGGTTTGTACCAGTCTTTTATTTTGTGGGCGTTGCAATCACTTCAAAAAATGTTCGCGATAGTGCTCAAGTTCATCAATGGATTCGTGCACGTCGGCCAGCGCGGTGTGGCTTTGGCGCTTCTTGAAGGCGCTGTAAACCTCGGGGCTCCAGCGCTTTGCCAGCTCCTTGAACGTGCTGACATCAATGTTGCGGTAATGCAGAAAGCCTTCGAGCTTCGGCATGTACTTGACCAGAAAACGCCTGTCCTGGCTGATGGTGTTGCCGCACAGGGGTGACGTGCCTTTGGGCAGGTATTGGGCCAGAAAAGCCAGAATCTGCGTCTCTGCGTCCGCCTCGCTGACAGTGCTGGCTTTGACTTTCTCGATCAGGCCGCTGCGGCCATGCGTGCCCTTGTTCCAGGCGTCCATCTGGTCGAGCAACGCGTCAGACTGGTGAATGGCCAGCACGGGGCCTTCAATGCGAGGGGTGAGCTGCGGCCCGGTAACGATGACGGCAATTTCGATCAGGCGTTCTTTTTCGGGGTCCAGCCCGGTCATTTCGCAGTCTATCCAGACAAGGTTCTGGTCGGATTTTTTGAGTAGGGGTTCGTTGTCAGGCATCTTGTGATTCTCGCTGATCGCCTAAACTTCCCTTCATGAGTGACCTTTCCCTTGTTTTCACCGTTGTGTTCTGCGCCGCACTGGTGCTTGGTTTGTTGACACGGTTTTACCTTGCCTCACGCCAGATTCGCCACGTGTCCGAGCATCGCGACTCGGTGCCTGCCGCTTTTGCATCCACCATTTCACTGGAATCACATCAAAAGGCTGCGGATTACACAATCACCAAGGCCCGCTTCGGTTTGCTGGAAATGGCTTTCGGCGCTGCCTTGCTTTTGGGCTGGACCTTGCTTGGCGGCATTGATACCCTAAACCAGTTTCTGGCCAGTTCCAGTCTTGCCAGCTACGGCAGCCTTGTGCCACAGCTCGCCCTTCTGGCTGCCTTCGGCCTGATCAGCGGCGTGCTTGACCTGCCGTTTACGCTTTACAGCACCTTCAGAATTGAAGAGCGTTTCGGCTTCAACAAAATGACCTTCAAGCTATGGCTGGGCGACCTGGTCAAGGGACTGCTGATTGGCGCCGTCATTGGCCTGCCCATCATTGCGCTGATTCTCTGGTTGATGGGGAGCGCCGGAAGCCTCTGGTGGCTTTGGGCCTGGGGTGCATGGATGGGTTTTAACCTGCTTGTGCTGGTCCTGTATCCAACGGTCATCGCACCGCTTTTCAACAAATTCAAGCCACTGGACGATGAAACGCTGAAAACCCGTGTCACCGCACTCATGCAGCGCTGTGGCTTTGCGGCCAAGGGCTTGTTTGTCATGGATGGCAGCAAACGCTCGGCTCATGCCAACGCTTACTTCACCGGCTTTGGCGCGGCCAAACGAGTGGTGTTTTACGACACACTGCTCAAGCAACTCAATCCCGGGGAAGTGGATGCCGTCCTTGCGCATGAGCTCGGCCACTTCAAGCACAAACACATCATCAAGCGCATCGTGTCGATGTTCGCCTTGAGTCTGGCCGGTTTTGCACTGCTGGGCTGGCTGTCGTCACAAGTCTGGTTTTATACGGGCCTGGGTGTGCGGCCAAACCTGGTAGGTGCCAACGATGCATTGGCTCTACTGCTCTTCATGCTGGTGGTGCCGCTGTTCAGCTTTTTTATCTCGCCGGTCTTTGCACAGTTTTCGCGCAAGCATGAGTTTGAAGCCGACGCCTACGCCGTGGCCCAGACTGACGGCAGGGATCTTCAAAGTGCCCTCCTCAAGCTCTATCAGGACAATGCCAGCACGCTGACGCCCGACCCGGTATTTGTGAAGTTCTATTACTCCCACCCGCCCGCATCAGAGCGGTTGGCTCGTATGGCACCCGCCCTGCACGGATCAGCATCATGAACCCGATACACCAGAACCGCCGCGCGTTGAGCGCCACCGAGATCGTCACTCAGCTCAGCAAACTCAATGGCGATCAGGTACCGGGCTGGCGGCTGATGGATGGCGCGCTGGAAAAAACCTTCAGCTTCAGGAACTATTACGAGACCATTGCTTTCGTCAACGCACTGGCTTTTATCGCCAATGCGGAAGACCATCATCCGGATCTCTCGGTCAGCTACGGCAAATGCACAGTGCGTTTCAATACACACGATGTTGACGGCATTTCCGTCAGTGATTTCTTCTGCGCGTCAAAAACTGACGCGTTGCTGGCTTGAACAAATCCGGCCGGCCAGGCGCGGCGCCTGCTCCGGGCATGCAGCCTGGTCTCGTGGTGGCTGGTTTCGGCCGCCATGTCCTGGTCGAAACCGACAGCGGCGCACGCCTGATCTGTCACCCACGCGGCAAAAAAAACCAGGCGCTTGTGGGTGACCGCGTGCGCTGGCTGCCCAGCGAAGATGAAGGCACCATCGAAAAAGTCGAAGAGCGCAGCAACGTGTTTTACCGGCAGGACGAGATGCGGACCAAGTCTTTTGCGGCCAACCTGGATCAGGTGCTGATCCTGATGGCCGCAGAGCCCGAATTCTCTGAAAGCCAGCTGACGCGCGCACTGATTGCCGCCGAAGCGGAAGGAATTACACCCATCATTGCACTCAACAAGAGTGACCTGACGGAACCGTTCGGGCGGGCATGGGTCAAACTGGCTCCCTACCGCACCATGGGCTACCAAATGCTGCCCCTGGCCATCAAGCCCAAGACGGAGTTTCAGGCCAACGACGCGCAAAAAGCTGAACTGATGGAGCTTCTGCGTGGAAAGAAAACCCTGGTTCTGGGGCCGTCAGGTGCAGGCAAAAGCAGCCTGACCAACCTGCTGGTGCCACAGGCAAAAGTCCTGACGGCAGAGATTTCGCAGGCGCTCAACTCCGGCAAGCACACCACCACGAGCACCACCCTGTATTGGGTGGATGAGGCGCGCACGACAGCCTTGATCGACTCGCCGGGATTTCAGGAATTTGGCCTGAACCACATACAGCCCATGCAGCTGGCGACCCTGATGCCAGACCTGAAAAAACATGCGCAGGACTGCAGGTTTTATAACTGCACACATCTGCACGAGCCGGGGTGTGGCGTGATTGGGGAAGTCAATTCGACTTCAGGCAACAGCTCCATCAGCGCGGCACGCTATCGTTTGTACAGCGAACTGTTTGAAGAGCTGTCGCAAACGCGGTATTGACGACTCTTCGCCTCACTAGCCAAGGAGGCGGGCCAGGGTCAGCAGCGCAAGCAGCACCATCCAGAGCACCACCGAACGCCACACCAGCCCCACGATGCTGCGCAAATGCGCCACTTCAGGCTCGCGACCCGGCGTCGGTTCGATGACAGTGGACGGGTCCGCCTCCAGCCCCCCAGCCTGAAATCCCTGCGAAGTGTTTGGCGAAAAAACAGCCTTGAGCGCCTCACCGCCCAATCGCACATTCACAGCACCTGAAGTGGCGGCCAGGATGATGCCATCATTGCGATTTTCGGAGGCGGCGGGCGCACTTGCAGGAAAACGCTGGTTGTAATTTCGCCAGGCATCAATGGCATCCTCAAAGCTGCCGACCACCGCGAAACCAAGAGCCGTGACACGTGCCGGCACAAAATCAATCACACCCCAGGCTTGGAGCGCGGCACCCTGCAAGGCAGGACTTGCGCCCTCGCCTGCCGATGGAGACTTGCTTTTGTACATCCAGTAGCGTGATACAAACTCGCTCATCCGGTACATCACCGCACCCGCGGGGCCAAGGCCCAAAGCGGCCAGAACCGAGAACCATCCCAGCACGCCAAACACGTGGCGGTGTGCGGCAAGCACCGAATATTCAATCACGTGTCTGACGATTTCGCTGCGTGGCAGCTCACTGGCGTCCACCTGGCGCCACTGTGCCAGCAGTTCGCGGGCAAGATCTTCGTCACCGTCATCCAGCGCGTCACGTATGTCAGTGAAATGGTGACTGAACTGCCTGAAGCCGAGCGTGACATACAAGATCGCCACGCTCCAGATGAAGGCGAGGACAGCACTGACACTCCATAAAAGCCAGTGGATGGCCATGGTCACAACCGCAGGAAAGATCACGGTGACCGCCCAGGCAATCCAGCCATGATGTGGCTTGCCAGCATCGAGACTGCGGCTGGCCCATCGGGCCCAGCCGCGGAATGTGGCGTGAATCCAGTTGCCGCGCGCCAGTGGCCGGGCCTGTTCAATGATGAGTGCAAACAAAACGGCAAGAAAGCTCATAAGGAATCATAACTGGCCCTTACGGTCGCTCACTTGCGGCAACTTCCTGCCTCCGAGGGGCCGCCCGCCTTGCGACCTGCAAAGCCGGACCGCAGCTTGAACTGGTGAAAGACAGGCGTACGGCCAGCGTATTTGCCAGCAGGGGCCGCGGGACTGGCTTTGCCAGACCGCAGGCGCCGCCCCCTTGATGGGGGGGGAACAGGCCACACGCAGTGGGGCTGGACAGGGGTGGGCTTTATTCAGGCGCTCAGAAAACGGTAAAGGTTGCGCAGCATGCCTGCCGTAGCGCCCCAGATAAACCGCTCCGTGGGGTCGAGACCACCGACGACAGCCGGATCAATGTAAGGCATGGACAACCACTGCCGGGAAACGCCGTCAAACTCCACCTGGTGACGCCTGTGGTGCGCTGGGTTCATCAGATAGGAAAGCGGAACCTCAAACACATCGGCCACTTCCCCCGGATTCGGCTGCAGCACAAAGCCGGGCCTCACCAGTGCCACGACCGGCGTGATGATGTAGGCCGTGCCGGTCACATACGTTGGCAGCGTACCCAGAACTTCGACATGGTCGCGCGTCAGGCCCACCTCTTCATGGGCTTCGCGCAAAGCCGTATCGACAGCATCTACATCGGTGTCGTCAGTGCGGCCGCCAGGAAAGGCAATCTGTCCGGAGTGGGTGGAAAGATTGCTGGTCCGCTGCGTCAGGAGCAAGGTGAGCTCGTCGCGCATCACCAGCGGAACCAACACTGCTGCGAGGGCAGGCTGGCGATTTTCAAATCTTTTCTCCACGCTGTGCTCAGGCGACCACTCGGGCGGACTCAGGAATCGCTCGCGAAGAGCCCCCGGTGTCAGCCGATCCAGCGCCACACCCGCCAGGTGATCGTCCACGCCCAGCACGGGGATGCTGCGGGGGTCAAATTTGGGCAGGGGTTTGGTGAACTCGGTGGACGATGACATGCGCTAGCCTTTGCTGCTATTTTCAGGCAAAAAAAAGCCGCCCATGAAGAGCGGCTTTTTCCGGGCAGGCAGCTCAAGCGGCCTTGGCGCCCAGCTTTTCCTTGATACGTGCAGACTTGCCGCTGCGGCTACGCAGGTAGTACAGCTTGGCGCGGCGCACATCACCGCGGCGCTTGACTTCAATCTTGGCAATCAGCGGGCTGTAGACCTGGAAGGTACGCTCGACGCCTTCACCGTTGGAAATCTTGCGAACGATGAAGCTGGAGTTGAGGCCACGATTGCGCTTGGCAATCACAACACCTTCAAAAGCCTGCATACGCTTGCGGGTACCTTCAACCACGTTGACGCTGACAATGACGGTGTCGCCAGGAGCGTAAACGGGAACAGTCTTGTTGAGGCGGGCAATTTCTTCCTGCTCAAGGGTCTGGATGAGATTCATAAAAATTCCAATTTCATTTTTTCGTTCATTCGCGAGCTACGCTAAAGACCGCAAATCCAGGGGTTGCGCCGCATATCAACAGACAGGGACAACTTGGTTGCAGTGGCCGCCAGAGGACCGAAAAGCCTTCTATTATAGCAAGTCAGGCGTCTTTTTCTGGATTTTCGAGCAAATCCATCAGAAAAGCCTCGTCGACAGCCGTCAATTGACCGGCGATTCTGGCCTTTTGAACCAGTTCCGGGCGCTGCTTCTGGGTCAAAGCCAGCCGCTGGTCACGCCGCCAACGCTCGATATGGCTGTGGTTGCCGGACAACAAAATGGGCGGCACCACCTCACCTCGCCAGGATTCGGGCCGGGTGTAATGCGGGCAATCCAGCAGGCCGTCAAGCGCCGGATTAAAGCTGTCGAACTGATGGCTGCCCTCATCATTGAGGACGCCGGGCTGCAACCTGGCCACGGCATCGAGCAGTGCCATCGCGGCGATCTCACCACCCGACAGCACAAAGTCACCCAGGCTGACCTGCATGTCCACATGGCTGTCAATAAACCGCTGGTCCAATCCCTCATAGCGGCCGCAGATCAGAACCGCGCCTTTGCCGGCGGACCAGCTTTCAACGGCCGTATGGGTCAGCGCTTCACCAACCGGAGAGAAAAGGACCACTGGCGCATTGCCAGCCTCATTCGCCAGCCGTTCGGCCTGTATTTTTTCAAGGCAAAGGCTGAGCGGTTCGGCCAGCATGACCATGCCGGGGCCGCCGCCAAAGGGCCGGTCATCGACACGGCGATATGTGCCGTCGGCAAAGTCGCGTGGATTCCAGAGCTTGACCTCAACCAGGCCCGATTCATAGGCACGCCGGGTCACGCCACTTGTCAGAAAGGGCGCAAACAGCTGAGGGAAAAGGGTGATGACATCAAAGCGCATTCAGGAGCATTCTGCGCGACATTTACGCTGTGCGGGCAATGCGAGGCGCTCAGTAGTCAGGCTGCCAGTCGACGGTGATGCGTTTGCCGGCGATGTCCACGCTGTCAACGTAAACCGATACAAACGGAATCATGCGTTCAGCAGCAACCTCACTACCGTCTTCCTGCTGTGCCATGTATTCGACGCACAGCACCGAGTTCGGCCCGGTGGCCATCAGATCCCTGACAGAACCCAACACCACGCCTTCGCGGTTGACAACATCCAGGCCGATCAGATCGACCCAGTAGTACTCGTCTTTGGAAGCAGCGGGAAAGCTGCTGCGCGGCAAAAAAATGCGCGCGCCGCGCAAGGCCTCGGCCGCATTGCGGTCGTCAAGACCGGCGATCTTGGCGACAACAGAATCAGAATGTGTTTTGGACTCATCCACCGCGATGGACACAGTGCCTGCAAAGGCATTGAATCCAGGCCGGAACTTGGCGTCAGGCGGCTGTAAAAACCAGGATTTTGCCGCGAAGAGGGCTTCGGGGTCGGCGCTGTGGGGAAGGATTTTCACCCACCCCTTGATGCCCCAGGCATCGAGAATGCGCCCGACTTCGACAGCGTCAGCCGGAAGACCGGCCGACTGAAGTCCGGGCAACATCTGCGCAGTGATGCTCAGGCTGCCTTGGCGGCCGCCGCAGCGCCCTGCTTGACCAGGCGCTCAACGGTGGGTGATGGCTGTGCGCCAACGCCGATCCAGTGGGTCAGGCGGTCCTGCATGATGCGCAGGCCTTCTTCGCCACCCTTGGCAATCGGGTTGTAAAAACCGATGCGCTCGATGAAACGGCCATCACGGCGGACGCGCTTGTCGGCCACAACGATGTTGAAAAATGGACGGTGCTTGGAACCGCCGCGTGCAAGTCGGATGACGACCATGATTTATCCTTGGGTGGTGGGGCGCATGTTTAAAAAAGCACCCCATAGTTTCCTGCAGCGATTGAGACACACGACATGACCACCCGGTCAGCGAAATGCTGCAAAGCCTGCGATTATAGCCTGAGGAAGCCTTTTGAAGTCAAAACCGCCCTGCCCCTCAAAATACCTGCCCTGAAACAGCCCTTCCGACAGCCCCCCTTTGCCGCAAAAACCAAAGCTACAAACCCGATGTGCACAGCCTTCCTGATACGCCCAAGCCTCGAGCAGGACATGCCTGCGATTACCGCGATTTACGGTCACCATGTCCTGCACAGCACCGGCACCTTTGAAACCGAACCGCCCAGCCTGGCCGACATGACCGCCCGGCGCGCCGATGTGCGCGCCAAAGGCCTGCCTTACCTGGTGGCCGAGCTGGAGGGCCAGATTGTTGGCTTTGCCTACGGCAACTGGTTCAAGCCCCGGCCGGCCTACCGCTATTCAGTCGAGGATTCGATTTACCTCGCACCCGGCACGCAGGGCAAGGGGCTGGGCCGCGCCCTGCTGGCCGAGTTGCTGGTGCAGTGCGAAGCAGCTGGCATACGCAAGGTCATGGCCATCATTGGCGACTCGGCCAACGCTGCATCCGTCGGCGTGCACAAGGCATTGGGTTTTGAGGAGGTCGGCCAGGTAAAGTCCTGCGGCTGGAAGTTCGGCGCCTGGCGCGACATCGTGATCATGCAAAAAAGCATTGGTGCAGGCGACAACGCACCGCCCGACGGCGCGGCACCATAATCCGGTATGCCTTCAAATACCGTTTTATCCAGTCACCCCAGCGCCAAAAATAAAACCGCAGCCGCCTGGCTTGCTTTCATCTTCGGCCAATTCGGCCTGCATCGCTTTTACCTGTTTGGCGCCAGGGACCTGTGGGCCTGGCTGCACCCGCTGATTGCAGCCATCGGCTGGTGGGGCGTTTACCGCGTTCAGCTGTACGGCCAGGACGACCAGATTGCCTGGTTGCTGATCCCCTTGCTGGGTTTCACGCTTGCGGGGACATCCATCACCGCGATCTATTACGGACTGATGCCAACTGAAAAGTGGAACGCCATCTACAACCCGGCCCTGCCTGAAACTGCTTCAGGCAACACCAGTTGGTTGACGATTGGCGCCGTGGTTTTTGCACTGCTGTTTGGCGCCATCACGCTGATGTCCAGCATTGCGTTCAGCTTTCAACGCTACTTTGAATACCAGGTCGAAGAGGCGCGCAAGATCAGTCAGTGAATATGGCTCCCACGTTCGCTCACTGCGTGTAGCTCTCTGCCCCCCGAGGGGCTAATTTTTCCAGGGGCGGCCCGTCGAAAATTTGCCGCTTCGCTGAGCGCCTGAAATCCCGGTCAGAAAATCTGCAGACTGATCCAGTAGGCAACCGCAGCCACAAACGCTGAAGCCGGGATCGTGAAAATCCACGCCCAGACAATATTGCCCGCCACACCCCAGCGGACTGCGGAAGCGCGCTGCGTGGAACCTACACCGACGATGGCGCCTGTGATGGTGTGGGTCGTTGAAACCGGAATCCCCAGCCCGGTCGCCAGGAACAAGGTCAGCGCGCCGCCAGTCTCGGCACAAAAGCCGCCGACGGGTTTGAGTTTGGTAATCTTCTGGCCCATGGTCTTGACGATGCGCCAGCCGCCAAACATGGTGCCGGCGGCAATCGCCATGTAGCAACTCACAATCGTCCAGGTGGGCGGCAGCGCGTCACTGGCGGAGGCATAACCCGTGGCAATCAGCAGCATCCAGATGATGCCGATTGTTTTCTGCGCGTCATTGCCGCCATGTCCCAGGCTGTAGGCACCGGCAGATACGAGCTGCAGCCTGCGGAACCACCTGTCGACACGCGAAGGCGTGGCGCGCCGACAGACCCACGCGACCAGCACCATCATCATGGAGCCCAGCAAGAAGCCCAGCAGCGGTGAGACAAAAATAAAGGCCACGGTTTTCAGGATGCCGCCGGAGATCAGCGCATGCGCACCAGACTTGGCCATGACCGCCCCCACAATGCCGCCAATCAGCGCATGCGACGAACTGCTGGGAATGCCGTAGTACCAGGTCAGCAGGTTCCAGGCAATGGCGCCCATGAGCGCACCAAACACCACATGGGTATCCACCACCCCCGGCTGAACGATACCCTTGCCGACCGTCGCCGCCACGCTGAGGTGGAAGATAAAAATCGCAATCAGGTTGAAGGTGGCAGCAAACAGAACAGCCTGGCCGGGCTTGAGCACCCCGGTTGACACCACCGTTGCAATCGAGTTGGCGGCATCATGAAACCCGTTCATGAAGTCGAATGCGATGGCCATGAACACCAGCAGGGCCACAACCCACAGGGCAGTCTGTACGCTTTGCATAATTAAATCATTCCAACGCTAAAAGAGCAGCGGCGCGGCCGCAGCGCAGGGCCGTCCCAAGCAAGGCCAGCCCCCTCGGGGGGCAGCGAACTACGCGAAGCGAGGAGAGTGGGGGCCATATTTTTCAGGAGTTCTCGAGGACGATGCCCTCAATCAGGTTGGCGACGTCCTCGCACTTGTCGGTGATGGTTTCCAGCAGCTCGTAAACCGCCTTGAGTTTGATGACCTCACGCACGTCCGGCTCTTCCCGAAAGAGGCGGCTCATGGCCGAGCGCATCACGCGGTCGGCGTCGGATTCAAGCTTGTCGATTTCTTCGCAAGTCTTCAGCGCAGCTTCTGCCGTCGCAGGCTCGCTGACCTTGCCAATCAGGGCCACCGCGTCTTTCAGTCGCTCGCAGCATTTCACGCTCAGGTCTGTCAGGCGAACGATGTCGTCCGTCATGTGGCGCACGTCGTACAGCGCCATGGTTTCTGCGGAGTCCTGGATCAGGTCGGCCACATCGTCCATGGTGTTGATGAGCTTGTGGATCTGCTCACGGTCAATCGGCGTGATGAAGGTCTTGTGCAGCGCCCGGTTGACGTCGTGGGTGATGCGGTCCGCAGCGCCTTCTGCGCGATCTACCTCGCGGTTGAAAGCTTCGCGCTTTTCAACATCGCTGTAATTGGCAACCATCTTTGAAAAAGCCTGGGCCGCTTCAACAATGCGCTCCGCATGCTGGTTGAACATCTCGAAAAAATTGCCTTCGCGCGGCAGCAACTTGCCAAACAGCATCTCGGTCCCCGGTGAATATGTCAAAAATATGACAGTTTTGTGACTGCCGGAAGTTTAACCGCGAAGGATTCATGCGAATTTTCCAAGCAGCAGCATCACCATCGTCAGGCTGATGAGCGCAAGTGCCGTGGACATCACCACGCTGGCCGTGATGAGCTCTTCGGCCACCTTGTAACGCTGGGAAAACAAAAACACGTTCGCACCAATCGGCAGGGCTGATGCGGTCACCATCACCGCCATGGGCAAGCCGCCGACACCCAGCAGACGGCAAATGCAGAACACCAACAGGGGATGCAGCAGATTCTTGACACAGGCCAGTACCAGCGCGGGTCGCCAGTACCCGCCCATCGATGTATTGGCCAGCGTGACACCTACCAGCACCAGGGCCAGCGGGCCGAAGGCGTTGGCCAGCAATTCAAGAGGCTTGTCGATGACTTCAGGAATGACAAGACCCGTTTGCGCGAACAGCAGTCCCATGATGATGGGCAGGGGCACAGGGTTGAACACTGCGTTTTTGACCGCCAGCAACACAGTGGTCACCGGATGCCGTGGCGCCGTGCCGAGTTCTCCACCCAGGCCCTGCTTCTGTTCACGCGCCACCGCGAGCTCCAGCACCAGGGTTGCCGTCGTCAGCAGCACCAGCGCATGGGTCGACACCAGCGTCAGCAAAATCACCAGACCCGACGGCCCGTACATCAGGCCGACCATGGCGATGCCTATCATCACCGTGTTCGAAAAGGTGCCAGCCAGCGCCAGTACAGCCGCACGCCGGTTCAGCCCCTTGACGAGCAGAATGCCGCAAAAAAGAATCGCCACCGCCACAAAATAAGCCGTCACCGGCCTGAAGTCGAGCTGCTCGATGCGCACCTTGCTCATGGTGCGAAACAGCAGCGCAGGCGTGAGCAGCAGAAAAATCAGGTTGGAAAGATCCTTGACCGCTGTAGGCCGGACCCACTGCATGCGACCTGCGGCAAAACCAGCAGCAATCAGCAACACGACCGGAAGCAGGGAGACAAGGACAAGCTGGTTCATTGCGCCAATCTTAGCGCCCGGTCTGCCTTGCTCCGGTCCATTTGGCTCGTTAAAAGCTGGCTTGCAAGCCCACCTTCAGGCTACGTCCCGGCAGTGGTGCCTTCGGAAACGCCGTCGTGGTCAACACCGATGTCGCGCTGTAGGCCAGCTGGTTGGTGAGGTTGTCCACACGTGCAAACAGCAGGGTGTTGACCTTGCCCATCTTCAGCGCATAGGTTGCGGCGGTGTTCCACAGCGTATAGCCCGCGGTGGCGCGCTGACCTGTAGCAACATTGTTCTGCGCAGCCGAACGGTCAAAGCCGAGATTCGCACCCCACGGTCCGCTTGCCCACTTCAGCGTGGCGCCCACGCGCATGGGTGCAATGCGCGGCAACGGCTGGCCATTGTTGAGGTTGGTGGCCTTGACCATATCGCCGCGCAGCGCCAGGTCGAGGTTGCTCGCACCTTCCATCAAACGGATATTGCCGCTCAACTCAACACCGGTAAAACGTGCACGCACCGCTGTGTAGGCGAACTCCTGGCGTACGCGGTTGTCAGGGTCGTTGTCGTCAATACCGTCACCATTGGCATCGGTCGGGTTCAGCGTGCCGCTCGATTGCCCGTAAGTGTTGCCGGTGGCCAGCAGCGCGATGTAGTTTTTAAAATAATGTGTGTAGGCGTTGGCTGAAAACGTATTGGCGGCTGACTTCCAGTTGGCGCCTATATCCAGGCTGGTCGATTTCTCTTTGCCGAGGTTTGGATTGCCGGTCTCCCATGCGTTGGTGGCAACGTGAGTGCCAAAGGCGTAAAGCTCGTAGTCCTTGGGTGCACGCTCGCTGAAGGCCAGGTTGCTGGTGAGCTGCCACTGCGGCGCAGCATTCCACAAGGCGCCAAATGCATAGCTTGAAGGGTTGAAGTCCCGCGTCGCAGGCACAAAGCGCGCCAGGCGCGGGTTGCCGAGGGATGCCACCTTGACAGACTCCAGCCGTCCGCCAAAACTCAGTTTACCCCAGGACGTTGCATATTCTTCATAGGCGAACAAACCCTTTTGTGTGGTTTCGCTGTACGGGGCAAAGGCCTCTGTACCATCCGCAGAAAAGCGTGTTTTTTCTGCCTGCAGGCCGAAGATGCCGCTGAGGTTGCCCAGTTGCGCATGTCGCGCCTCGATCCGCAAATCATTACCCTTGTTTTTGAAAACAGTTCCGGGGGTCGTTGTGTCGAATTCGGTGTGGGTGTAGTCCGTCTGGCTGTACAGGGCCTTGACGCTTTTAAAGAAGCCGAGGTCGCGTATCTCGCCTTCAAGCGCCATGCGGTCGGACTTCATGCCAACGTTGACATTGTCTTCTGCCACCGTGCCGTAGTTGCTGCGGTAGGTGGCCAGCGAGGCGCCCAGGTAGCCATGGTCAAAAAACAGCGAGCCGCCGACGGCACCGCCATTGACCTTGCTGGCCGAGTTGCAGATGCGGTTGGCAAGGCCGGTCGAGCCAGGCTTGGTGCAGTTCAGGCTGACCGGCACTTTCACGTCGCCGGTTTCGCGGTTGAACGCATCGACATGCAGGGCATAGCGGTCGGTGCCGGTTTCCACCAGCACGCCGCTGCCTTTCTCGCCGTTGCCTGTCGCAGCGTCCAGGTTGAGCTTGCCGCTCACGCCGCCCTTCTCCTCAAACATGGCTTCGCGTGGAATGCGGTTGTCAATCACATTGACCACGCCGCCCACCGCACTGCCGCCGTAGAGCAGCGCGCCGGGGCCGCGCAGGACCTCGATACGCTCGATGCTGATGGGGTCGGACGTGACCGAGTGGTCGTAGCTGAGCGATGAGGCATCGACCATCGCCCCGCCGTTGCTGAGGATGCGGATGCGGTCGCCATCCAGCCCGCGAATGATGGGCCGGCTGGCGTTGGGGCCGAAGTAGGTGCTGCTGATGCCGGGCTCGCCGTCCAGCGTTTCACCCAGCGTGGTCTTGGAACGCAACAACAGGCCGGTACCGCTGTAACTGGCAGCAGGCGCAATCAGGTCGGTCGCACCCAGCGGGTTGCCGGTAATGGTGACTTCTTTCAGGCTTGCCGGTGAAGAAGCCGAACTGGCCGGCGCGGTTTGAGCCTGCGCCATGCCGGCGGCGGCCACGAAAGCCAGCACCGCCAGCTGCAATGCATTTTTTGAAAACAGGTATTTCATGAAGGACTCGTTGAATCAGGATGCAAACCTGCACATCGGGTGGATGCAGCAGGGGCAAGGCCGACACAGCCACCATGCGGCCGCCGTCAGCGAAAGGGATTCAGCGAGTCAGGGGCGGGCCGCGCGCATCAAAAAGCGCAGCCCATCGGGCGAGTGCTTCGCCCTCAAAAATTGCCACGGCCACAGTGGGCAGCAGCACCGGCAAAACCAGCGAGGCCACATGCAGCGCAGCGCTGCCGTGGCTGGCCTGGTCATACAACCGGCAATCGGCATCGCGGGTGTGCGATGCGAAAAGCGAATCGACAACGCTGTTGTGGGCGTGGGCCCGTTCAGCTCTGGCGACGCTGGTTTTTGCCGATGCAAAGGCGCCGGCGTAACCCGGGCCATGCACGGTGCCGTGCATCAGACCCAGCATCTGCGCAAGCAAAAGCGCCAGCGTCACAAGCCAGACGATGGTGCGGGATGAAGGGCTTGACCGGCTGGTCATGGTTTGGTGTTTTCAGTGTCCAGATCGCGGAATGGAAGCCAAACCGCAGGACCTGTAATGTAAGGCATAGCGACCTGCCCGAAAATTTTATGGCGGGCACTTTTTACCGGCAGGCATCAATGAGGATATAACCATCGCATGACAGTCACGTCCCCAACCCCCAGCCTGCTGAAACCCCACACCTTCCGCGCCCCGGACAACCCCCAGGCCGGCCACCGCCTGCTGGTTCTGGGCGCCGTGCACGGTAACGAGACCTGCGGTACCCAAGCCATCACCCAGTTGCTTGAAGCGTTTGAAAGCGGCCAGCTCGCCATCCAGCGCGGCAGCGTGACCTTCATCCCGGTGACCAACCCGAAGGCTTACGAACTCAAGCGCCGCATGGGTGACCGCAACCTGAACCGCAACATGGCGGTCACGGCCAACCCGCAGGACTACGAAGACCGCATTGCCAACGAGCTCTGCCCCATCCTCGAGGCGCACGACGTGCTGCTGGACCTGCATTCCTTTCACACTGGCGGCGCGCCGTTTGTGATGATTGGACCGCAAAACAACACCGGCACGCTGGAGCCCTTCAGCCAGGCGGAACACGAAATGCAGCTCGCCCTTCACACCGGGCCGTGGCGCATTGTCGAAGGCTGGCTGGACACCTACGCCCGCGGCGTGCAGCGCCGGGCGGCAAAAGCCTCAGCCAGCGGAAGCGACCGCTCACAGGCACTGGTCACCAGCACCAATTACGGCGTCGGTACCACCGAGTACATGCGCTCGAAGGGCGGTTACGGCGTGACGCTGGAATGCGGCCAGCACGATGACCCCAAGGGCGTGGCGGTAGCACGGCAGGCGATTTTGCAGACGCTGGCTTTGCTGGATCTCGTCGACGTCACTCAGGTAGCCCTCACGCCTGTGCAGACGGAGCGCGAGATCTTGCGGCTGGTCGATGTGACAGACCGCGACCATCCCGGGGACCGTTTTACACGCGAGTGGCGCAGTTTTGATGCCGTGAAGACGGACGAGGTGATCGGCTGGCGCCAGGGCGGCGAAGAGGTCAAAGCGCCGCAGGACGGGTTCATTGTGTTCCCCAACCCGCGCGGAGAAGTTGGCCAGGAATGGTTTTACTTTGCCTTGCGAAGACCCAATTCAGTCTGACGACCAAATTACAACATTTACCGTAACAATAATCTTAAAAATTAATTAATATTGTTTTTTTATTACAATAATCGTAACAATAAGCACTACCTGCTCGTTCAAAACGCCCGGAAAGCACTCAAAAACCCGATTTTCAGGCACAAAATCAGGATCCAGCCCTTTAAATACGGGCGTGAGCAGCTATTGAATTAATAGCAAATCAGCTTTCTGAACACCATGAAAAACCACGCAGCCCGACCCTCTCCGTTGGCCCATGGCCCTGCTTTTGAGCTGTCTGGCCATCTACGCAACGCCCGGTCCGCGCACGCCGCTGGCGAACACCCGGCAGGCCAGGTGTTCAGGGATTGCTGCAGCTGCCCTGACATGGTGGCTCTTGCCGCTGGGCGGTTCGACATGGGTTCACCCCCGGGTGAAGAAGGCCGGTACGGGTATGACGGCGAGGCGCCGCAGCATCCCGTGAAGCTGGCAGGCTTCGCGATGGGCGTACGCACATCACGCGCGGCCAGTTTGCCGCCTTCATCAGGGCCAGCGGTTACCGGGCAGCCCCCTGTGCCGTGGGGTCAGCCGACAAGGGCCCCGCAAAACCCGGCCGTCTCAAAACCTGGCGCAAGCCGGGCTACCGGCAAACTGACCGGCATCCGGTGGTGTGCATCAGCAGGGCCGACGCGATGGCCTATGCCGCCTGCTTGAGCCAGAAAACCGGCCAGCGCTACCAGCTGCCCAGCGAGGCACAGTGGGAGTACGCGGCCCGGGCCGGCACCCGCACCGCGCGCCCCTGGGGCGAAGATGATGGCTACGACCAGGCCTGCGCCCACGCCAATGTGGCCGACGTGAGCCATGCACGCAAGTTCAACGGCGGGGAGATGCTGGTGCAGTCGCACAGTTGCAACGACGGCTATGCAACAACATCGCCGGTGGCACGCTTCACGCCCAATGCCATCGGGCTCTACGACATGGTGGGCAATGCCTGGCAATGGACAGCCGATTGCGCCAACGACAACTACCAGGGGGCGCCGGCCGACGGCAGCGCCTGGGCTTCAGGCGACTGCAACCGCGGCGTGATGCGCGGCGGCTCGTGGGAAAGCGGCTTTCATCAAGCCCGCTCGGCCTCCCGCCTGCGGACCGTCGCGGCCGCACCGCAAGACCTTGACGATGCCGGTTTCCGGCTTGTCAGGCTGTCCGCGCCCTGACGCTCAGGGCGTGGCGAGGCTGCTGAAGGTCTTGCGGAATTTCTCGACCTTGGGGCCGACCACAAAAGCGCAGTAGCCCTGGTTCGGGTTGTTCTCGAAGTAGTCCTGGTGGTAGGCCTCGGCCGGCCAGTAGTTCGCCAGCGGCAGCACTTCGGTCACGATGGGCTTGCTGAAGGCCTTGTCCTGGCTGGCTTCACGGATGAAGTCGTCTATCACCTGCTTTTGCTCTGGCGAGTTGTAGTAGATGCCGCTGCGGTACTGGGTACCCGCGTCATTGCCCTGGCGGTTCAGGCTGGTGGGATCGTGGATGACGAAGAAAATTTCGAGAATCTGGTGCAGGGTGATCTGCGCCGGGTCAAACTCCAGTTTGACGACTTCATTCGAGCCTGTGCGACCTGTGCAGACCTCTTCATAGCTGGGCCGAGCCGCCTGGCCGTTGCTGTAGCCCGACTCCACGTCGGTCACGCCGCGCACCTTGACGTAGACCGCCTCGGTGCACCAGAAGCAGCCGCCGCCCAGGGTGATGGTTTCAGTTGATGCCATGAAAATCTCCGCTGAAAGATGTTGGTCCCGTCGATCGACCTTGATCGCCGTCAGTCGACGGGACAGGCTTTCATCTTACGCGGGCACCTGCAAAATCGCCCGGCCGCAGAGGCTTGTCCCTGCGGCGAACCGTCTCAATCCCGGCGGCGCGGGCCCTTGGTCGGCTTCATCGGCCCGACCGACTTGCGCAAAAGCTTCAGGATCAGCAGCATGACGATTGCGCCCAGAACGGAAAGCCCCAGCGAGCCTGCGCTGAAGTCCTTGTCGTTGGTAGCGCCGTGGCTCAAAAGGGCTGCCACAAAATCGCCGCCTATATAGGCGCCGAAAATGCCAACGAGGACGTTTTCAATGATGACGATGCGATCGCCGGATTTTGCTAGCAGGCCGGCAATCCAGCCAAGGACAGCACCCACCGCACACCAGATATACGGATTGATGCCGTTCTCCTTGATTATTCAGACTGTCTGATACTGACAGCTTTACGCTGCCGCGTACGATTTATCGCGTAAAGCCAGCGCCCGTTGGGGCCTTCTAGAATAAGCAGCAACCAGCACTATCAGCTACTTTTTTTATAGCATTCATGGAACTCGGTGCATTCAAACCCCTGCTCACGGCGATTGCCATGCCGCCCTTGTCATTGCTGCTGCTGGCCTTGCTCGGCTTGCTGCTGCTTCGCAAACGAAAGCGCACTGGCGTGACGCTGATCACGGTGGCACTGGCCCTGCTATGGATCCTCAGCTGTCACGGGACAGCGGTATGGCTGGCCCGAAACGCACTGCCCCAGTATCAGCCGCCTTCCGTGGCCCAGCTCAAGGCCGCCAGGGTGCAGGCCATCGTCGTGCTGGGCGGCGGCATGCTGCCGGTTGTGCCCGAGTACGGGGAAGCACAGCCCGGAGCCTATACGCTGGCCCGGCTGCGCTACGGCATCTGGCTGGCAAAACAAACCGGCCTGCCCTTTGCCGTGACGGGCGGCATCGGCTGGGGCAGCGCTGGCGCAGACGAGAAGACCTCTGAAGCGCAGGTCAGTGCGCGTGTCGCGCAGCAGGAATACGGGGTGACGCCGCGCTGGCTTGAAAGCCAGTCCCGCGACACCTCCCAGAACGCGCTGATGCTTGCGCCCCTACTCAAGCGCGACGGCATCACGCGCATCGTTCTGGTGACCGATGCCTGGCACATGCCCCGCGCCATGAGGGCGTTCGAGCGCACGGGCCTGGTCGTCAGTGCCGCGCCGATAGGCTATGTGTTGCCGGCAAAGAATGACCTCGTGGAATGGCTGCCCTCGGGAGACGGGCTATCGGTCACGCAACAGCTGCTCAAGGAGTGGCTGGGCCTTCTGGCCGGGCGCTGGCTGGCAATCTGACGGCAGCTCTCATACACATCTCGGCGGCTGGTGGCTGTTGACGGCCAAAACGGCCCGGGTTACATTACTAACCAGTCAGTCATTAACCATGCCGCTTTCCAAATACTTCTGTAAATCCGACCCGTCCGTCGCCGTCAAACGCGAGCGGCGCAAGGAGGCGCGCCCCGGTGAGCTGCTGGACGCGGCGCTGGACCTTTTTGTCGAGAAGGGGTTTGCCGCGACCAAATCCGAAGAAGTAGCGGCGCGCGCGGGTGTGTCCAAAGGCACACTGTTTTTGTATTTCCAGAGCAAGGAAGAGCTCCTAAAGGCCGTGGTGCGCGAAAACATCTCGGGCCGCTTCAAGGAGTGGAATGAAGAGTTCCTGACCTATGAAGGCAGCAGCGCGGACATGATCACCTACTGCATGAATGTCTGGTGGGACCGCGTCGGCGCCACCAAGGCGTCAGGCATCACCAAACTCATGATGAGCGAGGCGAAGAACTTCCCCGAAATCGCCGCCTTCTACCAGCAGGAAGTGATAGCGCCCGGCCAGACACTGATACGCCGCATCCTGCAACGCGGCATTGACCGTGGCGAGATCAGGCCGGTGGACCTGGACTACGCCGTCTTCACCATCGTCGCGCCCATGATGTTCCTGATCCTGGCCAAACATTCGCCAGGTATCTGCGCGCCGATGACGCTGGCCATGGACCCGAAAAAATACATTGAGACGCAGCTAGGCGCCATCCTGCATGGCCTCATCATCGCACCCGATTCAAAAGAAAAAAACGAATGACGTCCGACCAGAACAAGAGGAAGAAGTGGCTCAAATGGGGCACGGCTGCGCTGGTCGTGCTGCTGATTGCCTTGGGCATAGGGCGTGCGCTGTCGGCCCGCAAGATGCAAAAAGAAGCGCTCGCAGCCAGCAGCGTGGTCAAGGAACAGGGGCTGGTCGAACTGGCCCTGACGGATATCGTGAAGGCGCAAACACTTCAGGTCACGCAGGGCCTGCCAGTGTCGGGCACGCTCAAGGCCGTCAACTCTGCCGTCATCAAGGCGCGGGTTGCAGGCGAGTTGCAGGGCCTGACGGTTCGTGAAGGCGATTTCGTCAAAGCCGGCCAGGTGCTGGCACGCATTGAAGCGACCGAATACCAGTCGCGCGTGCGTCAGGCCAGCGAACAGGCCGACTCTGCCAGGGCGCAGGTCGAAGTGGTGCAGCGCCAGTACGACAACAACAAGGCACTGGTCGACCAGGGTTTTATTTCAAAAACGGCGCTGGATACATCACTGGCCAATCTGAATGCCGCTCAGTCCACCTACCGGGCCGCGCTAGCCGCCACAGACATCGCGAAAAAATCAGTCGACGACACCATCCTCAAATCACCGATCGCAGGCCAGGTCTCGCAACGCCTGGCACAACCAGGTGAACGTGTCGGCATAGACACCCGCATTGTTGAAGTGGTGGACCTGAGCCGGCTGGAGCTGGAAGCCACACTCAGCGCGGCTGACTCGGCACAGATTACCGTGGGCCAGACTGCCGAACTGCAAATCGAAGGCGGCAGCCAGATCGCCACGGCAAAGGTGGTGCGCATCAACCCCAGCGCGCAGGCCGGCAGCCGCAGCGTGCTGGCTTACCTCAGCATCGACAACACCCCCGGCGGCAGGGCATTGCCACTGCGCCAGGGCCTGTTTGCACAAGGCACGCTGGGCACGGCCAGTGCGGCGCTGCTGGCCGTTCCGCTGGGCAGCGTACGCACCGACAAACCTGCACCCTATGTACAGGCGATTGAAGACGGCAAGGTGGTGCACAGGACGGTAGAGCTCGGTGGCCGCGGCACTGCAGGCAACGACAGCGTGGTCGCCATCAAGGGGCTGGCCGAAGGTACGCAGGTGATACGCGCCAATATCGGCTACCTGCGTGAAGGCACGCAGGTCAGGTTCACGCAGCCGGCATCGCCAGCGCCCGCGGCCTCCAGCGCCAAAGCACAGTAAGTCCGGCATGTGGTTCACGCAGGTCAGTCTTAAAAATCCGGTGTTCGCCACCATGGTCATGCTGGCCATCGTGGTGCTGGGTCTGTTCTCGTACCAGCGCATGCAGGTGGACCAGTTCCCGAACATCGACCTGCCGGTCGTCGTCATCACCACCGAATATCCCGGCGCATCGCCCGAGATCATCGAGAGCGAAGTCACCAAGAAGATTGAAGAAGGCGTCAACTCCATCGCGGGTGTCAGCGCCCTCACCTCGCGCAGTTATGAAGGCCAGTCGGTCGTCATCATCGAGTTTCAGCTTTATGTGGATGGTCGCAAGGCCGCTGAAGACGTGCGCGAAAAAATCGCCTCGATTCGCCCTACCCTGCGCGATGAAGTCAAGGAACCACGCGTGCTGCGCTTCGACCCGGCGAGCAAGGCCGTGTGGTCTATCGCCGTTTTGCCAGACCCGGCCAAAGGCAGCATGTCTGCGGTGGAGCTGACGAACTGGGCTGATCAGGTTTTGAAGAAGCGGCTTGAAAACGTGCGCGGTGCGGGTTCGGTCACGCTGGTGGGTGGCACCAAACGCGAAATCAACATCTACCTGAACCCGCAGGCCATGGAGTCGCTGGGCATCACCGCCGAGCAGGTCGTCAATGCCGTGCGCAATGAAAACCAGGACCTGCCGGTTGGCGCCATCCGCTCGCTGGCGCAGGAGCGCGTCGTCAAGATTGATGCCCGCGTCAAACGCCCCGAAGACTTTGGCAAGATCATCATCACGCGAAAGGGCAGCGCTGCGGTCACCGTCGACCAGGTCGCAAAGATCGCTGATGGCGCCCAGGAAATCGACAGTCTCGCGCTTTACAACGGCCAGCGCACCTTGCTGATCTCGGTCCAAAAAGCGCAGGACGAAAACACCATTGCCGTCGTCGATGGCCTGAACAAGGCGATCACCGAGATCACGCCGCAACTGCCCGCTGGCGTGCGCATGGCGCTGATTGCCGACAGCGCCAGACCCATACGCGTCGCCGTCGAAAACGTGCGACGCACGCTGATAGAAGGCGCGCTGCTGACGGTGCTGATCGTGTTTCTGTTCCTCAACTCCTGGCGCTCGACCGTCATCACCGGGCTGACGCTGCCGATCTCCATCATCGGCACGTTTTTGTTCATGAACCTGTTCGGCTTCACCATCAACATGATCACCTTGATGGCCTTGTCGCTGTGCGTGGGTCTGCTGATTGACGATGCGATTGTGGTGCGGGAGAACATCGTGCGCCACGTACAGATGGGCAAGACCCCGTATGACGCATCCATGGACGGCACCAAGGAAATCGGCCTGGCCGTGCTGGCCACCACCTTTTCCATCGTGGCGGTATTTTTACCTATCGGATTCATGGGCGGCATCATCGGCAAGTTCTTCCACGAGTTCGGTGTGACCATCGTTGCAGCGGTGCTGATTTCCATGTTTGTCAGCTTCACGCTCGACCCCATGCTGTCCAGCATCTGGCATGACCCGTCCATTGAAGAGCATGGCAAACGCGGCCCGCCAGTGACGTTCTATGACAAAACCATAGGCCGCGTCACAGGCTGGTTTGACGATGCGACAGAGTCGCTCAGCAACAGCTACCAGGGCATCCTGCGCTGGGCGCTGGTGCACAAGCTGAAAACGCTGTTGCTGGCCCTGGTGATTTTTGTGATCAGCATTTTCATGGTGCCGCTGCTGGGCACCGAGTTCGTGCCCAAGGCAGACTTCTCTGAAACATCGCTCAACTTCTACACGCCCGTCGGCTCTTCGCTTGAAGCCACAGAAGCCAAGGCCAGGCAGGTTGAAGCCATCGTGCGCGAGTTTCCCGAAGTGAAATACACGCTGTCCACCATCAACACCGGCAATGCACAGGGCAAGATGTACGCCAGCCTCTACATACGACTGGTCGACCGCAAGGCCCGTTCGCGCAGTGTTGATGAGCTTTCGGGTGTGCTGCGCGACCGGCTCAAACAGGTGCCTGGCATCACGGTGACACACGTTGGCCTGCTCGACTCCGTAGGCGGCAACAAGCAGGTGGAGTTCTCGCTGCAGGGCCCGGACCTGAAGGAACTTGAGCGTCTGACCACGCAGGTGAGCAACCGCATTCGCAGCATTCCCGGCCTCGTTGATCTGGACTCCAGCGTCAAGGCTGACAAACCCGTCATACAGGTTGACGTGCGGCGTGATGCTGCCTCCGACCTGGGTCTGTCGGTCTCGCAGATTGCGGCTTCGCTGCGTACGCTGGTAGCTGGCCAGACCGTCGGCAACTGGCGCGCACCTGACGACCAGACCTATGACGTCAATGTGCGCCTGGCACCCGATGCGCGTAACGCGCCGCAGGATCTGGAGCGCCTGCCCTTCATGAGCAGCACGGTCGGCAGCAATGCCGATGGCTCCTCGCGCATTGTGCGGCTCAGCCAGGTTGCCAGCGTGAGTGAAGCCACTGGTCCCAACCAGATCAATCGCCGCGACCTGGCGCGTGAAGTGGCCATCAATGCCAACGTCTACAACCGCTCTGCTGGCGAAATTTCCACTGACATTCGCGCCGCGCTGGACGGCATGAATTTTCCGCCCGGCTACCGTTACCAGTTCAGCGGCTCCACCAAAAACATGGCGGAGTCCTTTGGTTACGCGATCTCGGCATTGGTCATGGCGATTTTGTTCATCTACATGATCCTGGCCAGCCAGTTCAAGAGTTTTCTGCAGCCCATGGCGCTGATGACCTCGCTGCCGCTGACGCTGATTGGTGTGGTGCTGGCGCTGTTGATGTTCCGCTCCACGCTGTCCATGTTTTCCATCATTGGTATCGTGATGTTGATGGGACTGGTCACCAAGAACGCCATCTTGCTGGTCGACTTTGCCATACGCATGCGTGAGGAGGGCATGGACCGCAGCGCAGCCCTGCTTGAAGCAGCCAAAGTGCGGCTGCGCCCCATCCTGATGACCACGCTGGCCATGATTTTCGGCATGATTCCGCTGGCCTTTGCATTGACCGAGGGTTCAGAGCAGCGCGCGCCCATGGGTCAGGCCGTGATTGGGGGGGTGATCACCTCCTCACTGCTGACGCTGGTGGTGGTGCCCGTGACCTATTGCTACCTTGACGACCTGGCGCACTGGATCAAAAGAAAGTTCGGACCCAAAGCGCCCCACGGAAAGCAGCCGGACTCCACCTCATCTGCTGGCGCCACGGTCACAGGCCAAGACTAAAATTCAGGGTTTGCCCCACTTCCCCCAACTTTCAGCCCAAACCAGAAATCCGCCATGAACTACGAACAAGCCCGTTTCAACATGATTGAGCAGCAAATCCGCCCCTGGGAAGTGCTGGACAACCAGGTGCTGTCCCTGCTGGCAGTGGTCAAACGTGAAGACTTTGTGCCCCTGGCGCACAGGGCGCTGGCCTTTGTTGACATGGAAATCCCGCTCACGTCAGATCTGCAGAAGAATCCAGGACAGTGCATGCTGGCACCCAAGGTCGAGGCCCGCATCCTGCAGGACCTGGCTGTGCAAAAGCATGAAAAAGTGCTCGAAATCGGCACTGGCTCCGGTTATATGGCCGCACTGCTGGGCCACCGCGCCCAGCAGGTCATTACCCTCGAAATTGACAGCGCCCTGGCCCAAACGGCCCGTGAGAACCTGCAAAAAGCGGGTGTCTACAACGCGGAAGTCCGCACTGGTGATGGTGCCGCAAAGATTGCGCAGTCAGTGTCTGGCAGCGATCCCCTGCGCGGCCCGTTCGACGTGATCGTGCTGAGCGGATCCGTCGTCGAGATCCCGCCCGCCTTGCTGTCCATGCTCAAGGTCGGAGGCCGTCTCAGCGCCATCGTGGGTACGGAGCCCGTGATGCGGGCCACGCTGGTCACGCGTGTTTCAGAAGACGCCTGGCGCACAACCCAGGCATGGGACACGGTCGCACCACCACTGCTCAACTTTCCCGAGCCATCGAAATTCAGTTTCTGAAGACAGCCTGCGAAAAATAAACCTGCAGAGAGAACCCTGATGATTCCACAACTCCACCTTTCCAGCTTTAACGACTGGCGCAACAGTGCTGCCGCTTCTGCGCCTGCGGCATTGCCAGTTGTGCTGGATGTACGCGAGCCCTGGGAATTGCAGACTGCGTCGGTCAAGCCGGATGGCTTTACGCTGGTGCATATCCCCATGCGTGACGTCCCGGCGCGCCTCGCAGAGCTCGAGGAAACCTATGGCACCGCCCACCCGATTGCCTGCCTGTGCCATCACGGCATGCGCAGCCTGCAGGTCGGCAATTTTCTGGAGCAGCGCGGCTTTACGGAAGTCGTCAACCTGCAGGGTGGCATAGATGCCTGGTCGCGCCAGCTGGATGCCAGTGTGCCGCCCTACTGATACGCATCTACCCATCTCTTGCCATTCGATTGTTTGCTGGTTTATTTATTTTGTTCAGGACGTTTATGACAACGCGAAAAAAGCTGCCAAGACTGATACCACGGGTAGTACCGGGTATGCTGCCCCTGTCGATGGCGTTTGCGTCGGTGCTGATGGCGTGGGCTCCGCAGGCACGGGCGCAAAGCCTGGTTGAGTTGTATGAATCCGCCCGTGCTTTTGATGCCAGCTACCAGTCGGCCAAACTCCAGTACGACGCCAACCTGGCCCGGGCAGATCAGGCAAAGGCCGGCATACTGCCTTCTGCAGGTCTTTCCGCGGGTGCATCTCGTACCAGTTTTGACAATACCAATCCGGTTGTAGACCGTGGCTTCAGCACCCAGAACGCGACGCTGACCGCCAGCCAGCCCCTGTATCGCCCGGCCAACTGGGCAGCCTACGAACAGGGCTTGAAGCAGGTCGGCCTGGCCAAGGCACAGCTTGATGCGTCAGAACAGGACCTGATCGTCCGTTCAAGCCAGGCCTACTTTGATGTGCTGGCGGCACAGGACACCTTGACCTTTGTGCGTGCGCAGAAAGCCGCAGTAGCCGAGCAGCTCGCTTCTGCAAAACGCAACTTTGAAGTGGGCACGGCCACCATTACCGACACACGCGAGGCACAAGCCCGTTATGACCTGGTCATCGCACAGGAGATTGCCGCAGAAAACGATTTGCGCGTCAAAAAACTTGCGCTGGATACGCTGGCAGGCAAAACCGACGCGCAACCCAAAGGCCTTGCCGTGCCCATCGCCCTGCCGCCCATCGTGCCGGCAGACGTGAACACGTGGGTAGACCAGGCAGGACTCGTGCACCCCAACATCAGGCAGGCGCAAAGCAACCTTGAGATCGCGGAGCTTGAAGTGAACAAGGCCGAAGCGGGACACAAGCCGACGGTCGACCTCAATGCCAGTTACAACGTCACCCGCAGCCCCGCAGGGACAGCTGTCAGCGCACTGAACACGCGCAATAACACCGGAACGCTTGGCGTGCTCCTGAATGTGCCGCTCTTCGCAGGTTTTGCCACCCAGAATCGCGTGCGCGAAACGCTGTCACTCAAGGACAAGGCACAAAGCGATCTCGAGGGGACGCGGCGCAGCGTGGCCCTCAATACCCGCACCGCATTTTTTGGCTTGCAGTCCGGCCAGGGCCAGGTCAAGGCACTGGAAGCAGCAGAGCTGTCCAGCCAAAGCGCCCTGGACGCCAACAAGCTGGGCTACCAGGTCGGCGTGCGCATCAACATTGATGTGCTCAACTCACAAAGCCAGCTGTTCCAGACCAAACGCGACCTGGCCCAGGCCCGCTACAACGTCCTGCTGGGCGGCCTGCGGCTGCGCCAGGCCAACGGCACCCTGACGCCTGAAGACCTGCTCATCATCAACTCGCTGCTCGTCAAATAAGAAACCGTTTACCGCTATGCTGATGCAGGCCAAAGATGCGCCGCTGATGATGGGTAATTTGCCCATTGAAGCAGAGATCGTCACGGCACCACCAATGCGTGTAACTGTCGGGCCCGTCTTTGAGCTGATTGAAGAAACTACCTGGGAAGCCCTGACCGCCTCAGGCCGCCAGTGGCCATTTGACAGGCCTGTGCTGGTCAAGGGCGGCGTGAAGCACTGGCCATCCTTCAGCAAATGGTCGTTCGAATCGCTGGCGGACATTTGTGAAAGCGATGCATCCGAAGCGCCTGTCAAGTTCACGGATGGCCTCGTAGAGCAAGGCGTCACAAAAGGTCGGCCCTTTCTTCCCGTCGCTCCCTATCTGCGCGAACTTGGCAAGGCCGCACTGAAAACACCAGACCCCGAAGCAGGCCTGCTGACGATACAAAGGCTGGCGAAGATTCGCCGTGAACCCGGCGCGCGCTTTTACCTCAACTGGGCGCATATGCAGTCGTTCAAGCCAACGACGCTCTACCTGGCGCAATGGGACATTCTTGAGAAATTCCCGGCCCTGCGCAAAGACCTGCTGATCAAAAGCCTGTGGCCCGACAAATCGATGCTCGACAGGAAGCTGACTTGGGAATACATCTTCCTCGGCCCGGCCAATACCGTGACCGGACTGCACAATGACTTTCCGCACAACTGGTTTTGCCAGTTCAGGGGCGTCAAGGAGTTCATCCTTTTCACGCCGGAGCAAAGCCCGCACATGTGCCCGGCAGCCAAGTATGACTGGGGCGCCACGCTCAGCGATATCAATGTGTCGAAGCTGCCGGAGCAACCGCGTGAACTGGCATCGTTTGAAAAAGCCCAGGGCATTTACGCCCGGGTAGAAGCAGGGGACGCGCTCTTCATACCCAAACGCACCTGGCACTCCGTCGTATCACGCGAGCCATCCATCAGTCTGGGCATGTTCGGCCTGACCCCCTATGAAGTGGCGACCGGCGGCGCATGGGCAACGCTGCGCGACTGGGCGCATCACCTGCACATGTACGCCTGGGGCAATTGCACCTGCCATATGGCCCCCACGGTTACTCACTCCGTGTAGCGCCCTGCCCCCCGAGGGGGCCGCTGCGCCGGCGGTCTGGCGACCCCAGTTCCGCGGCCCTTGCTTTTAAATACCACATCACGGTTGCGCACAATAGGCGGGCTTACAGGAACCGTTTGAGTGCAGTCAGTGTTTTTTCCGTTGCGCCACGATTGCCAGCAGCAAATGCAAGGCTGGCCAGCACCGCCGCATGATGTGTATTGGGCCGGGCGACAAGCGCAAGTGCGCTACGGACACCTTCAGGTAGATCAGTCACCCGACGCGCTGCCCCTGAAGCTTGCGCAAGGTCTGCAGCCTCGGTGAAATTGAAGGTATGCGGACCCATCACGACAGGACAGCCGCATGCAGCGGCTTCAATCAGGTTCTGGCCACCGAGCGCTTCAAAACTTCCGCCCAGCAGGGCGACATCGCTCATGGCGTAATAAAGCGCCATCTCGCCGAGCGAATCGCCCAGCCAGATGTCGGCGGCCATCGCACCCTCATCCCCGGCAGGGCCTGCAGTCCAGCCTGAACGGCGCGACACCTTGAGGCCCTGCCTTTCGGCCAGCGCCTGTACTTCATCAAAACGCTGGGGATGGCGCGGCACAACCAGAAACCTGGGCAGGATGGTTGTCGGCTTGACGTGTTTTAGCGCGACGATCTGCGTAAAGAATACGGCCTCTTCGCCTTCACGCGAACTCGCAAACATCACCACGTTCTGGCCAGAAGCACGCCGCCAGTCCTTGCCAGTCAATCGCTGGTTTTCATCCGGTGTGGCATCGAACTTCAGGTTGCCGAAAACGCCTTCAACGCTCGCGCCCAACTGGCGGTAACGCCGGGCATCATCATCCGTCTGCGCGTACGCCGCCGTCAGTGCCCCATAGGCCGGGTAAGACAACATGCCGATACCCAGGGCCTGTTGAAGCGACTTCTCCGACAGGCGCCCGTTGACGAGTACCAGCGGCATGACACGCGCCTTTGCCACAGCAACCAGATTGGGCCAGACCTCGGTCTCCATCAGCAGGCCAAGGCGAGGCTTGAAGTGACTGAAAAAGCGTTTGACCGCACCCTTGCTGTCCCATGGCTGCCAGACCTGGACATCGCCAGGCCGCAACAAGCCTGCACCTTCAGCACGGCCCGTTGCCGTGCCGTGCGTCAGCAGGATGCGCAGCCCGGGGTAACGCGCCCGCAGGGCCTTGAGCAGTAAGGCTGCCGTGCGGGTTTCGCCCAGAGAGACCGCGTGCAGCCAGACCAGTTCGGACACAGTTTCAGCCGGCTGGCTGTAGTAACCAAAACGCTCATCAGCCGCTTCGCCATAACCAGGCTCCTGCTTGCTGCGGCGTGCAAGTTTGCGGCGCAGCAAGGGCTGGCCCAGCCACATCAGCACGGAGTACAGGTTGAGGAACAACGCGCTCATCAAATACTTTCGCAACAGGATATCCAGGCTTGCCACACCGCATCAACTGTTGGCGCAGGTTTAGCAAAAACACTGAGCTGGCGGGGTCGGTCAGTGGCGGTGTGCAAAGGGCCGGTGCGCCAGGCCGTGTCGAAGTTATAGATCTGCACATGCGGAAGGTCGAGCGCAACAGCCATGTGGCTGACGCCGCTGTCCACACCGATCACACCTGCACATTGCGCCAGCTTTTCTGTCAACTCATCCAGCGACAGCACAGGCCATATCGTGGCATCTGCAAGACCGGCTGCAATCTGCCGGCTGGTCTCCAGCTCTTTTGGATTGCCATGCACCAGTGCGACAGCACAACCTGTCGCCTGCAGGCGCCTGCCAGCTTCAATCCAGTAGTCCAGCGGCCACTCCTTGTCGGCACGGGATGTTCCATGGACAAGGGCTACTGTTTTCCCACTTGCAGCATGCGAAACATCATGGACCTTCAACCCGAAATCCGGCTGCGGCGCAAAGCTGTAGCCCAGTGCACGGGCTGCCAGCTCACGTGAGCGCTGTACGGCATGAATGTGCGGCTCCATCCTGATCGAAACATCAGCCACCCAACGCGTCGGTGCTTCGTAACCCGAACCATCCGTCTGATTAGCAAGCGCATAACGTTTGCCACCTGCCGAAAGCCGGGCAAGCCATGCCACCAGCGCCGATTTCGTCAACCCCTGGAGGTCGATCACGGCATCGTAGTTTTCACGTTGCAGGTCAGCCCTGAAGGATCGCCACTCGCTACGTGTAGCCGCCGAAAAAGGCGACTTGCGCCAGCGCCTGATCTCACAGGGGATCACGCGGTGCACAGCCGCAACTTTTGAAAGTAACGGTGCAAATGATTTTTCAATGACCCAGTCAATTTGCGCGCTGGGCAAGGCAGTCAGTATGTCCTGCACCACAGGCATGGCATGAACCACATCACCGAGTGACGACAGTTTGACCAACAAAATCTTGACCATCACGCTTTTCACTTCATGTAATGCGCTGCCACCCCGAGGGGGCTGTGCTTGCTTGGGGTGGCCCGGCGCTGCGCACTTTCATCCTCAGGCAGGATCAATGCGCAGGAGCTGCAAAACTGGCCTCCGGCTTGACGCTGCGCAAAAGCGCCAGCATATCCGCCTCGATACGCTCCAGCGCCTCTGGCGTATGCCCTTCAAAACGCAAGACCAGCACAGGCGTGGTGTTGGATGCGCGAATCAGGCCGAAGCCATCAGGCCAGTCCACACGCACACCGTCGATGATCGAGATTTTTGCAGGCGCTTCAAATTTTGCCGTCTTGATCAGGGCCTCCACCACGCTGTGCGGCTCACCCTCCCTGCACGGCACGTTGAGCTCGGGCGTGCTGAAGCTGGTCGGCAAGCTGTTCAGCAAGGCACCGGCATCAGGCACGCGGCTGACGATCTCAAGCAGGCGTGCACCCGCATAGGTGCCATCGTCAAAACCGTACCAGCGTTCCTTGAAAAAGATGTGGCCGCTCATCTCGCCGCCCAGCGGTGAGTCGATCTCTTTCATCTTCGCCTTGATCAGCGAATGGCCGGTCTTGTACATCACGGCAACGCCGCCAGCCTCTTCAATGGCGGGCGCAAGGCGTTGCGAGCACTTCACGTCAAACACAATCTGGCCACCGGGCACACGCGACAACACATCGCGTGCAAATAGCATCATCTGGCGGTCAGGGTAAATGTTCTGGCCGTCTTTGGTCACAATGCCCAGCCTGTCGCCATCGCCGTCAAAAGCCAGGCCCAACTCCGCGTCGGAAGTCTTCAATGCATTGATGAGGTCACGCAGGTTCTCGGGCTTGCTAGGATCCGGGTGGTGGTTAGGGAAGTTGCCATCCACCTCACTGAACAGCTCGGTCACCTGGCAACCCAGCGCGCGAAAAATCGCCGGTGCAGAAGCGCCGGCAATGCCATTGCCGCAGTCGACAACAATCTTCATCGGGCGTGACAGCTTGATCCCGGAAACAATGCGGTTGCGGTAGTCGGACTGTACGTCCACCTGGCTGACGTCACCCGGCTTTGCAGGCGAGTTCCAGGTCTCGGTCTCAATGATTTTTCGCAACCCCTGGATGTCATCTCCATAAATCGCCCGGCCTGCCAGCACCATCTTGAAGCCGTTGTAGTCTTTGGGGTTGTGGCTGCCTGTGACCTGTATGCCCGAAGTCGCCAGCGTGCTTGCCGCGAAGTACAACATGGGTGTGGTCGCCGTGCCGATGTCGATCACGTTGATGCCTGCGCTGGCCAGACCGCGTATCAGTGCGGCGCTGAGCGATGGCCCGCTCAGGCGGCCGTCACGGCCGACGGCAACAGTGGTTTCCCCAGCCTTGATGGCCACGGTTGCGAAAGCCTTGCCCAGTGCCTCTGCAAATTCATCGGTGATGGTGACAGGCACGATGCCGCGGATGTCATAGGCCTTGAAAATCGATGCGCTGGCTTGCATTAAAGGGTTCCTGACGATTACGGATTGTGGAAGCGGGTTTGCCGGATGGCTGCAGATCTGAACCCTGCCTCAACAGGGCATTGTAGGTTGCAGAGACAGCCACAAGAGCCCTGGTGCCACCCCAAAAGGCCGTTGAAAGGCATGTCCGAAAACGACTGGTCCAGAGCGGAGTACGGCGTAACATAGTCCTCATGAGCACAGATATCGCCCTTGCCGACAACGATTGTTACCTCGCCCTCAAGGCGCGGGACGCTCGCTTTGACGGCAGCTTTTTTACCGGGGTCACCTCGACGGGCATTTACTGCCGGCCGGTGTGCAGCGTCAAAACCCCCAAGCGCGAGAACTGCCGCTTCTTCCATCATGCGGCGCAAGCTGAAAGCGAAGGTTTCAGGCCCTGCCTGCGTTGCCGCCCGGAGCTTGCACCGCACTCGGTCGTCTGGTCCATACAGGACGCTTCATACATTCTTGCGCATCAGGCCGCAAGATTGCTGGACGAACCTGATGCATGGACAGACGCTGCGCCGTCGGTGGAAAAACTGGCTGCAAAACTGGGCGTGAGCGACCGCCATGTACGCAGGATTTTTGAGTCCCAATTCGGCGTTTCACCCATGCAATACCTGCAGACACGCCGCCTGCACACCGCCAAGCAATTGCTGGCCGACACTGCCTTGCCAATCACGCAGATTGCATTGATGAGCGGCTATGCCAGTGTGCGGCGCTTTAACGCGGCATTTCTGGAGCACTACAGACTCAACCCCACACAGTTGCGGCGCAAGGGCACGACGGCAAATAGCCGCAACGGCGACCCGACGCAAGTGAGCGGAGGCACCACAGTCCGGCTAGGCTATCGCCCCCCCTATGACGTACAGGCCATGCTGGCGTTTTTTGGCAAGCGCCTGATCACGGCCATTGAGTTGATGGGTGACAGCGCACAGGGGCCATGGTTTGCCCGGACATTGCGTGTGGAATCGGGCGACAAAATCTGTAGCGGCTGGCTGCAGGCCAGGTTTGATGAGCCCCGGTCACAGGTGGTTCTGACCGTCAGTGACTCGCTGCGCGATGTGCTGCCTCTGGTGATACGACGCGTGCGTGCCACCTTTGATCTGGACGCAGATCCCCACGCCATCAACAGCGTGCTGCACGCGAGTTTTCCTTCAGGTGACGGCTTGCGTGTTCCCGGTGCATTTGATGGTTACGAGCTCGCCGTGCGTGCCGTACTGGGCCAGCAAATCACGGTGGCTGCGGCGCGCACACTGGCGCAGCGCATGGTTGACCAATTCGGCGAGCCTATTGCGGGTCCCTGGCCTGAATTGAACCGGCTATTCCCGTCACCGTGGGTCCTGGCTGCCACCAGCAACGATGCGCTTGGCCAGTTGGGCATCGTCAGGCAAAGGCAGGCCGCCATCATCGGCATTGCGCAGGCCGTTGCCGATAAGCGCCTGCATTTGCACAGCGGTGCAGACGTCAATGTCACGATCGCCACACTCAAGGAGTTGCCTGGAGTCGGTGAATGGACGGCACAGTACATCGCCATGCGCGCGCTACGCTGGCCAGATGCTTTTCCGTCTGGCGATGTGGCCCTGCACAAGGCACTGGGCGTTCAGGACCTGAGAACTCCGGCCCGGCTGGCAGAAGAGGCATCTGCAGCCTGGAAGCCATGGCGCAGTTATGCCGTCATACGCGTGTGGAGCGGCGCGTGGGGCAGCGCGAAAGAAACGACGACCATCCCCGGGGGAGAAACTCCGGACCGATTGGCACACACAAAGGCAGCATCATGAAATTCGACCCGTCCATTGTCCAGACCAACTTTAAAAGCCCCCTGGGCATCATCATCATCGCCGCGACAGACAGCGGGCTGGCAGGTTTGTGGTTTGAAGGCCAGCGTCACAGCCCCGCGCAATTGACAGGTGAACTCCCAGCATGGCCAGCCTCGCCGGAACATCCGATTCTGAAAGAAATCAGTCTCCAATTGAAAGAGTATTTCTCCGGCAAGCGCACCCAATTCGATATACCGCTTGACCTCTCGGGCGGCACGGACTTCCAGCAAGCCGTCTGGAAGGTGTTGCTGGCCATTCCACAAGGCGGCACCACCAGCTACAGCGCGGTCAGTCAGCAAATCGGCAATCCGGCAGCCGTACGTGCAGTGGGTGCGGCGGTGGGTCGCAATCCGGTTAGCATCATCGTTCCCTGTCACCGGGTGGTCGGGTCCAGCGGTTCGCTGACCGGCTACGCCGGCGGCCTGGACCGCAAAACCGCGCTGCTCAAACTGGAGGGCGCGCTTCAGGGACACATGTTTTGAATTCACCAGTCGACAACGCTATCTCTACAATTCCCGAAGCGCCAGGACACAAGCCCTGGCTTCCTGAGTTCATAGGCCTCGCCGCCATCTGGGGCGGCTCTTTTCTTCTCATGCGTATCAGCGTGGTCGAGTTCGGACCTGTGCCCACGGCCGCCATGCGGCTGGTCATTGCCGCTGCCTTTTTACTGCCCATGGTCTGGTGGCGAGGCCTGGCTCCCGAGCTCGCAAAACACTGGGGCAAGATGATTGTGGTCGGGCTGCTCAACTCCGGCATACCGTTTGCCTGCTTTGCGTTCGCCCTTTTGTCGCTCACAACAGGCCTGTCCTCCATCCTCAATGCCACCGTGCCCATGTTTGGCGCTCTGGTTGCATGGCTGTGGCTAAAAGACAGACCGGACTCTTCGCGAATACTTGGCCTGGTGCTTGGCTTTGCCGGCGTTGCCATGCTGGCATGGGACAAGGCGACCTTCAAGCCCGATGCTTCAGGTGCCACGCCCGGCTGGGCCGTACTGGCCTGCCTGCTGGCCTGCATCTGCTACGCCTTGGCTGCTAGCTACACCAAGCGCTACCTGATGGGTGTGCCTTCCCTTGTCACGGCAGCCGGCAGCCAGGTCGGCGGAGCGCTGGGGCTGGCATTGCCTGCGGCATGGCTCTGGCCTGCACGAACGCCGGGTATGCCCGCCTGGCTCGCGCTGCTGGGCGTGGGCATTGTCTGCACCGGTATGGCTTATGTGCTTTTTTTCAGGCTGATAGAAAAGGTAGGGCCTCCACGTACCCTGGCTGTCACTTTTGTGATTCCGGTATTCGCCATCGGCTACGGTGTTGTGCTGCTGGGGGAAGTAGTCACGCCATGGATGCTTTTTTGCGGCGTGGTCATCATCTGCGGTACCGCGCTGTCAACGGGCCTGATCCGGTTCGGACGAAAAAGCAAACACTAAACCGTGCCTGCACGGCAGGGGCTGTTATTGAAGCAGGCCTGCCACCACGTTGATGCTGAGTGCCACGATCAGCATGTTGAATGCAAACGACAGCACACCGTGGACCAGGGTCAGGCGGCGCATCTCGCGTGAGGTGACCTGGACATCCGAGACCTGCGATGTCATGCCGACCACGTGCGAGTAATACAAAAAGTCGAAATAGTCGGGATCAAGACCGCCAGGAAATTCGAGCCCAGGACCATCGGCCTCCTGCTGCTTCTCCTCAAAATAATAGCGGTGTGCATAGTGAAATGCAAAAACCGTCTGGATAAAAAGCCAGGAAGTGACGAGCGCGACGACTGCCATGCCGACATGCAGGCTGCGCGCAAGGCCCTCAAGATCCTTGCTCTGGTGCATCAGCAAGGTGATCGCTGCAACACAGGCCATGGTCGCAAGTACCATCAACAATAAAAGCACTGCACTGGGTTCGTCCTGCGCCTGCGCACGTTCTCGGGTGCGTTTGGAGTCAAACGCCACACAAACCCACCACGCGAGCACAAGATAAACAGCAATTCCCACCGACCAGCCAAGCAGGCTGCGGAACTGCCATGTGGCAGGCACGGGCACAATCCCCGCAGCGACACCAGCAACAAGCCCATACGTGAGGCGCTGGGCACCTGTGGTCTCGGAAAAATGTTTGCGCATGACGACTATTGTGCGTTGCGTCGCACCAATAACGCTCAAGCCATAGGGGAAAGAAAGGAGCAACCAACAAAAAAGCCACCCGGAGGTGGCTTTTTGCATAACTGGCGGAGTGGACGGGACTC
>JAZKCB010000047.1:0-16657 GCA_040388335.1 Pseudomonadota bacterium | reverse complement strand
CGGTGCGCGCCATGATCAAGCATTTCCGTCATGAGTTTGAAGCCATGATCAAGCCCAAAGCTGCAGCCCCGGCTGCCCAGGCCGCCGTACAAGCCTGACCCGCGAAAGACAAGACATATGGTTGAAATACAACTCGACGGCCAGAAGGTGGAAGTGCTCGAAGGCAGCACGGTGATGCATGCAGCTGAAAAAGCCGGCACCTACATCCCGCACTTCTGCTATCACAAGAAACTCTCCATCGCCGCCAATTGCCGCATGTGCCTGGTGGACATCGAAAAAGCACCCAAGCCGATGCCGGCGTGTGCAACGCCTGTCACGCAGGGCATGATTGTTCATACCAAGAACGACAAAGCCATCAAGGCCCAAAAGGGTGTGATGGAGTTTTTGCTGATCAACCATCCACTGGATTGCCCCATCTGCGACCAGGGTGGCGAGTGCCAGCTTCAGGATCTGGCCGTGGGTTACGGTGGCAGCGAGTCGCGCTATGAAGAAGAAAAGCGCGTTGTCTTCCACAAGGACGTCGGCCCGCTGATCTCGATGGAAGAAATGAGCCGCTGCATTCACTGCACGCGCTGTGTCCGATTCGGCCAGGAAGTCGCTGGTGTGATGGAGCTCGGCATGTCCCACCGTGGTGAGCATGCAGAAATCGAAACCTTTGTCGGTATGTCGGTGGATTCCGAGCTGTCTGGCAACATGATTGACATTTGCCCGGTCGGTGCGCTGACCAGCAAACCTTTCCGTTACAGCGCCCGCACCTGGGAGCTGTCGCGCCGCAAGTCCGTCAGCCCGCACGACTCGACCGGTGCCAACCTGATCATCCAGGTCAAGAGCAACAAGGTCATGCGCGTGGTGCCGCTTGAAAACGAAGCCGTCAACGAGTGCTGGATTGCCGATCGCGACCGTTTTTCTTACGAAGCATTGAACAGCGATGAGCGTCTGACCTCACCCATGCTCAAGCAGGGCGGCGAATGGAAAATCGTCGACTGGCAAACTGCCCTTGAATACGTCGCCAATGGCCTGAAGCAGATCAAGGCCGATCACGGCGCCGAAAGCATAGGTACCCTCGCCAGCCCCCACAGCACTCTGGAAGAGCTGTACCTGGCCGCGTCATTGATGCGCGGCCTGGGCAGCGACAACATTGACTACCGTCTCCGCAACGCAGAGTTTGCGCCATCTGGCGCGATTCGCTGGCTGGGTACGTCCATCGCATCGCTGTCGCAACTGCAACGTGTGCTGGTGATCGGTTCCAACCTGCGCAAAGACCATCCCCTGTTTGCACAGCGCATTCGTCAGGCGGCCCGCAAGGGTTGCGCGGTCAGCACGGTTAATTCCGCGACTGAATTCGCGGGCGGAGACGCTTGGGCCATGCCGGTTGCGAACGCCCTCATCGGTACGCCTGAATCCTGGGCGCAATCACTGGCCGACGTGGCCTCAGCGATTGCTCTTGAAAAGGGTGTGCAATCTCCTGCGGCAGGGCAGGCCACGGATGCCGCGAAATTGCTGGCGAAGTCCCTCATGGGCGGCGAGCGCAAGGCCATTTTGCTTGGCAATGTCGCCGCACATCATGCCCATGCCTCCAGCCTGCTGGCGCTGGCCAACTGGATTGGTGGGCAGACCGGCGCAACCGTTGGATACCTCACCGAGGCGGCCAACACCGTGGGCGCCCAGCTTGTCGACGCTGTGCCAACGGGCAATGGTTTTAATGCGGGCCAGATGCTGGCCGGCAAACTCAAGGCAGTCCTGCTGCTTAACAACGAGCCGGAGTTTGACTCCGCTCTGGGCGAAGAAGCCAAAGCATCCCTCAATGCGGCGCAAATGGTTGTCACGCTGAGTCCCTTCAAAGCCAACATGGCATTCAGCGATGTGCTGTTGCCGATTGCCCCGTTCACCGAAACGCCAGGTACGTTTATCAATGCCGAGGGTCGCGTCCAGGGCTTTCACGCTGTCGTCAAGCCACTTGGCGAGACGCGTCCTGCGTGGAAGGTGCTTCGCGTGCTTGCCAATCTTCTGGGCTTGCCGGGTTTTGATTTTGAATCGTCCCAGGATGTGCTCAAGCAGGTCTCTGGCATTGATGCGGCGCAAGTCAGTGCAGAACGCCTGAGCAATGCTGGCGATACGGCTATCGTGCTTTCAAGTGCGCCTGTCGCCATACCTGCAGTAGCCGATATTTACCAGCTTGATGGTCTGGTGCGCCGGGCAACATCGCTGCAATTGACGGCAGATGCACGCCATGCCGGCAAACAGTCAGCCAAGGCTCAAGAGGTGGCAGCATGATTGACGCCGTTTACGGTTTCGGCCGGGGCCTGATGGGCGGCATGTGGCCCGCCACGATCTGGCCCGTGGTCTGGGCACTGATCAAGATCATCTGTGTGTTGCTGCCTCTCATGGGTTGTGTGGCTTACCTCACGCTCTGGGAGCGCAAGGCGATTGGTTTCACACAAATCCGCCTTGGTCCAAATCGCGTAGGTCCCTTTGGTTTGCTGCAGCCTATTGCCGATGCGCTCAAGCTGCTGACCAAGGAAATCATCATCCCGACGGCGGCCAGCAAAGGCTTGTTTGTCCTCGGCCCCATCATGACCATCATGCCGGCGCTGGCTGCATGGGCTGTGATTCCGTTCGGCCCCGACATCGCGCTGGCCAACATCAATGCCGGCCTGTTGTTCCTGATGGCGATCACCTCGCTGGAGGTCTATGGCGTGATCATTGCCGGCTGGGCGTCGAATTCCAAATACGCCTTCCTCGGCGCCATGCGTGCATCCGCACAAATGGTGAGCTATGAAATCGCCATGGGCTTTTGCCTGGTGGTGGTGCTGATGGTTTCCGGCAGCCTGAACATGACCGACATCGTCATGGGCCAGGCTAAAGGTACTGCTGCCAGCCATGGCCTCACATTTCTTTCGTGGAACTGGCTGCCCCTGCTGCCTATTTTTGTGGTGTATTTCATCTCGGGTCTCGCCGAAACCAACCGCCATCCCTTCGACGTGGTTGAAGGTGAATCAGAAATCGTCGCGGGCCACATGGTCGAATACTCGGGCATGGCCTTTGCCATGTTCTTCCTGGCGGAGTACGCCAACATGTGGCTGGTGGCTATTCTCGCCGTGCTGCTGTTCCTCGGCGGCTGGTTGCCTCCGGTTGAGTTCCTGAGCTTTATCCCTGGCTGGATCTGGCTCGGTATCAAGACCTTCATGGTTGTCACCATGTTCCTCTGGGTGCGCGCCACTTTCCCGCGATTTCGTTATGACCAGATCATGCGTCTGGGCTGGAAGATCTTTATACCTGTGACCCTGGTCTGGCTGGTGGTCGTTGGGGCCTGGATGCAGACCCCCTACAACATCTGGAAATAAGAGCTATGAGCCCCCACGTTCGCTCACTTTGTGTAGCTCTCTGCCCCCTCATGGGGCTAATTTCCCTAGGGGCGGCCCGTCGGGAAATTGACTGTCCTTCTTTGAAACCTCTTATCAGCTTCGGCAAGACACCATCATGAGTGCAGTAGCATCATTCAAAGACTTCGCATCGAGCTTCATGCTCACCGAGCTGTTCAAGGGCATGGCCCTGACCGGCAAGTACATGTTTCGCCGCAAGATCACGGTCCAGTTCCCCGAAGAAAAGACGCCCATGAGCCCGCGCTTTCGCGGCCTGCATGCGCTTCGCCGTTATGAAAACGGTGAAGAGCGCTGCATCGCCTGCAAACTCTGCGAAGCAGTCTGCCCGGCCATGGCTATCACCATCGAGTCAGACGTGCGTGAAGATGGCAGCCGCCGCACCTCGCGTTATGACATCGACCTGACCAAGTGCATTTTTTGCGGCTTCTGCGAGGAGAGCTGCCCCGTCGATTCCATCGTCGAGACGCATATTTTTGAATACCACGGCGAAAAGCGTGGCGACCTGTACTTCACCAAAGAGATGCTGCTGGCCGTTGGCGACCGTTACGAAACCGAGATCGCTGCCAATCGCGCAGCCGATGCGAAGTTCCGTTAAGCGTCGCCTCCCAGTTACAAGAAAGAATCCGACAAAACATGGACGCCAAAACAGGTCTCTTTTATGTCTTCTCTGCGATATTGCTGTTTGCAGCATTTCGCGTGATCACAGCACGCAACCCCGTGCATGCCGCGCTGTTTCTGGTGCTCGCATTCTTCCAGGCATCGGCCGTCTGGATCCTGCTGAAGGCCGAGTTTCTGGCCATCACGCTGGTGCTCGTTTATGTTGGTGCCGTCATGGTACTTTTCCTCTTCGTCGTGATGATGCTGGACATCAACCTTGATGGCGTACGCAAGGGTTTCTGGCGGCATTTCCCGCTGGCCGGAAGCGTAGGCGCCGTCATTGCCCTGGAGATGTCCTATGTGCTGATGGGCGGCTTTCGGGAGCCCCCCAAATCTGCAGCTTCTGCAGCGGGCCAGATCGGCGCTCAGGTGTCGAACACCAAAGAGCTGGGCAAGTTGCTGTATTCCGAATATCTCTACCCACTGGAGATCGCTGCGGTCATTCTGCTGGTGGCCATCATTGCCGCGATTGCATTGACCCTGCGCGAGCGCAAGGACTCCAAATACCAGAACCCGTCTGACCAGATTCGTGTCAAGAGCACCGACCGCGTCAGCCTGGTCAAGATGAAATCGGTGGTGCCTGCAGCGCCAGTCGTTCCCGCTGCTGAGGATAAACAAGCATGACACTCACCCTCGGACATTTTCTTTCCCTCGGCGCGATGCTGTTTGCGCTGTCGGTGATCGGCATCTTCCTGAACCGCAAGAACCTGATTGTTCTGCTGATGGCGATCGAGCTCATGCTGCTCGCCGTCAACATGAACTTCGTCGCCTTCTCTTATTACCTCAACGACATGGCCGGCCAGGTGTTTGTGTTCTTTATCCTGACCGTCGCAGCGGCCGAATCGGCCATTGGTCTCGCCATCCTGGTGCTCTTGTTCCGTAACAAGTCCAGCATCAACGTCGATGAACTCAACACGCTGCAAGGCTAAACAGACATGAGCCAAACTCTCTCTGCCGCAACCCTGCTGGCCGTTCCCCTTGCACCGCTGGCCGGCGCCATCATTGCCGGCGTTTTCGGTACAGCTTTCGGCGGCAACCTGCTGGGCCGTCGTCTTTCACATTCGCTGACCATCATCGGCGTGCTGATCGCCTTCATCCTGTCCGCGATGACGCTCAAAAGTGTGGCCATCGACGGCGCACGCTTCAACGAGACGCTCTACACCTGGATGACTGTCGGCAGCCTCAAGATGGAAGTCGGCTTTCTGGTTGACGGCCTGACGGCGATGATGATGTGTGTGGTGACCTTTGTGTCCCTCATGGTTCACATCTACACCATCGGCTACATGGAAGAGGAAGAGGGCTACAACCGCTTCTTCGGCTATATCTCGCTGTTCACCTTTGCGATGTTGATGCTGGTCATGAGCAACAACATGCTGCAGCTCTTCTTCGGCTGGGAAGCCGTGGGCCTCGTGTCTTACCTGCTGATCGGGTTTTACTTCAACAAGCCGACCGCCATCTTCGCCAACATGAAGGCCTTCCTGGTCAACCGCGTGGGTGACTTTGGTTTCATCCTCGGTATTGGCCTGATTGCGGCTTACGCCGGCACGCTGAACTATGGCGAAGCGTTTGCCAAGGCGGGAGACCTCGCCAAACTGAACCTGCCCGGCACCACCTGGATGCTGGTCACCGTCATCTGCATCTGCCTTTTCATCGGTGCGATGGGCAAGTCGGCGCAGTTCCCGTTGCATGTCTGGCTGCCTGATTCGATGGAAGGCCCAACGCCGATTTCTGCGCTGATCCACGCCGCGACCATGGTGACGGCCGGCATCTTCATGGTGGCGCGCATGTCGCCGCTGTTTGAACTCAGCGACACCGCACTCAGCTTCATCATGATCATAGGCGCCATCACCGCGCTGTTCATGGGCTTTCTCGGCATCATCCAGAACGATATCAAGCGTGTGGTCGCCTATTCGACGCTCTCGCAGCTCGGCTACATGACGGTCGCGCTCGGTGCATCTGCTTACTCGGTCGCCGTGTTCCACCTGATGACGCACGCCTTCTTCAAGGCGCTGCTGTTCCTCGGTGCGGGCTCGGTGATCATCGGCATGCACCACAACCAGGACATCCGCTGGATGGGCGGCGTGCGCAAGTACATGCCGATTACCTGGATCACCTCGCTGCTGGGTTCACTCGCCCTGATCGGCACGCCGCTGTTTGCCGGTTTCTATTCGAAGGACAGCATCATCGAAGCCGTGCATGAGAGCCACCTCGCGGGTGCAGGCTTTGCCTACTTCGCCGTGCTGGCGGGTGTGTTCATCACGGCCTTCTACTCCTTCCGTTTGTACTTTCTTGTCTTCCATGGCAAGGAGCGTTACGACCAGAACCCGGATGCGCATCATGACGACCATCATGGCGCGCATGATGACCATGCCCATGCCGAGCACCATGACCCGCATGAGTCACCCTGGGTCGTCACCGTGCCGCTGATCCTGCTGGCCATTCCGTCGGTGGTGATTGGTTTCATGACCATTCAGCCCATGCTGTTTGGCGAATTCTTCAAGGACGCGATTTTCGTCAACCTTGAAAAACATCCAGCCATGGAAGAGCTGGCCAAGATATTCCACGGCCCCGCGCAAATGGCCCTGCACGGCCTGATGACCGCACCGTTCTGGCTGGCACTGTCTGGCGTGGCGCTGTCGTACTACATGTACATGGTCAACCCGGCGCTGCCTGCAGCCATCAAGCGCAACATGATGCCGATCTACACCCTGCTTGAAAACAAGTACTACCTCGACTGGTTCAATGAAAACGTCCTCGCCCGTGGCGCGCGCATGCTCGGGATGGGCCTGTGGAAGGGCGGCGACCAGAAGCTGATCGACGGCCTGTTTGTCAACGGCTCGTGGAAGGTTGTGGGCTGGGTCTCCAGCATCGTGCGCCGCCTTCAGTCCGGCTACATCTATCACTACGCCTTCGGGATGATCATCGGCGTGTTTGTGCTGATGACGTATTTCGTCTGGCTCAATAAATAAGAACAAGGAAGAACAAAAATGGGTTTGTTGAGCCTTGCCATCTGGACGCCAATCATTTTCGGCGTCATCCTGCTGGCGCTTGGTCGCGACGACCAGGCAAAAAGCGTGCGCTGGATTGCACTGATAGGCGCTGTCGTCAGCTTTCTGGTGACCCTGCCTTTGTACGACGGCTTCAAGCTTGGCACGTCGGCCATGCAGTTTGTTGAAAAGACCAGCTGGATAGAACGCTTCAACGTCAACTACTCGCTGGGTGTTGATGGCATCTCGCTGTGGTTTGTTTTGCTGACGGCTTTCATCAACGTGGTGGTCATCATCGCCAGCTGGGAAGCCATCACCACGCGCGTGAACCAGTACATGGCGGCGTTCCTGATTCTGAGCGGCCTGATGATCGGCGTTTTCACCGCGCTCGACGGCCTGCTGTTCTATGTATTCTTTGAAGCCACCCTGATCCCGATGTACCTCATCATTGGCGTCTGGGGCGGTCCGAACAAGATTTACGCGGCTTTCAAATTCTTTCTGTACACGCTGCTTGGCTCGCTGCTCATGCTGGTCGCGCTGATCTTCCTGTACAACAAGTCGGGCGGCAGCTTTGACATCCTGGTCTGGCACAAGTTGCCGCTGGGCAGCACCATCCAGACCCTGCTGTTCTTCGCTTTCTTTGCGGCCTTTGCCGTCAAGGTGCCGATGTGGCCTGTGCATACCTGGCTGCCCGATGTGCACGTTGAAGCGCCGACTGGCGGTTCTGCCGTGCTGGCCGCCATCATGCTGAAGCTGGGTGCCTACGGCTTCCTGCGTTTCTCGTTGCCGATTGCGCCTGATGCATCACGTGAGTGGGCCTGGCTGATGATTGCGCTGTCGCTGACCGCAGTAATTTACGTTGGCCTGGTGGCCATGGTGCAGCAGGACATGAAAAAGCTGGTGGCCTATTCATCCGTCGCGCACATGGGTTTTGTGACGCTGGGTTTTTTCATCTTCAATGACCTCGGCGTGTCCGGTGGCATTGTGCAGATGATTGCCCACGGTTTTGTGTCGGGTGCCATGTTCCTCTGCATCGGCGTTCTTTATGACCGCGTGCATTCACGTGAGATCGCCAGCTACGGCGGTGTGGTCAACACCATGCCCAAGTTTGCTGCGTTTGCGCTGCTGTTCGCCATGGCCAATTGCGGTCTGCCGGCCACCGCCGGTTTTGTTGGCGAATGGATGGTCATTCTGGGTGCGGTCAAGTTCAACTTCTGGGTTGGCCTGGCATCGGCCACCGCGCTGATCTTCGGCGCTGCCTACACGCTGTGGATGTTCAAGCGCGTCTACCTCGGTCCTGTGACCAATGATGACGTCAAAGGCCTGGCCGACATCAACGCACGTGAGTTTTTGATGCTGTCCATGCTGGCGATTGCCGTGCTCTATATGGGCATTTATCCGAAACCTTTTACCGATGTCATGAACACGTCCGTGGCTGACCTGCTCAAGCATGTCGCCACGTCGAAACTGAAATAATCCAGACAACGCCATGATTGACAAACTCTCCTGGATCTCGGTTTACCCGGAAATCATCCTCCTGGTCATGGGCTGCGTGATTGCGCTGATTGACCTTGGCGTCAAGTCGCCGCAACGCACGGCTACCTACGTTCTCACACTCATCACACTCGCGGTTGTTGCGGCGATGGAAGCCGCCTACGCGATTGGCGGCGAAACGTTTTACGGCTTTGGCCGCATGGTGGTGGTTGACCCGATGGGCGGTTGGCTCAAGTGTTTTGCCAGCCTGGCGCTGATGGTCACCTTTGTCTATGGCCGGCCCTACGCGGCAAGCCGCGACATGCTGCGCGGTGGCGAGTTCTTCACGCTCGGCCTTTTTGCCCTGCTGGGCATCTTTGTGATGATCTCCGGCCACAACTTCCTGGTGCTCTACATGGGCCTGGAGCTGATGACGCTTTGCAGCTACGCCCTTGTTGCGCTGCGCCGCGACAACGCCACCGCCACTGAAGCTGCCATGAAGTACTTTGTGCTGGGCGCATTGGCCTCGGGCTTTTTGCTATACGGCCTGTCGATGCTCTACGGCGCAACCGGCTCACTCAATGTCAACGACGTGTTCAACGCCATCGCCAGCCGCCAGGTCAAGCACCAGGTGCTGATCTTCGGCCTGGTGTTCATCGTCGCCGGCCTGGCTTTCAAGCTCGGTGCCGTGCCATTCCATATGTGGCTGCCCGACGTTTATCAGGGCGCGCCTACGGCCATCACCCTGCTGATCGGTGCTGCGCCGCAGCTGGCCGCTTTCGCCATCTGCATTCGCCTGCTGGTTGAAGGCATGTTGCCGCTGGCCATTGACTGGCAGCAGATGCTGGCGCTCATGGCGATCGGCTCATTGCTGGTCGGCAACCTTGCAGCCGTCGCGCAGTCAAACCTCAAGCGCATGCTGGCGTTCTCAACCATTTCACAAATGGGTTTTTTGCTGCTCGGCCTGATGTCCGGCGTGGTCAACGGCAACCAGCTCAACAGTGAGTCGGCCTACAGCGCCTCGATGTTCTATGCCATCACCTATGTGCTGACAACGCTGGGTGCTTTCGGCGTGGTCATGCTGCTCGCAAGGGCTGGGCACGAGTCTGAAGAAATCGCTGACCTCGCCGGCCTCAACCAGCGCAGCCCGCTGTACGCCGGTGTCATGGCAATCTGCATGTTCTCGCTGGCCGGCCTGCCGCCGCTGGTCGGTTTTTACGCCAAGCTGTCCGTGTTGCAGGCTTTGATTTCATCCGGCCTTACCAGCTACATGGTGCTCGCCGTCTTTGCCGTCATGATGTCGCTGATTGGTGCCTTCTACTACCTGCGCGTCGTCAAGGTCATGTACTTTGATGCACCGCAGGGCGCCAACACCCAGCCCATTGATGCGCCTTCCGATGTGCGCGTGGTGCTGTCCATCAACGGCGCGCTCATCCTGATCCTCGGCATCATGCCGGGCGGCCTGATGACGCTGTGCGCGCAGTCCATCAGCAGCATCGTCAAGACTCTCGGCAGCTGATGACCCAGACTGCATCGGTATGGGTGGTGCTATTGGTTGCCTTGCTGGCTGCCAACCTTCCATTTATCAGCAACCGCCTGTTCGCAGTGCTCGTGCTCAGGTCCCCCAAGAACCTCGCCATTCGTTTTGGCGAGCTGGTGGTCTGGTACTTCGTCGCTGGTGGTCTTGGCCTGTTTCTGGAACAAAGTGCCGGTCAGATCGCGCCACAGGGCTGGGAGTTCTACGCCATCACCGGCGCACTGTTCATTACCTTTGCGTTTCCCGGTTTTACCTACCGCTATCTGTTCAAACACCGCCATTGAACGCCGGCGCTCGCAGCATGGACGACGCACACCTCACCGAAACCGCCATCGCCTCGACGGAAATCCTCAAAGGGCGTTTCCTTCATGCGTTTCGCGACACCGTGCGCTTGCCCGATGCCACCGAAACCACACGCGAATACATCGTCCACCCTGGCGCAGTGATGGTGATTGCACTGCTGGATGACGGCCGCGTGCTGCTCGAACGCCAGTACCGTTACCCCATGCACCGGGTGATGATCGAGTTCCCGGCCGGCAAGCTTGATGAAGGTGAGGCTTCGCTGGCCTGCGCCAGGCGCGAACTGTTTGAAGAAACCGGCTACACCGCTACCGAGTGGGCCAAGGCTGGGGTACTGCACCCGGTGATTTCCTATTCCACCGAGTTCATCGACATCTGGTTTGCACGCGGCATGGTCACAGGCGAGCGCAAGCTTGACGCAGGCGAGTTTCTCGAAGTCTTCACTGCCACGCCAGACGAGCTGTCAGACTGGTGCCGCGACGGCCAGGTCACCGATGCCAAAACCCTGACCGGCATGCTCTGGCTGCAGAACGTGCTGTCTGGTGCATGGTCATTGGACTGGCAAACCCCGGCTCCCTGATCGTTTGCAGATAATCGCCAAATGAAGGTCCTCAATCTCCAGTGCGCCCAGCAGCATTCATTTGAAGGCTGGTTCGGGTCTGAAGACGACTTCCAGAGCCAGCTCTCACGCGGCCTGGTCGAATGCCCCATGTGCGCCGACAAGGCCGTGCAAAAGATGCCTAGTGCCCCGCGCCTGAATCTCGGTGGCTATTCAGCGACCCCAGCAGTGTCCAGCGCTGTATCTGATTCGGCGCCTGCCGCGCCAGAGTCTACAGCGCTTGCACCGGCCCAGGCAGAAGCCAACAACGTCATGAACCCCGCAGCGCAGGCAGCCTTCCTCAAGGCCCTGCGTCACGTCGTGGCCAACACCGAAGACGTCGGCGAACGCTTCGCCGACGAAGCCCGCCGCATGCATTATGGCGACACAGAAGCCCGCAACATCCGCGGCCAGGCCAGCATGAAAGAAACGGTGGAGCTGCTGGAAGAGGGCATTGAGGTCATGCCGCTGCCCATGCCTGCTGCGGTCAAAGAGACGCTGCAATAGCGTTTTGGGTTGGCCGCTCCGGAGGGTAGCGCTCTGCCAGTTTTAGCGCGGCCAAGATAATGCTTCATGCAAGGTGGATTATGGGCTTAATGAGTTATTTGTGACTCATTTTTGCGTTCGGGGTGTTTGCACCCACATTCTGATCCAAAATCCCACCTCCAAAGTGCATTTTTAGTCGTTTCGAGGTCATTTTTGAAGATTTTTTAAGCCTTCAGGCCAATAGATACGGGCGTGAGAAGCTATGTAATTCATAGCGTTTCAAGCGAGCGGGACATCCAGAGATCAATGTTGCCCCCGCCGCCGCCTTCTGGCACAAACCAGAGGCTGGGGACTGTTTGCTTGAAGCACATAAAAAGCTTCATCAGGTCCATGCGCGAACTACAGGCGTTGTACGTCCCGGATGCTGGCTAACCCGTCCATCAGGCGGACGCACCTTCGACACGCCGCTTATCTTCAACGTTAGCCCGTGCGGATAAAGTGTGTCTCACACCGACTTTGTAAAAATCCCCAAAAAAAGGAATATTAAAAATGCTGAATCACGTCGTCGTCGGCTCAAATGACATTGAGCGCTCGAAACTCTTTTACGACGCCGTTCTCGGAACGCTGGGCGCAGGTGAGCCGCATCGCAACCTTGCACCTTCCGGGCACACGCGGCTTTTCTATCGGCACAACGGCAGCACGTTTTGTGTGTCCGAGCCCATCGACGGCGAAGTGGCGACTCATGCCAATGGGGGCACCATCGGTTTCAAATGCGACTCGCCCGAGCAGGTGCAGGCGTTTCATGATGTTGCCGTGAAGTTTGGCGGCAAGTCCATTGAAGAGGCTCCGGGCCTGCGCGGCGGCAACATGCATCTGGCCTATGTGCGCGACCCGGATGGCAACAAACTCTGCGCGATATATCGCGTCAAGTAGGGGTTGGCGAGCATCGCTTTGCGCTTGCGTTTCATTCATCCCCTGCAAGCACCAGGCCTTCATGCTCGGCCACTTTTTGCAGGGCATGCTCAAACAGCGCGCGGGCCGAGCCTGACACTGAATGCAGGTAGGCATGCAGGTGGGCGTCTTCGGTGCTTTTGTTCAGGCACTCCTGGCTGTACTGCTCAAAGCTGACGAGTTGGGCGATGATTTCTGCGACATGCCGCGGGCACTCGCACAGCACGTCGGTTGAAATGGCAGCCATGCGCGCCAGGGTGGCGTCGTCGTACCTGCGTGGCGGAATGACGGTGGCCAGACCGCCCTGGCCCATGGCTTTGGGCGCGTCGATCAGCAGCGATGAAGCGATGAGGTCGGCCAGCTCATGGTCGGACACGGGCTCCCTGCGGACCACCATGCCCGACCGCTTCATGGATTGAACCACCTGCTCCTGCCCGAAGCGGTAGAGCACGATGACCTGCGGGAAATTGCACCCCGCTATCAGGCGATGCAGCGCGACTTCGACAAGGACATGCAGGGAGTTCACATACACGAGCAGAAATTGCGGCGGCGTTGCCAGCGGTGTCTCCAGCGCAGCGTCGAGGTCTGGAAAGATGCCGGTCACGTTGATGACGCTGGCAGAAAAAATCTGCCTGAATTTTTTTGAAGCCAGGCGCGCCGCCAGACCCAGCCCGACCACTGCGGCATTCACGGCCGCATGTTCTGCCTGCCGTGAATCGGCGCGGCCCTGGCTTGCATTTTGTTGCTGCAAAAGGGCGTTCAGCTCGGCGGTGTTGTGATGGGCAATCCTGCTGATGGCGTGTCCCTGTTCGGTCAGGCGCTTGAGCAGCGTTGCGCGCAACACGTCGTCGTCGCTGTACAGCCTTTGCCGGCCTTCTGTCATGCGCGGGCTGAAAGTAGCATAACGAACCTCCCACACGCGCAGCGTCGGCACGGGTACGCCGCTGAGTGCGGACACGGCACCTATGCGGTGTGCGGTTCCGGGAGGATTGGTCTTTGAATTGATCATGACATGGCTATCTGAATAGGTATTGAGTAGTTTAATTTGAATATTTAATTTAATGAGTAGATTTATTTGGCGTAAATGGTAGATTTAAGACGTTGAAAAGAAAAGCACTGCTTAACAAGCCTGAATTCCTGACCCGGCACAAGCCGACACAACCCCGAGAGCCCATGATGATGAAAACCAGGACCGATTTGCTTTCCGGCAACCGCCGCATGTTTGTGCTTCAAGCCGTTGCCGGATGCGCGGCCGCAGCCGCCACCCTGCAGGCCAGAGCACAAGCCATGGTGCTTGAGACCGATGCCCAGGCAGCGGCGCTGGGCTACAAAGCAGACGCGACCAAGGTCGACAAGGCCAAGCAGCCGAAGTATGCGGCGGGCCAGGCTTGCAGCAGCTGCGCCTTGTTCCAGGGGGCTGGCGGTGCTGCGGCGGGTGCCTGCCCCCTGTTTGCAGGCAAGCAGGTCTCGGCCAGGGGCTGGTGCACGGCCTGGGTGAAAAAAGGTTGAGAACGCAGCGCAGTCATAGCGTCCGGGACCATGACCTCCCTTTTTGATCATGACTACCGTGCGCTGGTGATTGGCGCGAGCGGTGCCATCGGTGGCGCCTTTGTGGATGCGTTGCAGGACGACGTGCGCTGCGTCCATGTGGAGGTCCTATCGCGCGCGCACGGCGCCGGTTTTGACCTGCTGGATCCGGGCGGTCTGGCGGCGCAGGTTGTGGCCAGCCAGGCTGGCGGCCCCTACCAGTTCATGGTCGACGCGACCGGAGCCTTGAGCATCGACGGCGTGGGCCCGGAGAAATCACTTGCCGCTGTGAGGCCGGAAGTCATGGCCAGATCTTTTGAGATCAACGCCATCGGCCCGCTGATGGTGCTCCGCCATTTCGCACCCTTGCTGGCGCCCGGCCCCAACATCTACGCCAAGCTTTCAGCCCGCGTGGGAAGCATCACCGACAACCAGAAGGGCGGCTGGTATGGCTACCGCGCAGCCAAGGCGGCGCTGAACATGCTGCTGCAGACCGCGGCGATCGAGCTGCAACGCAAGAATGCTGACCTGAGGGTGGTCGCCTTGCAGCCGGGCACCGTGCGTTCAAAACTTTCGCAGCCGTTTTCGGCAGGCGTGGCTCATTTGCTGGAGCCGCGTGAATCGGTGGACGGCATGCTGGCTGCCTTGAAAGGTTTGCAACCGCGCCGTGGGGCTCAGTTTGTCGACTACCAGGGAAACGACATCCCCTGGTGAACCGTCATCACCGCTTGAGGCAGCTTGTCAGCGCAACATGCCCCATGCGCCTGCCACGCAGCAGACGCTGGCCACCAGGGTCAATGCAAACCGCAGGGGTAGCCAGGCTTGCACGTTGAAGTGCGGGTACACCCGGCGATCAACCGCGAAGCACACCCACAGCAGGGCGGCAATCACGAACAGCGCGTTTGCGCTGCCCGCAACAAGCCCCACCATGAGCGCAATCCAGGCGATCAGGCTGGGGACAACGCCCCAACCCAAAACAAGCAGAGACTGCCTCGACTGTGCGGCCTCATCGCGCATCGCCAGGCCCCAGTGAATGGCACCGAGGAAGCTGGCAATCGTTGCGCCGTACCCCAAGAGCGCAAACCCGATGTAAGGGTGCCAGTCGGCGGGTGCAAACCATGCGCCGAACGCCAGCAATACGAACGGAATCAGTCCGCCATATCCGAGCAACTTTGCAGACGCTGACGGATCGGGAGTAGTGGAAGCATTCATTCTGGAGCCGTTTCTTTTTCAGCCTGAACCAGCTCGGGCGCGCCTGAGGTTGCGCCTGCACTTTCCAGGCCGCACATCTTCACGCCATCCCACCGTTGCCCGCACCAGCATACCCCTTGGGCATCAATCAGGCAGGTCCCGGTTCCACAGCAGCGTTCGTCAGTTTGCATCGCAAAATCCTGTTTGGTGAGGGGCGGTCATTGGCTTGGGTCTCCCGGCTTTCCAGCGTTCAACCCGCCGAAATCAGGGTCTGATCTTCACAGAATCAGCATTTCGCATCCCGTGCAGGGGCTTTGGCATTCAGGGCAATTTTTAATGTGTACGTTAAAAAACCCTCAAAAGTTAAGCTGTATATTAACTTTTGGGGCCGCAAGGGCTGTTTCAGCCTTCCCAAGGCCTTCCAAACAGCCCAAAATGGCCGATTTCAGGCATCAAATCGGCCTTCAGGCCAATGAATACAGGCGTTAGCAGCTATCAAAATAATAGTAACCAGCAGGCGCGCCCGCGCGGCTCAGGGGTACAGACCGCGCAGTTCGCGCGTGTGCAGGATGCGTTTGCAGGCGACGATAAACGTTGCGGTACGCAGGCTGACTTTCTGGTCTTGCGACACGGCCCAAACGGCTGCAAAGGCGTGCTTCATGATCTTGACCAGGCGGGCGTTGATCTCGTCTTCGTCCCAGAAGAAGCTGGAGAAATCCTGGACCCATTCAAAGTAGCTGACGGTCACGCCGCCGGCGTTGGCGATCACGTCGGGCAGCACGAGGATGTTGCGCTCCTGCAGGATGTCGTCGGCCGCCGGTGTCGTCGGGCCGTTGGCGCCTTCAATGATCATTTTTGCCTTGATGCGGCCTGCGTTGCTGGCGTTGATCTGCTGCTCAAGTGCGGCGGGGATGAGGATGTCGCAGTCGACATCCCAGAACTTGTCGTTGGCAATCACTTCGGCTTCAGGGAAGCCGCCCACGCTGCCGTTTTCTTCGACGTGTTTAAGGAGTGAGGGCACATCCAGCCCGGCTTCGCGGTAGATGGTGCCGCCGTGGTCCTGCACGGCAACGATTTTTGCGCCGGCTTCTGCAAACAGCTTGCCCGCCACGCCGCCGACGTTGCCGAAGCCCTGTACGGCGACGCGAGCGCCCGAGATTTCCATACCGATGTGATGGGCGGCTTCGACGCCCACGGTGAAGACGCCACGCCCCGTAGCTTCACGACGGCCAAGCGAGCCGCCCAGGTCGACCGGCTTGCCGGTGACCACGCCGGTCGAGGTGGAGCCGGTGTTCATCGAGTAGGTGTCCATCATCCACGCCATGATCTGGTCGTTGGTGTTGACGTCGGGGGCGGGGATGTCCTTGTTGGGGCCGATGATGATGCCGATCTCGCTGGTGTAGCGGCGCGTCATGCGCTCCAGCTCGCCGCGCGACAGCTTCCTGGGATCGACGCGAATGCCGCCCTTGGCACCGCCGTAAGGCACATTGACGGCAGCGTTCTTCACCGACATCCAGGCCGACAGCGCCATCACTTCAGACAGCGTCACGTCCTGGTGAAAACGCAC
>JAZKCB010000046.1:0-13213 GCA_040388335.1 Pseudomonadota bacterium | reverse complement strand
CGCCAAATGCAATAGCCGACATCAGCGAGGCCTTGTGCGCGGCGTCCACGCCCTCAATGTCGAAGGTGGGATCGGCTTCGGCGTAACCCAGGCGCTGCGCTTCTTTCAGCACCACATCGAAGTCAGAGCCCTTGTCACGCATTTCGCTCAGGATGAAATTGGTCGTACCGTTGATGATGCCGGCAATCCATTCAATGCGGTTGGCCGTCAGGCCTTCGCGCAGTGACTTGATGATGGGAATACCGCCCGCCACAGCCGCTTCAAATGCGACCATCACGCCCTTGCGATTGGCCGCGGCAAAAATCTCGGTGCCATGTACGGCGAGCAGGGCCTTGTTGGCCGTCACCACATGTTTGCCGGCCTCAATCGCTTCAAGCACCAGCTGTTTGGCAATACCGTAGCCGCCAATCAGCTCGACCACGATATCGATGTCGGGGTTGGCAATCACGGCGCGCGCATCGGCCACGACCTGCACGTCCTTGCCAACCGCAGCCTGCGCACGTGCAGTGTCCAGGTCGGCCACCATGGCGATCTCGATACCGCGGCCAGCGCGGCGCAAAATTTCACTCTGGTTGCGCTGCAAAACGTTAAACACACCGCTGCCCACGGTACCAATGCCCAGAAGGCCTACCTTGATTGATTTCAAACTCGTCACTTTCGTTTCGCTTTCAGAACACGCTATTTTTTATTTCACTACCCGGCCAGACTGGAAGATCAGGCGACGGGATGGGTCTTGCGGTAGTTTTCAAGAAACTTTGCAATCCGGTTAATGGCTTCGCGCAGATCTTCCTCATGCGGCAGAAACACGATGCGGAAGTGGTCGGGGTTGGGCCAGTTAAAGCCTGTGCCCTGGACCAGCATGACTTTGGTTTCCTTGAGCAGTTCAAGAAAGAACTGGCGATCATCCTTGATCGGGTAGACCTTGGGATCGAGTCTGGGGAACATGTAAAGCGCAGCCTGTGGCTTGACGCATGTCACGCCGGGAATCGCCGTGATCAGCTCGTAAGCCAGGTCACGCTGGCGCCTGAGGCGACCGCCTTCGCGGGTCAGGTCGTTGATGCTCTGGTAACCGCCCAGCGCGGTCTGAATGGCCCACTGACCCGGCACATTGGAGCAGAGCTTCATGTTGGCCAGCATGTTCAGGCCTTCGATGTAATCCTTCGCCTGTTTTTTCGGGCCTGACACGACCAGCCAGCCAGCGCGATAACCGCAAGACCTGTAACTCTTTGAAAGCGAGTTGAAAGTCAGTGTCAGCACGTCTGTTGACAGACTGGCAATGGCGGTGTGCCTGATGCCGTCGTACAGCACCTTGTCATACACCTCGTCAGCCAGGATGACCAACTCGTGTTCACGTGCAATCTGAACGATCTCCTTGAGCAACTCGTCGGAGTAAAGAACGCCCGTCGGGTTATTCGGGTTGATGACGACGATAGCCTTGGTTTTCGGGGTGATGCGGGCGCGGATGTCTTTGGGGTCGGGCATCCAGTTATTGGTCTCGTCGCACAGGTAATGCACCGGTGTACCGCCCGAGAGACTGGTCGAAGCCGTCCATAAGGGGTAGTCGGGTGCGGGCAGCAAAAGCTCATCACCGTCGTCCAGCAGCGCATTGGTGGCCATGGCAATCAGTTCGCTGGCACCATTGCCCAGGTAAATGTCGTCCAGCATCACGCCCTGGATGCCCTGCTTCTGGGTTTCATGCATGACAGCCTTGCGCGCGGCAAAAATGCCCTTGCTGTCCGAATAGCCCGCCGACGCCGGCAGGTTGCGGATCATGTCCTGCTGGACTTCTTCTGGTGCATCAAAGCCAAACACCGCCAGATTGCCCAGGTTCAGCTTGATGAGCTTCTGGCCCTCTTCTTCCATTTGCTTGGCCGCGTCCATGATGGGACCGCGTATGTCATAAAGCACATTGGCAAGCTTGGCAGATTTGGTAATCGGTTTCATGCGTTTTTTCTGGATAGGAACTGGTGCGAAACATCAACCCTGCCCGCAACGGGTGCACAGAAGGCCCCTGCTGCAGGAAAAATCAGGCGGAATCTATAATTTGACCACATAAAGCACCTGTTTTCACTGGAAAACCAGTGTTTGCACCCCCCTTTGCACCAAGCCGACAACACACCCTCCACATGAAACTCCAACCTGACCGACTTGATGTCCAGTCCATCCTCGGTTATGGGCCCGGCTGGGTAGGACTGGGCAGCAACGGCGTCGCCGAGAAAATCGAGTACAGCATCGTGATCGGATCGCGTGGCGAAAAGTTCGACTGGAAGTGCTCAAGCTTTGAAGACCTCACGGAGGCGCATTTCGCACTTCTGGCAGAAACACAACCTGAACTGGTTATTTTCGGCAGCGGCACGCGCCTTCGTTTTCCGCCACCCGGCTTTGCACGGGCCCTGATACAAAAGCGAATCGGCATGGAAACCATGGACACCCTGGCCGCATGCCGCACCTACAACATCCTTGCAGGCGAGGGGCGGCAGGTGATTGCCGCCCTGCTGATTGAAACTGCGGACTAAAAATAAGACCCTTTCAGGGTAAAATGTAGGGTTGCGCCAGTATCCATGCAATGGATTGGCGCCGCGGCTAATTACAACCACTTTCGTCAGGGTCTACACAGTATGGCAGTCGTCGTCAATAAACTCCTCCCCGAATTTGAAGCGAACGCCACCAGCGGCGTCAAGGTTTCCAACCAGTCACACATGGGCAAAGTCGTTGTCCTGTACTTCTACCCCAAAGACAATACGCCCGGTTGCACCACCGAAGCCATGCAGTTCAGGGACCGCTACAAGGATTTCGTAAAAGCCGGTGCCACCGTGTTTGGCGTCTCCCGCGACAACATGAAATCGCATGATGAATTCAAGGCCAAGCTTGAATTGCCTTTCGAGCTGATCGCCGACACCGAAGAAAAAATGTGCCACATGTTCGGCGTGGTCAAGAACAAGATCATGTACGGCAAGAAGGTCAAGGGCATAGAGCGCAGCACCTTCCTGATCGGTGCTGATGGCACACTGAAAGAGGAATGGCGCGGCCTCAAGGTGCCTGGCCACGTGGATGACGTCCTCAAAGCCGTGAAAGCGCTGAAAAAAACAGCCTGAAGACCTGAGGCCGTTGCGCAACAGTAGCTGGCAGGATTGAATTGCCGTGTCACTTGAGTTGTGCATAATGAAGCCATGCAGTTGAGTTTCACGACCGTGCTCACAGAAAAAGCCGCCCTGGTTTCAAGGCGGCTTTTTCACTTTTTGAATCCTCTTCTGGAGAGTTATACGCATGCCCTTGCCTCCCGCCCCGACAAAACGTGCCGCCCTCCTCTCCACCGATGCGCTGGACGCGCCAGCCCGTTCACCCTCCAAGACGGCCCGCAGCACCGAAAACTCTGAAGCCTCGCAAAGGCCCCCCGTACTCGATTTGTTTGACAACCGCGCCGCGGGCGGCGGTGACCATCCGGCGGCCTTCAAGGGAAAGGAAGCCGCGACCAACAGCAAGTCAGGCATAGCCAGCTACAAGCGCGACACCCCGCCGGCACCTCAGCCAGCCAAGGCGAAGAAGCCGAAACACACAGGGCCGACCAAACTGTTCGTTCTGGATACCAATGTCCTGATGCACGACCCGATGTGCCTGTTCCGCTTTGAGGAACATGACATCTTCCTGCCCATGATCGTGCTCGAAGAGCTGGACAGCAACAAAAAGGGGATGACGGAAGTCGCCCGCAATGCCCGCCAGACCAGCCGCTCTCTTGACGCGCTGGCCGGCGCCAAAGACGCCGACATCGCCAAGGGCCTGAAGCTCAGCACGACGGGGCACACCGAGGCCGGCGGTTGCCTGTTCTTTCAGACCAAGCCGCTCGACTACAGCCTGCCCACCAGCTTGCCGCAAGGCAAGGCAGACAACCAGATTCTTGGCGTCGTTGAAGCGCTGCGCAAGGAATACGCACCGCGTGAAGTCGTATTGGTCTCCAAAGACATCAATATGCGCGTCAAGGCCAGGGCACTGGGCCTGGCCGCCGAGGACTATCAGAACGACAAGGTGCTTGAAGACGGCGATCTGCTTTATTCGGGCGCCCTCCTTCTACCGCCCGACTTCTGGACGCGTCAGAGCAAAACCATCGAAAGCTGGCAGCAAGGCAGCCACACTTTCTACCGCATCACCGGCCCTATTGTGGGCAGCTTGCTGATCAATCAGTTTGTGTTTTTTGAAGCACCAGGTGAACCGCCGCTTTATGCACGCGTGACCGAAATCCGCGCCAAGACGGCGGTTTTAAAAACCCTCAAGGACTACACGCACCTCAAAAACGCAGTGTGGGGCGTCACCACACGCAATCGTGAGCAGAACTTCGCAATGAACCTGCTGATGGACCCCGAAGTTGACTTCGTCACACTGGCAGGCACTGCCGGCACCGGCAAAACGCTGATGGCCCTCGCAAGCGGCTTGACGCAGGTGCTGGATGACCGCCGCTACACGGAAATCATCATGACCCGTGCGACCGTTTCGGTGGGCGAAGACATCGGCTTCCTGCCTGGCACTGAAGAAGAAAAAATGGGCCCGTGGATGGGCGCACTGGACGACAACCTGGAAGTGCTCGGCAAGACCGACAGCGGTTCAGGCGAGTGGGGCCGTGCGGCCACCAACGAACTGATCCGCTCGCGCATCAAGGTCAAGAGCATGAACTTCATGCGCGGCCGGACCTTTTTGAACAAGTACGTCATCATTGATGAAGCCCAGAATCTGACGCCCAAGCAGATGAAGACCCTCATTACGCGCGCCGGCCCAGGTACCAAAATCATTTGTATGGGCAATCTGGCGCAGATTGATACCCCCTACCTCACAGAGGGCTCATCCGGCATGACTTACGCCGTTGACCGATTCAAGGGCTGGCCGCATGGCGGGCACATCACCTTGGCACGCGGCGAGCGCTCCAGGTTGGCTGACTTTGCAAGTGAAGTGCTCTAGAACCAGCAAACCCTTGCAGAAACAAAAAAGCCAGATCACATGATCTGGCTTTTTTAACATCTGTCTCAAAATCTGGTGGGAGATGCAAGTTTCGAACTTGCGACCCCTGCAGTGTGAATGCAGTGCTCTACCCCTGAGCTAATCTCCCTGTCGGTCAGCCTCGCATTATATGCTGTTTCAGGCCGGTAGTGCCGATTGCGAGGCAGCCACGAGCCAGATGGCCTTGCCCTTGCTGGCCTTGTCAATATCGGCCATCAGCTTGTCATGCTCGGCCGTTTCCTGCTCGTTTGCCACAATCAGCGGCAACTGGAACTGGCTCAGGTCTATGGACGGCACCGCGATATCCGTCTGTACGGCACCCCCGACTTCCATCATCAGGCTATTCTGGCCGCGCGTGAGGTTGATGTATACATCGGCCAGCAACTCGGCGTCCAGCAAGGCACCGTGCAAGGTACGGCCCGAGTTGTCGACTTCAAGACGATCGCACAGCGCGTCCAGTGAGTTACGTTTGCCGGGAAACATCTCCTTGGCCATTGCAAGGCTGTCCGTGATCTTGCCGACACAATGTTTGAGGGGCTGCTGACCTATGAGTTCGAGCTCCTTGTTGAGAAAGCTCACATCAAAAGGCGCGTTGTGGATGATGATCTCGGCGTCGCGCAAATAGTCCAGGAGTTCATCCGCAATGACGGCAAACTTCGGTTTGTCTTTCAGGAACTCATTGCTGATGCCGTGAACCTTGAGCGCATCTTCATGACTGTCCCTGCCGGGATTCAGATAGAAGTGCTTGTTATTGCCCGTCAGCTTGCGTGCAAACAACTCGACACAGCCGATTTCAATGATGCGGTCACCGTTTTCTGCGGAGAGACCAGTTGTTTCAGTATCCAGAACGATTTGGCGCATAAACAGCTTTCACGAAGAGACCAGGAACCAGGATAATTGTAGAGATAGGCCCTCCAATTTTTCAACGCTGACCTCTTCAATTTCCCTGTTAAAGATCGACAGATCTCAATGCAGCTCTTTCGCATGGTTGATGGAGTACTTCGGTATTTCGACCGTGACGTCAGCCTGAGCCAGGATGGCCTGGCAACTCAGGCGCGAGTTGGGTTCCAGGCCCCAGGCACGGTCAAGCAGGTCTTCCTCGGTTTCGTCGGGCTCGTTGAGTGATTTGAAACCTTCACGCACGACGACATGGCAGGTGGTACAGGCGGCGCTCATGTCGCAGGCGTGCTCGATGTTGATCTTGTTGTCGAGCAGCGCTTCACAGATGGAGGTGCCCGCAGGCGCCTTGATCTCTGCACCATTGGGGCAGTATTCCGGATGGGGGAGGATTTTTATAACGGGCATCGTGGTACTTTTTTATTCGCCTGATTGATCAGACAGATTCAATATTTTTGCCGGCCAGGGCTTTCTGTATGCCCTTGTTCATGCGTTCTGCGGCGAAGGCTTCTGTACCCTCGGCCAGGGCTTTGGTGGCCGCCTCAATGCCAGCAGCGTCACCGTTGGCGCGGGTGTCGGCCAGCGCAACCATGAGGCTGTCGATGCGGGCGCGTTCGTTGGGGCTGAGCAAATCTGCATCGGCCTCCAGCGCGCTACCAGTAGCGAGCAGCATGCGGTCGGCATCGACTTGCGCCTCGGCCAGCGCCCTCGCCTGCATGTCCTGCTGGGCGGTTGAAAAACTGTCCTGCAGCATGCGGGCGATCTCGTCATCACTCAGACCATACGATGGCTTGACGTCGATGGTGGCTTCCACGCCGCTGACCTGCTCTTTGGCGTTCACGCTTAGCAAGCCATCTGCATCGACCGTGAAGGTCACGCGTATGCGCGCCGCACCTGCGGCCATGGGCGGGATGCCGCGCAGTTCGAAGCGTGCAAGGCTGCGGCAATCAACCACAAGGTCACGCTCGCCCTGCACCACATGCAGGGCCAGTGCGGTCTGGCCGTCTTTATAGGTAGTAAAGTCCTGCGCCATCGCCGTGGGGATGGTCTGGTTGCGCGGCACGATGCGCTCGACCAGGCCACCCATGGTTTCAATGCCCAGAGAGAGCGGAATGACATCGAGCAGCAAGAGGTCATCGCCGGTGTTGTTGCCGGCAAGCTGGTTGGCAGAAATGGCAGCGCCCAGCGCCACGACTTCATCGGGGTTGAGGTTGGTCAGCGGCTCGCTGCCGAAGAAATTGGCCGCAGCCTTGCGCACCTGCGGCATGCGGGTAGAGCCGCCCACCATCACAACGCCCTTGATGTCGTCCTTCGCAAGCTTCGCGTCACGCAATGCCTTGCGCACAGCGGTGAGCGTGCGCTGCGTGAGATGGGCCGTGGCGGTTTCAAAGTCTTCGGCCTTGAGTTCAAAACTGACCAGCGCCTTCGCGAGTTGCACATTGAAGGGCACAGGGCTGGCTACAGACAGGGCCTCCTTGCCCGCGCGTGCAGCGCGCTGCAATGCGGCCTTGTCGGTGGGGGTGAGCGTGTCGGCTGCTACGCCTGCCTTGGCAAGCACCCAGTCCACCAGCGCGCGGTCGTAGTCGTCACCGCCCAGGGCTGAATCACCGCCGGTAGCCACCACTTCAAACACGCCCTGCGTCAGGCGCAGGATGGAAATGTCAAACGTGCCGCCGCCCAGGTCATAGACGGCGTAAACGCCTTCGCTGCCGTTGTCGAGTCCGTAGGCAATCGCTGCCGCCGTGGGCTCGTTGATAAGGCGCAGCACATTGAGGCCGGCCAGCTGAGCGGCATCTTTGGTAGCCTGGCGCTGTGCATCGTCGAAATAGGCGGGCACAGTGATGACCGCGCCGTGGATGTCGTCATCAAATGTGTCTTCTGCACGAAAACGCAGGGTCGCCAGGATCTCGGCGCTGATCTCGACCGGGCTTTTTTCACCGGCGACGGTCTGCAGCGTCACCATGCCGGGCTTGTCGTTGAGCTGATAAGGCAGTTGTGCGCGGCTGGCGATGTCGTTGATGCCGCGGCCCATAAGGCGCTTGACGGACGAAATGGTGTTGGCAGGGTCGTCGACCTGCGCGGCCAGCGCATCAAAGCCGATCTGGCGGCGTTCTGCATCAAGGTAACGCACAACGCTGGGCAAAATCACGCGGCCCTGGTCATCGGGCAGGCATTCGGCAATGCCGTTACGCACGCTGGCCACCAGCGAATGTGTGGTGCCAAGGTCTATGCCGACTGCGATGCGTCGCTGGTGCGGGTCTGGCGTCTGGCCGGGTTCTGATATCTGTAAAAGTGCCATGTCTTGTCTGGGTTAACCCGTCATTGTCCCAGTTGATCCATACGTGCATCAACTTCGGATGCGAAACGCTGCATAAACATAAGGCTTCTCACCTGCTGTGCGGCGGCTTTGAAGTCTTTGGCACTGTCAATGGACTGGCCGATTTTTGAGAGCTGCTCACATTCGTGTTCATTGACCTGCGCGAGCAATGCTTCCAGTTCATCGAGTGTGCCGGCCTCATCCAGCTCTTCGCGCCATTCCATCTGCTGCATCAGAAAGTCGGTGGGCATGGCTGTGTTGGTTTCGGCATTAATGGGCGCGCCGTTCATTTCGCAAAGGTAGCTCGCGCGCCGGAGGGGGTCTTTGAGCCGCTGGTAAGCCTCATTGATACGCACCGACCACTGCATCGCCACACGCTGGGCGGCGGTGCCCTGCGCGGCAAATTTGTCTGGGTGCGCCTCGCGCTGAAGGTCTTTCCACCTGGCGTCGAGCGCGGCGCGGTCCTGCGCGAACTGCGCAGGTACGTCGAAAAGTTCGAAATCAGTGGACTGGAGGTTCATGTCGGTAAAAAGCCGCCGGCACGTTCAGTGAGGGCGGCTTGTTGTCACGGGTGAGGAGGTGTCAAACGCGAAACGATTCTCCACAACCACACCTGTCACGCTCGTTGGGGTTGATGAACTTGAAGCCTTCGTTGAGGCCTTCGCGCACGAAGTCGAGCTTGGTGCCATCAATATAGGCCATGCTTTTCGGGTCGACCAGCACCTTGACGCCGTTGTCTTCAAACACCACATCCTCGGGCGCGATCTCATCGGCGTACTCAAGCTTGTAGGCCAGGCCAGAGCAGCCCGTTGTCTTCACGCCCAGACGGACGCCAACACCCTTGGCTCGCTTGGCAAGGTAGCGGGTCACATGGCGGGCAGCGGCGTCGGTCAGGGTTACGGACATTTGATTACTCAAAACTTAAAGGTCGAACAGCAACTTAATGCGTGGTTTGCGTGTGCTTTTGTTTGTAGTCGTTCACGGCCGCTTTGATGGCGTCTTCAGCCAGAATGGAGCAGTGAATCTTGACCGGCGGCAAGGCGAGCTCTTCAGCAATGGCGCTGTTCTTGATGCTGGCAGCTTCGTCCAGCGTCTTGCCCTTGACCCATTCGGTCACCAGCGAACTGGAGGCAATGGCAGAACCGCAGCCGTAGGTCTTGAAACGTGCGTCTTCGATCACACCAGTGACGGGGTTGACCTTGATCTGCAGCTTCATGACGTCGCCGCAGGCCGGCGCGCCGACCATGCCGGTGCCTACGCTCTCGTCACCTTTTTCAAAGGAGCCGACGTTGCGGGGATTTTCATAGTGGTCTACGACCTTTTCGCTGTATGCCATTTTGTTTACCTCTTTAAACGTTCACGCTGCGGTCAGTGAGCAGCCCACTGGATGGTCGACAAATCCACGCCATCCTTGAACATTTCCCAGAGCGGGGAAAGTTCGCGCAGCTTGGCCACATTTTCTTTAATGGTGCCCACCGCGTAGTCAATTTCTTCTTCCGTGCTCCAGCGGCCGATCGTCATGCGCAGGCTGCTGTGGGCGAGTTCGTCACTGCGTCCGAGGGCGCGCAGCACATAGCTGGGCTCCAGGCTGGCGGATGTACAAGCTGAGCCACTGGACACTGCCAGGCCCTTGATGCCCATGATCAGCGATTCGCCTTCAACAAAGTTGAAGCTCATGTTGAGGTTGTGCGGCACGCGCTTTTCGGCGTGGCCATTGAGAAAGACTTCCTCAACGTCCTTCAGGCCATTGAGCATGCGCTCATGCAGCGCACGAATGCGTTTATTCTCTTCGTGCATCTCGGCTTTGGCGATGCGATAGGCCTCGCCCATGCCCACGCACTGGTGCGTTGGCAAGGTGCCCGAGCGCATGCCGCGCTCATGGCCTCCACCGTGCATTTGCGCTTCCAGGCGTACACGTGGCTTGCGTCGCACATACAGGGCGCCAATGCCCTTGGGGCCGTAAGTCTTGTGCGAGGTCAGGCTCATCAGGTCAACGGGAAGGGTTGCCAGGTCGATATCCACACGGCCGGTGGCCTGCGCGGCATCGACGTGGAAGATGATGCCTTTTTCACGGCACAGCGTGCCGATGTCAGCGATGTCCTGAATGACGCCAATCTCGTTGTTCACGAACATGACGCTGACAAGAATCGTGTCAGGGCGAATGGCCGCCTTGAGAACGTCAATATCCAGCAAACCATCTGCCTGCACGTCCAGGTAGCTGACTTCAAAGCCCTGACGCTCCAGTTCACGCATGGTGTCGAGCACAGCCTTGTGCTCGGTTTTCACCGTGATGAGGTGCTTGCCCTTGGACTTGTAAAAATGGGCTGCGCCCTTGAGCGCAAGGTTGTTGGACTCGGTCGCGCCGCTGGTCCAGACTATTTCGCGCGGATCGGCACCAATCAGGTCGGCGATCTGGCCGCGTGCTTTTTCAACGGCAGCTTCGGCTTCCCATCCCCACGCATGACTGCGTGATGCCGGGTTGCCGAAATGCTCACGCAACCAGGGAATCATGGCGTCAACAACGCGTGGGTCACACGGGTTGGTGGCGCTGTAGTCCATGTAGATGGGGAAATGTGGGGTTTCCATTTGGCTGGCTCTTCTATTAAAGACGGCTGGCTGGCGTCGGCCCGACCATACGGGCCTTCGCGAAGCTCAGGCTTTGTTCAGGATTTCGAAAACGCGTTGCCGAGTGCAAACACCGAGTTAGGTGCATTGACACGCATGGGCTTGGCTGCCGGCGCCGTGAAGATGGCCTTCTTGACCATGGGCGTGTTCTCGATCACGACGCCCTTGGCGATCTGGTCTTCCACCAGCTTTTGCAGGGTGACGGAATCCAGGAACTCGACCATGCGGCTGTTGAGCGAGGCCCACAGCTCGTGCGTCATGCAGCGGCCGCCTTCACCGAGGCAGTTTTCCTTGCCGCCGCACTGGGTGGCGTCAATCGGCTCGTCGACCGACACGATGATGTCGGCGACAGTGATGTCGGCAGCCTTTCGGCCCAGGGTGTAACCGCCGCCGGGGCCGCGGGTGGATTCAACCAGCTCATGGCGGCGCAATTTGCCGAACAGCTGCTCAAGGTAAGACAGGGAGATCTGTTGACGCTGGCTGATGGCTGCGAGCGTGACCGGGCCATTATTCTGGCGTAATCCGAGGTCAATCATCGCGGTGACCGCAAAGCGGCCTTTGGTTGTGAGGCGCATAACAAGCTCCTTTGGAAATGGCTTGACTGTCAGCAACAAATGTTGCGACCCTGAAAGCTTGTGGCTCGCAGGGAACTCTTCCTCCAGCCGCCCAGGCCAGTCAACCATTCATCGCGGGGGCTTTTTGTTATTTACTGTTCCTGACTGAATTCGTCAAGTATAGCACCAACACGGGCTTTTGGCTGGAGGACACCCGCAGAAGTCAGGGCTAACCCGTAGATTTCAAGGGGTTATTTGAAAGTCACCGCACCAAATTAGTGCATCCAGCACAGGGGGGGGTCTTGCACTATTTGCGGTCACCGCCCGCCGCAGAGATCGGCACGATGTTGTCAGAGCCCGGCGCGCCAAAGGCCTGCTCCTTGAGGATGTGAAGCTGGTCGCGTACCCGGGCCGCCTTTTCAAACTCAAGGTTTTTGGCGTGCTCGACCATCTGTTTCTCAAGCCGCTTGATTTCACGGGCGATGTCTTTCTCGCTCATGTCCTCGACCATGGCCTTCTGCATGCTGAGCTTTTCGGCCTCCTTGCCGGATTTTTCGCTGTAGACGCCGTCGATCAGGTCCTTGATGCGTTTGACCACACTACGCGGAGTGATGCCGTTCTCAAGGTTGAAGGCAATCTGCTTGTTGCGCCGGCGTTCGGTCTCGCCCATGGCCTTTTTCATCGAATCGGTGATCCGGTCGGCGTACAGGATGGCCCGGCCATTGAGGTTTCGCGCTGCCCGGCCAATCGTCTGTATCAGGCTGCGCTCTGCGCGCAAAAAGCCTTCTTTGTCTGCATCAAGAATCGCCACCAGCGAGACCTCGGGAATATCCAGCCCCTCGCGCAGCAAGTTGATGCCGACCAGCACGTCAAACGCGCCCAGGCGCAGGTCACGCAAAATTTCAACGCGCTCAACGGTATCAACATCGCTGTGCAGGTAACGCACCTTCACGCCGTTGTCGGTCAGGTAGTCCGTCAGCTGCTCAGCCATGCGTTTGGTCAGCGTGGTGATGAGCACACGCTCGTTCTTGTCGACGCGAATGCGGATCTCCTGCAGCACGTCATCCACCTGGTGCGTGGCGGGCCGCACTTCAACTTCAGGATCCACCAGCCCGGTAGGCCGCACCACCTGCTCGACGACCTGCCCTGCATGTTCGTTCTCGTAAGCGGCCGGCGTGGCGGAGACAAAGATTGCCTGCCGCATCTTGGTCTCAAACTCTTCAAACTTCAGCGGCCGGTTGTCCAGCGCACTCGGCAGGCGAAAGCCGTATTCGACCAGCGTGGTCTTGCGTGAGCGGTCGCCGTTGTACATGGCGTTGAGCTGGCCGATCATGACGTGGCTCTCGTCCAGAAACATCACGGCGTCTTTCGGCATGTAATCGCACAGCGTGGAAGGCGCCGAGCCCGCAGGCGCGCCGCTCAGGTGGCGTGTGTAGTTCTCGATGCCCTTGCAATGGCCGATCTCGCTCAGCATTTCCAGGTCGAAGCGCGTGCGCTGCTCGATGCGCTGCGCCTCTATCAGCTTGCCGTCAGCAATGAACTGCGCTACGCGCTCGGCCAGCTCCAGCTTGATGGTTTCCACCGCGATCATGACCTTGTCACGCGGCGTGACGTAATGGCTTTTCGGGTAGACCACAAAGCGCGGAATCTTCTGGCGGATGCGGCCGGTGAGCGGGTCAAACAGCGACAGCGTCTCGATCTCGTCATCAAACAGCTCGATGCGGATGGCGAGCTCGGAATGCTCGGCCGGAAAGACGTCAATCACATCACCGCGCACGCGGAAGGTGCCGCGCGCAAAGTCCTGGTCATTCCTCGAATACTGCATGCGGATCAG
>JAZKCB010000045.1:0-2489 GCA_040388335.1 Pseudomonadota bacterium | reverse complement strand
ATTCGAAGATGCGGTGGGTGTAGTCCCAGTAGTCGGCCAGGGTTTCGCCCTTGATCGCAAACACAGGCGTGCCTTTTTCGGCAATCGCTGCAGCAGCGTGATCCTGCGTGGAGAAAATATTGCACGATGCCCAGCGCACGTCGGCGCCCAGTGCCTGCAGGGTTTCGATCAGCACGCCGGTCTGGATCGTCATGTGCAGAGAGCCGGTGATGCGGGCGCCCTTGAGCGGCTGCGCCTTGGCAAACTCTTCACGAATGGCCATCAGGCCTGGCATTTCAGTTTCAGCGATTTTCAGTTCCTTGCGGCCCCATGCGGCAAGGGATATATCGGCGATGGTGTAGTCGTTGACGGGTTTCAGAACGGCGTTCATTTGGTAACTCCAAAAAGTCATAGGTCAAACTGGGCAAAATAGCCACGGGCCTGCGCTTCAAATCGGGGAGTTTGTGGTTAGCCTCACCCGGCTTTGATAGCACATGCGGGTGAGCGTGGTTGCAAATGAAAGTCCTGAGCCTAGACCACGTGGAGTGGGTTGCAACGCTCCTCAGGAAGCAGCTATTGTAGCCAACCTTGTGCCCCTCGCCAAGTCGGGGGGCATACATGGGAGAATTTCACGATGCAGGAAATATCCCAATGGCCCGCCGCTGACCGCTGCCGCATCAAAGGCGTTTTTACAGATATCGACGACACGCTGACCACGGATGGCGCCATTACGCATGATGCGCTGGCTGCACTGGGCGCATTGCGCGACGCAGGGCTGCCTGTCATTGCCATCACGGGCCGGCCCGTGGGCTGGAGCGAGCCCTTTGCACAAAGCTGGCCGGTGAACGCCATCGTTGCCGAAAACGGGGCAGTCGCGCTACAACTCACGACGCCGACAGGTCTGCCGACAGATGTGGATGCCCGCAATTTCCTGTCAAAGAGCTACCAGCAGGGCGATGCCACGCGCCTGGCCAACTACGCTCAGATGCAGCGAGTGCTTGAGCGCATCGAGCATGAGGTGCCTGGCGCCCGACGTGCCACTGATTCCGCCGGACGGGAAACCGATATCGCGATAGATCACAGCGAGTTTGAATACCTGAATGAAACACAGATAGCAGCGGTCGTTGCGTTGATGCGCGGCGAAGGCATGAATGCGACGGTCAGTTCCATCCATGTCAACGGCTGGTTCGGCACACACAACAAGTGGCAGGGGGCGCGCTGGATCGTTCGCCAGTTGTGGGGCCGCGACCTTGAGGCTGAGATCAGCCAGTGGGCGTTTGTCGGCGACTCCACCAACGACGTATTGATGTTTGAAGCATTTTCGCAATCAATAGGCGTCGCCAACGTGCGGCGCTTTGAAGCGCAGCTGGCGCACAAACCCCGCTTCGTCACGACCGCAGAACGCGGCGCGGGTTTTGCAGAGGTGGCTCGCGCACTGCTGGCGGCACGCAAACCTGCATCGGGCGGGTGAGAAGTGCGCGCAGGACAAAGCCCGCTCAGTTGGGCTTGGCCAGGCCCAGCTTCTCGATCAGGACTTTCTCACGGCCTACCGTGTCCTGCGCAAACCTGGTGTAGTCGGCAGAGCTCAGGTAGTTGGGCAGCATGTCGTAACGGGCCAGCGACGCGACATAGCTCGGTTCTTCCATGGCCTTTTTGAATGCATCATGCAGGCGCTTGACGACATCAGTCGGTGTGCCCTTGGGTGCGCCGATTCCGAAAGGCGAGTTCTGCACGATGTCGTAACCGAGTTCTTTCAACGTCGGCGCATTCGGGAATTTATCGAGACGCTTTTCGCCCCATGTGTTGAGCACACGCAGCTTGCCGGCTTCCACTTGCGGCGCAAAACCGGTGCTGTCTGCACCTGCCATCAACTGGCCGCTGATCAGCGCCAGCGTCAGGTCTGCACTGCCCTTGTAAGGCACATGCTGCAACTGGATGCCGGCCTTTTGCGCAACCAGCTCCGTCGTCAGGTGCGGGCTGGTGAGGGTACCGGTTGAGCCATAAGTGAGCTTGCCAGGGTTTGCCTTGGCATAGGCCACAAAGTCGGTCCAGTTTTTGAACGGGCTGTCGGCCGGCACGACGATACCGAAGGCATAACCTGTGACGTTGATCACATAGCTGATGTCCTTGACTGGATCCCAATTGATTTTGGTGGTGTACCCCAGACGGAAAACGCCGAGGGGAATTTGTGCCACGGTATAGCCGTCTGCCACCGCACCCTGCAGTTGCTGCGCAGGCAGTGTGCCGCCTGCACCTGGCTTGTTCTCAACGATGACTGGCTGTCCCAGTATCTTGCCGGCGTTGTCCGCCAGCGAGCGCATGGTGATGTCGGTCGGCCCGCCTGCAGGGAAAGCGATGACCAGCTTGATGGGTTTGTTCGGGAAGGCATTCTGCGCAAGAACCGGCTGGCCCATGGCGATAAAGGCCAGTACGGCGGCGGTATGCAGGATGTGACGGCGTTGCATGAAAACTCCCGATGAATGGTGGCGATCACTGCATCTTGCGCGACA
>JAZKCB010000044.1:0-2960 GCA_040388335.1 Pseudomonadota bacterium | reverse complement strand
GGCTGATCAGGAACACCATCCGCTCCTACGCGCCCGACGGCCAGTACTGGCTGGTGACCACCGAGCACAAACGCCCGCGCAATCCGCAGGCGGCATTGGCCAATGCCCACATCTACCACTACGGCTGGATTCGCCGCAACGAGGACATGCAGAAAAAGCTCGACCAGGTCAGCAAGTACTGGGCCGACTCCACGACCATGCAGATCAAGTACAGCCAGTTCGATGCGCGCGCGCTGGAGGCGTTCAAGGGAACCCACCCGAAAGCCGTGCAGGAATGGCTGCTCACGGGCGCCGAGCAGGACCTGCAGATCGACCCGGCTTACCAGCCCACCCGCAAGGAAAACAAATACCACCTGATGCGCAGAATTGAACTGCTCACCGGGCTGGACTTCAGCCGAAAACACTTCAAGCTGGTGGCCTGAGGGCCTGAACGCAGCTTGTCAGCGCTGCTCCGCGGCCAGCGTGGCGAAATACACCGCTTCCTGCTGGCACGCTATGGCCGGCCACTGGTAACGGCTCGCAAACGCCCTCGCCTGGCTGCCCAACTGCTGCCGCAAGGCATCGTCGCCGAGGACCTGCTGGAGGGTGCCGGCCAGTTTCACGGCATCCTGCGGATCGTCCAGCAGCAGCGCATCGGCGCCATGGCTGAGCAGGCTTGAAATACCGCAATACGCCGCACTGCTGACCACCACCGGCAGACCGTGCGCCATGGCCTCCAGAACCACCATGGCAAACGTGTCCTCCAGCGTCGGGTGCACCAGGCAGTCCGCTGCGCGGTAGGCCGGCGCCACGTCCTGCAGCGAGCCGAGGAAAAACACGCGCCCCACCACACCCTCCGCCTGCGCCTGCCGTTCAAAGACCGGTATTTGCCCCGGGTTGCCCACCACCGCCAGCACCACGTCCGCCGGCAAGTCGCCCAGCACCCGCAACAGCGTCCCCAGGCCCTTCTTGCGGTAGTCATTTCCCACCAGCAGCAGGCAGCGTCGGTCGGGCGGCAGGCCCAGTTGCACGCGGGCAGCGGCCTGCTCCGTGGCGCCGGTGGGGGCCGTGGGCAACACCACGCCCGGCGTGATCACGGTGGTGACGGCCAAGGTGCCGGGGTAGGTCGCGGCCAGGGTGTCGCCCAGGCTGGCCGACGTCACCACCACGCAGCGCCCGCCCCGGGCTGCAAGACGCAGGCGCTCCAGCCCCAGGTAGGTCAGCAGGCGCGGGCTGGTCCAGACCTTGGCCCAGGCCAGCAGGCGCCGCCAGCCGGTCCGGCCATGAAACAGGTTGTATTTCACCGGCAATACATGCACCGTCTGCACCTGGCCTTGCCAGGTGTTTTCATGCGAATGGACAATGTCAAAACCCCGGCGCGTGGCCCACCAGGTGGCTGTGGCGTACCAGAGCTGGTTCAGCCAGCGCGGCTTGCGCAGCGGCAGGGAAACGCGGTGGTAAGTTACACCCGGCGCGTGGTGCCTGATCTGCTGCGCAAACACATGGATCTCGTGGCGCTGCGCGAGCTGTTCCACCAGCGCAATCGAATAACGCTCTGCCCCACCCCCGGCCGGGTCAAAAACGCGGTTCAGCACCGCAATACGCAGCCTGCGCAGGGCCTCAGGCGGGACGGGCGAGCCACTCATGTGCGGTCCCGGTCTTCGTAGGCCGTTGCAACCTTGAGCCAGAACACCGGCAGGCTAGTGGAACGCACGACGGGCACGCGCGGCAATTCCATCAGGTCGTTCCCGGCGGAACTGCGGCCGCGCCGCGTCGTGGTGACGGTCTGGAACCCGGCCTGGCGAGCCATGGCCACGTGCTGCGGCGCGTATTCACCGAAGGGATAACAGAAATGCCGCACGGGGGCGGCCAGCAGCCCTTCGAGCGCCGCCCTGTCGTTGGTCATTTCAGCGAGCGCGGTGTTGTCGTCGCTTTGCAGCAGACGCGCGTGGTTTTGCGTGTGTGATCCGACCTCCTGACCGCCGGCCACCCACAGGCGCAACTCGTCCGCCGTCATCAGCGGCACTTGCGCCATGCCTATGCCTTGGTCCCACTCGTTGGTCTTGCCCAGCAGCTTGCTCACGGCATAACAGGTTGACGAAAACCCCTGGCGCTGCAGCACCGGCAGCGCATGGGTCAGGTTGTTGCGGTAACCGTCGTCAAAGGTGATGCCCACCACCTTGCCGGTTTTTTCGCCGCGCAGATAGGGCAGCAGCGCGCTCATCGACAGCCCCTGGTAGCCCAGCAGCTTCAGCATGGCCATCTGGCGCGAAAAGGAGGAAGGCGAGACGTAAAGGCTGCGGAAAGGCGCACCTTTGGGCGGCGCTTCGCTGATCTGGTGGTAGACCAGAATCGGTATCGGGCGCTGGGGGCTGGCGGGGGTGGCGGGCATGCAGGACGGGGGGCGGTGCTTCAGAGCAGGACGATATCGTACTGTTCCTGCGCCATGGCGGCTTCGGACTGCAGCGAGATCGGCTTGCCGATGAAATCACTCAGGCCGGCCAGGTGCTGGCTTTCCTCGTCGAGAAACAGCTCGATCACCTTGGGCGAGGCAATCACCCTGAACTCCCGGGGATTGAACTGGCGGGCCTCGCGCAGGATCTCGCGCAGGATGTCGTACCCGACGCTGCGCGCAGTCTTGACCACGCCCTTGCCCTGGCAGGCGCTGCATGGTTCGCACAGCTGGTGCGCCAGCGACTCGCGTGTGCGCTTGCGTGTCATCTCGAGCAGGCCCAGCGCCGAAAAGCCGTTGACGCTGGTCTTGATGCGGTCGCGTGCGAGCTGCTTCTGGAACTCCGCCAGCACGGCATCGCGGTGGTTGTCACGCAGCATGTCGATGAAATCGACGATCACGATGCCGCCCAGGTTGCGCAAGCGCAGCTGCCGCGCAATCGCCTGCGAGGCTTCCAGGTTGGTCTTGAAAATGGTGTCGTCGAAATTGCGCGCACCGACAAAACCGCCGGTGTTGACGTCCACCGTGG
>JAZKCB010000043.1:0-2722 GCA_040388335.1 Pseudomonadota bacterium | reverse complement strand
CGGTTTCCATCGTGACCTTGTGCTGGCCCCACTGGAAGGATTTGGTGACTTTGTTAAAAATGCTCATGTGTTTTTCTCCACTAGTGTCTGGCGCTTGAGGCAGCGCCTGAGGCCCGGAGGGGTGGCTTTTTGACACGATGCCATTCCACAAAACGCCTGAATTTGCATGAAATCAGGTACTTTTCTTGTGGAATGACACAGCGCGTGTCCGTTTTGCCTTGCTCCGAAGTAAAAAGCGCCTGAGCTAGTGAACTAACTCAGGCGCTTTCAAATCGTTGTTACCGATTACTTACGCAGGCCAAGTTTGGCGATCAGCGCGGTGTAACGGTCTGCGTCCTTGGACTTCAGGTAGTCCAGCAGCTTGCGGCGGCGGCTCACCATGCGCAGCAGGCCGCGGCGACCGTGGTGATCCTTGGCGTTTGCCTTGAAATGGGGGGTCAGTTCGTTGATGCGGCCGGTCAGCAGCGCAACCTGGACTTCAGGACTGCCGGTGTCGTTGGCGGCACGTGCATTGGCCTTGACAATCTCGGCCTTGATTGATTTCTCGATCATGTTTTTCTTTCCTGCGCGCATCAAAGCGTGCAATAACGTGCGAGCGATGCAGCTTTCCCGACATGGGATTTGGCCGCTTTCGTCGTGTTCCGGCAAAAAGCTTATAGAGGCCATTTTGCGTGGAGCCTTGGATTATAGCCCAAGCCAGCCTTCCAGCCGCTTCACCCCCTGCCGCAGCCTTTCCAGGTCCTGGCTGGCAAAACACCAGCGCAACCAGCCCTGGGCATCAGGCGTGGGGTTGACCATGAAGGCATTGCCCGGCGCCAGGCCCAGACCGGCCTCAATGACCAACCGTTTGGCCGTTTCCAGAGAATCACCGAAGCGGCTTTGGTCCTGGAGCCTGAAAAAGGCATACATACCCCCTTTGGCCGGAGCGACCTGAACGCCCGGCACGGCGCGCAACAGCGGCACCAGGGTGTCGCGGCACATCTTGAGGTGCTGCACCACACGCGGCGTGACGTCACCGGTGCGCTCAATCGCCACCAGCCCGGCCCGCTGCACAAATACCGGCGCGCAGGAGGTGTTGAATTCAATCAGCTTGCCAACCTGCGCCGTCATGGCTGGCGGCATCACCAGCCAGCCCAGGCGCCAGCCCGTCATCAGAAAACTCTTGGAGAAGCTGTGCGCCACGACAAGCCGGTCATCGGCAGAAGCCATATCCAGAAAACTGGGCGCGCAACCGTTAGATGAGGGTTCGTAATACAGCCGCTCGTAGACTTCATCGGCCAGAATCCATGTGCCGGTTGTCCTGCAGTGGTCCAGGATGACCTGCTGCTCGTCGCGGGTGAGCGTCCAGCCGGTCGGGTTGTTGGGCGCGTTCAGGATCAGTAGTTTTGTGCGTGACGTGATGGCGGCAAGCAGTTCCGTCATGTCCAGCTGCCATTGGCCAGCCTGCGGCTTGAGGCTCACGCATTTGACGATGCCGCCCATGATGGCTGGTTGCGCCGTCAGGTTGGGCCAGACAGGCGTCACAGCCACCACCTCATCGCCCGCATCGACAAGCGCCTGCACGGCCAGCATCAGGGCGTTAACGCCGCTTGACGTGATCGCAATGCGCTCCGGGCCTATGGCCGCAGCTCCCTCCCCGCGCAGCTGGCTCGCATAGTGGGCGACAGCACTGCGTAATTCAGGCAAACCGAGGTTCTGTGCGTAAAACGTTTCGCCGCCAGCCAGTGAGGCGATGGCCGCATCGCGGATAAACGCGGGTGTCGGCTCATCACTCTCTCCGAACCAGAAACGAAGCACGTCATCACGCCCCATGCCCGCATTGGCGACCTGGCGGATCATGGACTCTTCGAGGTTCAGGACAGCCTGGCGCATGGAAATTCCGTGTTGCTGAAAAGTTTGTTCAGGGCCGAGTCATCTTGCAGCTTTGCGGCTGCGCGGCGCGTTCGGCTGCAATCGTCTTGATAATGCGAAAGCCATAGCCAGAGCCCTCCACATCAAACCTCACGCCGGGCGCACCCTGCTTGCCCATGAGCGCGACCTCCAGCGGCTGCTGGAACTGGTGATCAGCAGCGCGCATGGTGCCCTGGCGACCAGCCAGCGACACCGAGGCTTTTTCCATCTGCATGGCCACTGCGGTTGCATCCGGCGTGCCCGCTTTCTCAATGCTTTGTGCCAGCGCTTCGATCATCAGCTGCATGCGCATGTGCACATAGTCGTCCTGGGGTTTGGGAAAGCGCTGGCGGAACGATCTGTAAAACGCCTCTGAAGAAGCACCGGGTGCATTCGGAAACCAGTCCGCCACGGCAACCACCTTGTCAACGCCCGCGTCGCCCAGCGCAGCAGGAACGCCCAGCGCATTGCCGTAGAAGGTGTAGAACTTGCCTTCGTAGCCGACTTCTTTGGCGGCCTTGATGAGCAGGGTCAGGTCATTGCCCCAGTTGCCGGTGAGCACGGCCTGCGCGCCGCTGGACTTGATCTTGACGGCGTAGGGAATGAAATCCTTTACGCGCCCAAGCGCATGCAGCTCGTCACCCACGATCTGGACATCCGGGCGCTGCACCGCAAGCTGTTTGCGGGCTTCACGCAGAACCGCCTGGCCAAAGCTGTAGTCCTGGCCGATCAGATAGATGCTTTTGACAGACGCATCGTCCTTGAGCACATCCATCAGTGCCGCCATGCGCATGTCGGCATGGGCATCAAAACGGAAGTGCCAGAAGCTGCA
>JAZKCB010000042.1:0-8403 GCA_040388335.1 Pseudomonadota bacterium | reverse complement strand
GGGCCTGGACGCTGTGCATGCTGTTTTTGCCGCGCATCCTGGGCATCGTCGCCATTTTGCTCAACCGCCAGCAACAGTCGTATGGCGGCACCTTCAGTCTGCTGCGCAGCGCAATGCTCGAAACGCTGATTGCCATGCTGCAGGCCCCCGTCCGCATGCTGGCGCATTCGCTGTTTGTGGTGGTGGCCCTGACCGGCCTGAAGCTCGAATGGAAGTCGCCCCCGCGTGAAGCCGCTGCCGTGCCATGGCGCCATGCGCTGGCGCAACTGGCGCCCATTAGCGGCCTCATCATCGTGCTGGCCATCGGCATCTTCTTCATCGACGCCCGCGCGCTGGTCTGGCTGCTGCCGGTCGGGCTGCCGCTGCTGCTGGCCATCCCCATGACGGTGATCACCAGCAAAGTCGGCGTGGGCACGCTGATGCGCGCACAGAACTTTTTGCTGATTCCCGAAGAAACCCGTTCACCCGCCGTGCTGCGCCGCGCCTGGCTGCATGCCAGCAAGCGCGCCAAGCCGCTGCTGGCAGCAGCCTGATCAATCAGGGAACCGTTTTTGAGGATGGAAGGGCGGAGGGCTTGCTATTGATTAAATAGCTGCTCACGTCCGTATCTATTGACTTGGAGGCCGATTTCGTGCCTGAAATCGGCCTTTTTTATGCCTTTTTCGGGCTTCAGAGACAGTTTGAGGTGTCCGGAGCCTGCTGCACCCTCAATTTTTAATGTATACGGCAAAAATTTAATGTTTACGTTAAAACCCGTCGTTTGAAGCCCCCGAAACGCGCTCCGGCCGGACTGGCTAGAACTTCGGCATGCCCTTCATGCCGCCCATGCGTTTCATCATCTTCATCATGCCGCCGCCCTTGAGCTTTTTCATCATGCCCTGCATCTGCTCGAACTCGTTGAGCAGGCGGTTGACCTCCTGAACGTGCACGCCTGAACCAGCCGCGATGCGGCGTTTTCGGGTGGCCTTGATCAGCTCGGGTTTGCGGCGCTCCAGCGGCGTCATGCTCTGGATGATGCCTTCCTTGCGCTTGATGTCTTTTTCGGCCTTGTCCATGTCGACCTGGCCGGCCTTGGCGGCCATCTGCGCGGGCAACTTGTCGAGCAGGCTGGAGAGCCCGCCCATGTTTTTCATCTGCTGCAGCTGGCTCAAAAAGTCATTCAGGTCAAAACCGTCGCCGGACTTGAGCTTGGCCGCCAGCTTTTGCGCTGCGGCCACATCGACTCCGGCCGTGACCTGCTCGACCAGTGCCACGATGTCTCCCATGCCGAGAATGCGTCCGGCATGGCGCTCGGCGTCAAAAACTTCCAGGCCGTCTAGCTTTTCACTGGTGCCCGAAAACTTGATGGGCGCGCCGGTAATCTGCCGAACCGACAGCGCCGCACCGCCGCGTGAGTCGCCATCGGTCTTGGTCAGGATGATGCCGGTCAGCGGCAGCGCGTCCTTGAAGGCCTTCGCAGTATTGACCGCATCCTGGCCCTGCATGGCGTCGACGACAAATAGCGTCTCGACCGGGTTAAGGATGGCATGCAGCTCCTTGATCTCCGCCATCAGGGCTTCATCAATCGCCAGCCGGCCGGCGGTGTCGACCAGCAGCACGTCGAAGAAATGCTTGCGTGCGTAGTCGATGGCGGCCAGCGCGATGTCGCGCGGCTTCTGGTCTGGCGAACTGGGGAACCACTCGGCACCCGCTTGCGCCGTCACGGTCTTGAGCTGCTCGATGGCGGCAGGCCGGTAAACGTCGCCCGAGACCGTCAGAACCTTTTTCTTGCGCTTTTCAATCAGGTGTTTGGCCAGCTTGGCGGTCGTCGTGGTTTTACCCGCGCCCTGCAAACCTGCCATCAAAATCACGGCCGGCGGCTGCGCGGCGAGGTTGATGTCGCTCACGCCTTCGCCCATGGTGGCGGCCAGTTCCTTGCTGACAATGCTGACCAGCACCTGGCCGGGGTTGAGGGACCCCATGACCTCCTGGCCCATCGCCTTCTCTTTGACCCGGGCGATAAAGTCGCGCACCACCGGCAGCGCTACGTCGGCCTCAAGCAAGGCCATGCGCACCTCGCGCAGCATGTCCTGCACATTGGTTTCGGTGATGCGGGCCTGGCCACGCATTTCCTTGACGAGGCGGGTGAGTTTGTCGGTAAGGGCTGAGGCCATGGGCAGGCTCCACGGGCATGGAGCAATTGGTTGGATGGAGCGGCAAGCCGCCGCAAAACGCGCCGTCGCGAGGGCGGCAAGGGCTAAACTGTAGCCATGATTTTAGCTTTGAGCGCCTCATGGGGTCTTGCAGCAGCCGCAGCAGCTGCCGTGAGCTATGGCGTGCTGGCACTCGCCGCTTCACGCCTGAACCAGAACACGCTGCGCGGCGTGCTGTTTGCAGCCTGGCTGTTTCATGCGCTGGCGCTGGCGGCAGGCCTGCTGGGCAACCCGCCCCAGTTTGGTTTTGCGCCTGCGCTGTCCATGACCGTCTGGCTGGTGCTGACGGTTTATGCGATTGAAAGCCGGCTGTTTCCGCAAATGCAGGCGCACTGGGCGCTGGCAGGGCTGGGCAGCGCGGTCGTCGTGCTGGCGGCGATTTTCCCGGGAGCGACCTATCACATGGTGGGGTCGCCGTGGTTGCCCTTGCACTGGGCGCTGGGCATTGCCTCTTACGGGCTTTTTGCCGCAGCCGTGGTGCATGGCTGGCTCATGACGCGCTCGGAAAAATCCATTCGCCTTGCCGCGCAAAACAATGCCGGCGTGCCGCTGATGACGCTGGAGCGCCTGACCTTCCGGTTTGTCGAGGCCGGTTTTGTCTTGCTGTCGGCCACGCTCTTCGTGGGCTGGCTGTTTGCAGAGCAGCTCTACGGCCCGGGTCTCGCCTGGAAGTGGAACCACAAGACCGTCTTTTCAGTGCTGGCCTGGGGGGTGTTTGCCGGCCTGCTCATTGGCCGTGCACGGTTAGGCTGGCGCGGTCGCAAGGCGGTGCGTGTGCTTTACCTCGGTTCAGGCCTGTTGCTGCTCGGTTATGCCGGCTCGCGTTTTGTGCTTGAAGTCATCCTCAACCGCGCCTGAAGAACCATGAAGTACCTTCTGATTCTCGCCATCATCCTCGGTGTGCTGTGGCTGCTCAAGAACAAGCGCAGGCTGGACAGCGACGACCAGCCGCCCGCCCCGCCTGCGCGAAAAACCACACCCAACACACCGGGTATCGCCACGGAAGTCGTGGCCTGCGATGTCTGCCATGTCCATCTGCCGCGCAGCGAGGCCCTGACCGGCCCCAAAGGCGTGTACTGCAGCGCCGCGCACCGACAGCAGGCTGGCGCAGGATGAGTGAGGCGGCCAGCTCCTGGTTCGGCCCCACTGAAAACGCGTCGGGCATCTGGGAGGCCGAGCCGGAGCTGGGCTCGTTCAGCAGGCTGTGGCGCGCCTTCATGTCGGCGCGCGTCACGATTGCCGCCGTCCTCGTGATCCTGCAGGGCTCCATTTACATGCTGGGCAGCGTACCCAGCCGCTGGGCTGTCGTCGTTTGCACAGGTTATCTGTGCGCCACCTTGATGGTGCTGATGCTGGCGCGGCCCCGGCCGCCGAGCAACAAGTTTGACCTGCAGTGGCTATACACCATCGGCGTCGATGTGATGGCGTTTTCTGCGCTCAGCTACCTGCAGTCGGGCGGCGTCAACTACACGCCGCTGTTTGCGCTGCCCGTGCTGCTGGCCGCCATCCTCGGGCCGCTGCTGCTGGCCCTGGGCACAGCCGCCAGTGTCACGCTGTTCCTGCTGGCCCACGCATGGTGGTTGTCCATGCACGCCTTGGGGGAGTTGCCATCACGTTTCCTGCAGGCGGGCCTGACCGGCTCGGGGTTTTTTGCCGTGGCGCTGCTCGCCAATCAACTGGCGCTGCGGCTGGCGCGCGAAGAACAGCGGGCCGAAGCCAGCCAGTCCGTGGCGCGCATACAGACGCAGGTCAACGAACTGGTGGTGGAGACCTTGACCGACGGCGTGCTGGTGATCGACAGCAACGGCAGCGTCCGCTCTGCCAACCCGGCGTCCACAAAGCTGCTGGCGACAAATGACGTGGTTCGCATGGCCCCCTTTGTGCTGGCCAACGAAGCGACGTGGCAGCCGCTGGTGGAAATCATGCACAGGACCTTCATGCTGGGCACGCCGCAGGAGGCTGACATCAGCCTTGACGCGAGGCGGCTGCATGTGCGCACACGTCTTGCCGCCTCACAGGACAGCCGGCACGAAAGCCTGTGCGTGATGTTCCTCGAAGACCTGCGCGAAATGGAAGCCCGCGTGCGCACCGAAAAAATGGCCGCCATGGGCCGCATGTCTGCCGCAGTCGCGCATGAAATCCGCAACCCGCTGGCGGCCATTTCACAGGCCAACGCGCTGCTTGAAGAAGACCTCCAGGACCCCGCGCACAGGCAGCTCACTGCCATGGTCAGGCAAAACGCCCAGCGCCTGGCCAAAATTGTCGACGAGGTGCTGAACATCTCGCGCGTGCAGATCAGCGAGCCCGAACAGGTCAGCGCCGTGCTGGATCTGGATGAAACGGTGATGCGTGTCAGCGCCGACTGGGCCGCACAGACTTCGTCAGGCAGGCTGATGACAGTGGAGACACAGGCAGCACAGGCCATCATCATTTTTGACACCGAACACTTGCGGCGGCTGATGATCAACCTGCTGGATAACGCGTTGCGCTATGCCAACCGCAGGCCGGGCGCCATTGAGGTCGCAACACAGTTGCCGGAACCGGGGCAGGCGCGCCTGTCGGTGTGGAGCGACGGCCAGCCGCTTGAAAAAACCGTGCAGACACATTTGTTCGAGCCTTTCTTCTCGTCAGAAAGCCGATCGACCGGCCTGGGTCTGTATATTTGCAGGGAGTTGTGCGAGCGCTATGGTGCGATGATCGGCTACCAGCGGGCCACACGGCATGCCGTTGAAGGCAATGAATTCTTTGTCATCTTCAGGATGCATGCCCCAGAAGCCAGCCCCAGCACACCACCCATGGACAGCTTTGCCGCCTGAACACGATGCCGACCAGCAGTACACAGCCCCCTCAACACGCATCGGCGCAAAGCCCTGCCTATCAACAGCCAGCCCGCATTCTGGTCATTGACGACGAGCCCGACCTGCGCACGCTGTATGAACTCACGCTGCTGCGCGAAGGTTATCGGGTCGAAGCGGCCGGCGACCTGGCACAGGCGCGCTCGCAGCTTGAAACCGGCAACTTCGATGCCGTCATCACCGACATGCGCCTGCCCGACGGCCTGGGGCTGGAACTGCTGCGCGACCTGGTCAATCAGCAACGCGCGGAGCGCTGCGTGGTGATCACGGCGCACGGCTCCGCGGAAAACGCGGTCGAAGCCCTCAAGGCCGGTGCTTTCGACTACCTCACCAAACCGGTGGACCTCAAGCAGTTTCGTAACGTGGTGGCGTCTGCCATCCAGGGCTCCCGGTCTGCGATGAACTCTGCACTGACACCGCCGCCTTCAGCCGATCGTGTGAAGGCCAAAAACGGCAGTGCGGTGCCGCGGCCAGGGCAGGATGCCCTGGTGCTGCAGCGCCTGGTGGGTGAATCGGCCATCATGCAGGCCGTCAAGGCACGCGTTCTCAAGGTCGCCAAAAGCATGGCCCCGGTGTTGATACAGGGTGAATCGGGGACGGGCAAGGAACTGGTCGCACGCGCCGTGCACGGTTGCAGCCACCGGGCTGCAGGCCCTTTCATTGCGGTCAATTGCAGCGCCATTCCCGAGAACCTGCTTGAAGCCGAATTTTTTGGCGCACGCAAAGGCGCGTACACGGGCTCGGTGCAGGACCGGCTGGGCTATTTCCAGGCCGCCAAAGGCGGCACGCTGTTTCTTGACGAGATTGGCGACCTGCCGATTGCCATGCAATCCAAGCTGCTGCGCGCCATCCAGGAACGGGTCGTCAGGCCGCTGGGGTCGTCGCAGGAAGACACCGTGGATGTCCGCATCGTCAGCGCCAGCCACAAGGAACTGGGCGCCGAAGTACAGGCCGCACGCTTTCGCCAGGATTTGTATTACCGGCTCAATGTCATCGTCATCGGCGTACCGCCACTGCGCGAACGCCGCGAAGACCTGCCCGAGCTGTGTGCTGCCTTGCTGGCCCGCATTTGCCAGGACTCAGGGCTGGATGTGCCCATCCTCACACCGACGGTGCTTGAGCAGCTCAAGACCTATCCCTTCAACGGCAATGTGCGTGAACTTGAAAACGTTCTTCACAGAGCGGTAGCACTGAGCGAGGGCGGCGAGCTTCATCTTGACCCGCCGGCGGCCAGCCATACAGAAGCCCCGGCAGGCGCACTGCCCGTGACGGTGCCCGGCAATCTGCAGGACTACCTCGACACCCAGGAGCGCACCATTCTTTGCAAGGTGCTGCAGGAGACGCGCTTTAACCGCACCGCCGCAGCCGCGAAGCTGGGCCTGAGCCTGCGCCAGATCCGCTACCGCATCGCACGCCTGAACATCGCCATGCCCGATGGCGACAGCAATATCGACAGCGCGGACCTTGCCGACAGCGAGCCGGACCGTGCCTGAACCCAGGCCGGAACGTGTTCCGGAAGCACCGGCCCGGCCACTCTGGGAAAAAGGCTGGTACCGCTACGCCCGTGCCATGCCATCACCCAATTTTGGCCCACGCCCGGCCGCGTCGCAGACCGACCTGGTGGTGATCCACTCCATCAGCCTGCCACCGGGTGAATTCGGCAACGGCAACGTGCAAAAGCTGTTTGCCAACGAACTGGACTGGGACGCGCACCCCTACTTCCAGGGCATACGCGGGCTGCAGGTTTCCTCACATTTCTTCATTGGCCGCAACGGCGAGCTCTGGCAGTTTGTCAGTTGCGGCGCCAGAGCCTGGCACGCAGGACAATCAAGCTATCGGGGCAGGCAGAACTGCAACGACGACTCGATAGGCATAGAGCTTGAAGGCCTGGAAGGGCAAAGCTTTGAAGTGCCGCAATATGAAACCCTGGCTGGCCTGTGTGCTGCATTGATGGTGCAATACCCGATTGCACACATTGCGGGGCATGAACACATTGCAGCCGGGCGCAAGCAGGACCCCGGGCCCGGATTTGACTGGGCTTTGTTAAAACGCAGCCTGGCCGCACCGGATCAGTACTTTCCCTTGGTCGTCTGATCGGCCGAATCACGCGACCCGGTATCGCCCGCGCATGGTGCGCAATGTGCAGGGCCCTCAGGCCACACAAACCCAGTCCACACCAGCTTTTGCAGGTTAAATGCCTCTGCAAACCGCATGGATATGGGATCTCCTTGCGCGGTAGCTGACGGCACAAGCCATTGCGCACCAGAGCGCTCCACCAGGATATGCATATGCCCCGAAAAGGGCCGATACGTAATAAAAAGTTTCCCGCACAAAATACAGCGCCAAACGCTACCTGTAGTGCTTGAATTCACTCCAGACCCTAGGTATAGTGTGTGAGCCCGATCAGGTTTGACGTGATTTTCAACATGATTGGTAACTGCAGGCACTGCACAGGGTGAACTTTCAGACCTGGCAACAGACCCCAACAGACCCACAAGCAAAGGGCAGCCTGCATGAGAGAAGACACATGAATTGACAGACGTCAGACAGCATTCAAGCGACACAGCAGCAGATACGCAGCGCCCATCAAGAACAAAGCCAAGAGGAACATCAATGCAAACAACCCAGAGCACAGTCCCCGCCACCACCGGCGTGCAGACCTTCACCGCGCAAGGCAACGACAGCACGCCGCAGACCAACCCCTTCAGCAATTACCAGATCATCCGGCGCAATGGCGCCGTTGTTCCTTTTGAGCCGAACAAGATCGCCGTGGCCATGATGAAGGCCTTCCTGGCCGTGCACGGTACGCAGGGTGCGGCATCGGCCAGCGTTCGCGAAACGGTGGACGAACTGACCCAGGCCGTCATGCGCGCCCTGATGCGCTCACGTCCCGGCGGCGGCACCTTCCATATAGAAGACGTGCAGGACCAGGTCGAACTCGGCCTGATGCGCGGCGGCCACCATGAAATAGCACGGGCCTATGTGCTGTACCGCGAAAAACGTACGCAGGAGCGTGCCCGCCAGCCCCAAGCCCAGGCACCCGCGGCCGTGTTGCTCCACGTCATGGACGGCGGCAAAAAAGTCGAACTCGATGTGCGCAACCTGCAGGCCCTGATTGAAGCGTCCTGCGCCAACCTCGGCGCAGACGTCAAGCCGGACCCCATCGTTGCCGAGACCATGCGCAACCTGTATGACGGCGTGCCGATTGACGAGGTCTACAAGGCCTCCATCCTGGCGGCCCGTACCCTGATCGAAAAAGACCCTGACTACACCTACGCCACCGCGCGCCTGCTGATGCACACCATCCGCCGCGAAGTGCTGGGCGGTGAAGTCACCCAGGAAGACATGGCGACCCG
>JAZKCB010000041.1:0-3776 GCA_040388335.1 Pseudomonadota bacterium | reverse complement strand
TGTTCGGGCCCGGCTGCCTGCCGAGTTACCTCATCGGCATCGGCGACGTCAGCGGCCCGTATGAGCGCTTTCCCGACATTTCGCAAGGCAACATTCCCAACAACACCGCCCTCGCCCTGCACATTGCGCATTACGGGCGCACACACCGCTTTGACTGGTCCGTGGCCAAGACGCTGCGGGTTGACCATTCCATCGGCGTACCAGCGCGGCTTTGTGCGCTGCCCAATGCCAGCGTCAAGGGTGTGGTGCCTGTCTACCTTGCGAGCGGGGTTGAGCCCCTTCTGCCCATGCGGCGCGCCCATGAACTGGGCAGGATGATTCGCTCGGCTGTCGAAGCCTGGCCCGAAGACGAGCGCGTTGTGGTCATCGGCTCGGGTGGCATCAGCCACTGGGTCGGCCTGCCAGAGATGGGCAAGGTCAATGAAGACTTCGACCGCTGGGTGCTTGATTGCGTGACACGCGGCGATGCCGAAGCCATGCTGAAGCTGAGCGATGCGGAAGTGTTTGAACAAGGCGGCAATGGCGCCTGGGAGATACGCAACTTCCTTTGCATGATGGGCGCGTTGGGCGACCAGCCCGGCCATGTCATCGCTTACGAACACGGTCCGCAATGGGTTACCGGCCTGGGGTTCGCCGAAGTAGGCACCCTGGCCCAGGAACCCGTCACCGCCTGAACCTTATAGAAACCAAGCCATGCCCACGACCATACCCATCACCCCTGTTCGCAGCAAGCCTGCACAGCACGCAACTATCACTGCCGACAGCCTGCGCAAGCTGGTTGATTTTGAGAACGGCAGCATTGACCGCCGCCTGTACTGGGACGAAGAAATTTATCGCCTGGAGCTTGAACGCATCTTCGCCCGCACCTGGCTGTTTGTCGCCCACGAAAGCCAGGTAGCCAACTACGGCGATTTCCTGACCACTTTCATGGGTGAAGACGGCGTGATTGTCACGCGTGACCAGCAGGGAAAGGTTCGCGTTTTCCTCAATTCATGCACACACCGCGGCAACAAGATCTGCCTGGCCGAAGCCGGCAACAAAAGGCGCTTTACCTGCAACTACCACGGCTGGACCTTTGACAGTGCCGGCGCACTGGTCGGCCTGCCGCAGGAAGATCTGTACAAAAACACCTGCCGCGATTTCGACAAGGCCCAGCTTGGCATACGCAACGCGCGGGTTGAAAGTTACAAGGGCCTGGTGTTTGCCACCTTCAACGAAGAGGCCGAAAGCCTGGAGCAGTTCCTGGGCGACTACCGCTGGTACCTCGACATCCTGCTGGACAACGACCCCGGCGGCACCGAGTTCCTGCCCGGCAACATCAAGTCACGCATGCAGTGCAACTGGAAGTATCCTTCAGAAAATTTCGCGGGCGACTCCTATCACGCGGCATGGACGCACAACTCCGGCGCAGTGGCGCTGTTCGGCCGTGGGGTTGACAACAAATACGACCAGTCCAAGGTCTACCAGGCCAACGTCAACGGCCACGGCTGGCAGTTCGGCCTGGACTTCATCGGCAACGCCATGGTGCTGGGCGAGCAGGACATCCTCGATTACCTGAAGGAAAACGAGGCGAAGTTTGCGGCGCGCCTGGGCAAGCTGCGCTCGCGCATGATCGGCTCCATCAGCTCGGCCAACCTGTTTCCGCATACGTCCTTCCTGCCTGGGCAAAACACCTTCCGTACCTGGCACCCCAAAGGGCCGTCACAGATAGAACTGCACACCTGGGTGCTGGTCAACAAGTCGGCACCGGAGGCCCTGAAGGAGATGTACATGAAGGGTGTGATGCGCAGCTTTTCACCGTCAGGTGTGCTGGAGATGGACGACGGCGACAACTGGGAAAACGCCACGGCCACCAATCTCGGCATGGTCACGCGCCAGCAAAAACTGCACTACGGCCTGGGCATGGACAGCAAGGTCGAGCACGATGAGCTCAAGGGCAATGTGCACATCCGCAAGTACAACGATTCCAACCAGCTGGCCTTCTACGGCAAGTGGCTGGAGCTGATGTGCAATGAAGGGTCAGGTGCATCATGAAGTTTGTGATGGGCGAGACGCCCGTACTCAAAAAACCTGTTGTGCCGCCACATTACCCGCTGGCACCCATGGAACTCGTATTTGAAATCAGCCAGTTTCTCTACCGCGAGGCACGTATCCTTGACGAAGAGCGGTATGAAGAGTGGCTGGGCATGATGACCGATGACATCCACTATTGGATGCCAGGCATACAGGCCAGGCACCGCAAGGACAAGACGCCGCGACTCGACCCGAAGCGCATGGCGTTCTTTGACGACGACATGCTCAACATGCGCAGGCGCGTGACGCGCTTCATGGACCCGACGGCCTGGGCCGAAGACCCACCCACACGGGTAGTCCACGTCATCTCCAATATCGAGGTGGAGCTGACGGAAAAACCCGATGAGTTCAGGGTTTATTCAACCTTCATCAATTGCCGGGGTCGAGGCGAGGCAGAGGAGTTCTGGCTGACCGGCCGGCGTACCGACATGTTGCGCCGCGGGGATGATGGCGTGCTGCGCATCGCCTCACGCGAAATCGTCACGACACAAACCGTGCTGCTGGCGAAGAACCTCAATGTCTTTCTTTAACCGGGTGCAGTCATGAGCGGCTGGCTTGAAGGGCAGGTGGCCTTTGTCACAGGAGCCGCCGACGGCATAGGCCGCGCGGTGGTCGAGCGGTACCTGAAGGAAGGTGCCGCGGGCGTTGTTGCACTGGACCGCGATGCGGACGGGCTCAACACACTGGCTGACGCCCATGGTCAGCGCATCGTCACCGTGAAAGGCGATGTGCGGCAATACGCGAGCCATGAAGAAGCGGTGAAGCTGGCACTGTCACGTTTCGGAAGACTTGACACCGTGGTGGGCAACGCGGGTGTGTTCGATTTTCGGCGGCCACTGCGCAGCTACACCGGCGAGTCCATGGCCGCCACCATGGACGAGCTGTTTGCCATCAACCTGCGCGGCTACCTGTATGCGGCGATGGCCGGGCGCGAGGCCCTCATTGCCAGCCGCGGCAGCATTATCTTCACCGCCTCTGTCGCCAGCTTCAACTCGGGCGGCGGCGGCATCCTCTACACCATGGGCAAGCACGCGGTGGTCGGCATGATCAAGCAGTTGGCGCTTGAACTCGCCCCCGACATCCGCGTGAACGGGGTTGGCCCCGGCGGCACCCTGACCGGTTTGAGCGGCACAGATGCGCTGGGCCAGACGGAGCGCAGCATCAATGCCAACCCGCAGGCGTTTAACGAAAAAATGGCTGGCGCTGTACCCCTCGGGTTTGCGCAAAAGCCTGAAGACCACACCGGCCTGTATGTGCTGCTCGCCAGCAGCGCCAACGCCCGCGCCGTGACGGGCGAAATTTTCATGAGCGACGGCGGCACCGGCTCGCGCTCTGTCTGAAACCATCTGCGGAGTCTTCATGACGACAACCATCCATCACCCCGCCATCGGCAAAAGCATCGTCGCGGCGGGTGTACGCACCAATTACCACGAGGTCGGCCAGGGCCATCCCATGATTCTGTTGCACGGCTCCGGCGCAGGCGTCACGGGCTGGGAGAACTGGCACGGCGTGATGGACGACTTTGCCAGGCACTTTCGTGTGCTGGTGCCTGACATCATCGGCTTCGGGTTTACCGAACGGCCCGAAGGTACGAAGTACAGCATCAAGCTCTGGGTGCAGCACCTGCTGGGCTTTATGGATGCGCTGAACATCGAAAAAGCCGTGCTCGTCGGCAACTCCTTCGGCGGTGCGCTCTCGCTGGC
>JAZKCB010000040.1:2922-10011 GCA_040388335.1 Pseudomonadota bacterium | reverse complement strand
ATGACCCAGCCCGGTGCCTTGTCCTGCGGCGCGACCAGCACCACCATGTATTGCGGCGCAGGGCTTGCACCCATGCGTGTAACGAGCACGGCAGCCAGCACGGCTGTCGCCGCAAAACCAGTGCCGGCCAGGCCGCGCCAGAGCTTCACGCTGTCCCACCAGTTTTGTTTTGCAGGCAGGACTGCCTTGCGTGTTGCAGATGCGGCAGAAACCGCTGCGGATTTTTCAAGGCTGCTTTCAATGCGTTGCCAGAGCTGCGGGGCCGGCTCGACCGGTTCAGCCAGCGAAGCCAGTGGCAACAAACGCTCCTGCCAGTTCTGCACAGCGGTGCGCAGTTCGGCATCCAGCGGCAGGCGCTGCTCGACCTCACGGCGTCTGGCGGCAGACAGCGTGCCCAGCACGTATTCGGCGGCGAGGTCATGCCTGTCGTTCATGTCATTCGTGCCGCTCATGCCATGCACTCCCGCAGCGTGCCCATGCCGCGCTTGATCCAGGCCTTGACGGTGCCCAGCGGCGTATTGGTGCGCTCGGCAATCTCGCCATGCGAGCAGCCATCCACATAGGCGTAAAGGATGCAGTTGCGCCGCGCGGGCTCGAGCCGCTCCAGGCATTCATTGAGTTTGCCCAGGTTGGCGCGCAACTCGAAGGCATCGGTCATCTGTGAATGCGCCTGGACAGAGCTTTCAACATCCAGCGCTTCGGCGGTTTCTTCATCCACCGATACCTCGCGTGCACCGTCACGCACCGCATTGAAGGCGAGGTTGCGCGTCACGCTGTAGATCCAGCCCCGACCCGAGCCAAGGGCGGCGTCAAAGCTTGAGGCCTTGTTCCAGATGTTGATGAAGGCGTCGTGCAGGATGTCTTCAGCCTGCTGACGCTGGCGCACGATGCGAAGGGTCACGCCCAACAAATGGCGGGCTTCCTGTTGATAGAGGTTTTGAAGGGCAGCGCGGTCCCCTGCGGCACACGCCTGCAGGGCACGCTCGTAATCAAAAGAAGTTGTAGCAGCGGGCAGGGTTGTCACGGAGGGCTCTGTCGGCTTGATCTGCTTCATGGGCATGAAGCGGTGAAACGACCCCACCCACCCCTGGAGGGTTTGCGGGGAATCCATCACGCCGATATTAGCTGAAGGACATGGCGAGCAGGCCGCCAGGCCAAGCTTTTGCGCACCACAAGCGCGGCCCAGCCCCTGCCGCGCCACGCACCCGACAGATTCAGGCACGGCAGCCGTGATCAATGTCATGGCTGCCGTCCCGGTTCTTCAGGTGCGATCAGGACTGCAGATTACGCAGCCTTCCAGAAGATGTAGTCGGCCTGGTACTTCACGATTTCCTTGGTGCCCTTGTTGGCAGGGCTGCACACCGTAGCCGGTGCCACGCCACCCTTGAGCGCCACGCGCTGGATATGGGTCACGCCGGTCATGGCGCCGCTGCCCATGGCCGGGTTGGCCTTGACCAGCTGGTAAGGCAGGTTGCCCGCGCCAGCGGGGGCAACAGCGAGTTGCGTCGCGGTCAATTTGGAGCCATCCAGCGATTCCCAGGTGGCAGGTGGGCCGTAGTACTTGCCAATCTGCTTGCCGCTGCGGTCATTGAGCACGGCGTTCGGGCCGACAAACACCCACTCGGTCTGGCCAGGGGCATTGGCCTTGTCGCGGCATTCGTAGGTGATCTCGCCCACGCCGACGGTTTCCAACGCGACACGGTTGCCGGCCGGCACCTTGACGGCATCGGGCAGGCCGTCCTGCGAGAACATCATGGGCTGCATGGTTCCGCAGGCGGTGAGCAGGGCGGCGGCAGAAGCGGCAGCCAGAATCGAAAGGCGTTTGATGGACATGGAAAACTCCAGAAGTGGTTGTTGAACTGCAGAAAACAGGTGGCAGCCTTGAACGCTGCTCCCTGTACTACACGCCAGACTTTCTTTTGGATGCAGTTTTCCGGAAATTATTTTTCAGCGCGCGGCTTGTCCACCAGTTCTACTTCTTCGGCCGTTTCAGTCATCCCTTGAGAAGATTCTGTGGCTTCCGGCGGAACCCCGTGGCTGTCATGGCGCCTGTCGTGGCGCCAATAAACATACAGCCCTGCCCAGACCGCAACAGTGGCCAGCAGCTTCCACCAGTCCATCAAGAAATCCACCCAGGTGGTTTCACCCACGCCCGACCAGACTTCGACGCGGACCCGCTCCATGCGCAGGTTGCGTACATCGCTCAAACGCAGGGACAGGCCGACAAGGCGTCCATCCTCCAGGCTGGCCGCCTCCGAAGCAAGCACCAACTGCAGCAATTCACCCTTCTTCGCGCCGGGCTCGCCGAGAGCTGGCACCACGCCGCGTAGATTGCCCCAGTCCAGTTTCCAGCGCGCCGAGACGTCTTCGCTCTCGATGGCGGCGCCCAGAATCTTGATGACCAGCGTGTAAGGGCTGCCCGACGTCCCGGTGCGAAACTCGGTCCCCGTCCACGCCGGGATGCCCGCAAGGGTTTCAGTGCGGCCTTCAGGCTGGCTGTGTGCGACAAGGTTGTACTGGTCCAGCAGTTCCGCAGGCAACTCATAAGACCTTACCAGCGACTTGCCGTAACGCGAAGGCGCGTCCTGCGCGAACCCCGCGCCGGGCCCTACAAGACCGGTACACACCAAAAGACAAATACACCAGACGCGCAAAGCCTGCATCTCAGGCTTCGTCCATAAAGCGCACCTTCACACTTTTGCCCTTGACGCCACCGTTGGCCAGCTTGAGCTGCGCCTGGCTGGCCAGCGCACGGTCCACCGCTACATAGGTTGAAAACTCATTGACGTTGATCTTGCCGACCTGCTCGCGTGTGAACGGCGGCACATTGCCGTCCCCGCCCGTCAGCGCGCCCAGCACATCACCGGCGCGGATTTTTTCCTTGCGGCCGCCGACGATTTGCAGCGTGACCATGGGCGGCAGCAGGGGCTCGTTGCTCGCCGGTGTGAGTTCGGTCAGCTTGTGCCATTCAGACTCAGCCTTTTGCAGCACCTCAATCTTGCCGACATAACCCATCTCGTCCATGCTGGCCAGGCTGATGGCCCAACCCTCTTCATCGGCCCGGCCGGTGCGCCCAATGCGGTGGATGTGCACTTCGGCATCGGGCGTGACATCCACATTGATGACCATGGCCAGCTGGCTGATGTCCAGGCCGCGCGCGGCCACGTCGGTCGCCACCAGCACCGAACAGCTGCGGTTCGCAAACTGCACGAGTACCTGGTCACGTTCTCGCTGCTCAAGCTCGCCAAACAGCGCCAGCGCGCTAAAGCCCTGGTCTTTGAGATAGGCGACCAGCGCCCGGCACTGCGACTTGGTATTGCAGAACGCCAGCGTGCTGGCCGGGCGAAAGTGCCTGAGCACCTGCGCCACGGCACCCAAGCGTGCTTCGTCATGATCGCTGTCCGGTACCTGGTACCAGCGCTGCTGGATCTTGGTTTTTTCATGCTGCGCCTGCACCGTGATGGTCTGCGGCGTCTTCATGAACTGCTGGCTGAGTTTGGCAATGCCTTCGGGATAGGTGGCAGAGAACAGCAATGTCTGGCGCTCCTTCGGGCACTGTTTGGCGACGGTCGCGATATCCTCAAAAAAGCCCATATCCAGCATGCGGTCGGCTTCATCCAGCACCAGCGTGTTCAGCGCTTCAAGGTTGAGGTGGCCGCGACCCAGGTGGTCCATGATGCGGCCGGGTGTACCGACCACGATGTGCGCGCCGTTTTCAAGGCTGGCCGTCTGGTTGCGCAGCGGCACACCGCCGCACAGGACGACAACCTTGACGTTTTCTTCGGCACGCGCGAGGCGGCGTATCTCCGTCGCGACCTGGTCGGCGAGTTCACGCGTGGGGCACAGCACCATGGACTGCACCGCAAAACGGCGCGCATTGAGGTTGGACAGCAGGGCAATGCCGAAGGCCGCCGTCTTGCCGCTACCGGTCTTGGCCTGTGCAATCAGGTCCTTGCCCAGCAGCGCCACCGGCAGGCTGGCCGCCTGAATCGGCGTCATTTGGAGGTAGCCAAGCTGCTTCAGGTTGGCCAGCACATGGGCCGGCAGTGAGAGAGCGCTGAAGTCGGTGGGAGAGGTAGTCATCCCCCGATTATCGGTGGCGGGCTTTTCAACGGGTTTTCAAAGGCTTTATCTGGGCCACTGGCCAGTTGCCGCCAGTTGCGGCGACAGTGAGGCTGACCCCCAGCGCAAAGACAGGGAAGCCTCTACCCGCCGCGCCGCCGTCACGTGCATGCGCAGCAGCCTCTGTGCACCTTCAAAAGCCCGCAGCTCGGGGCCATGCCAGACAATTTCTGCACTCACCGCCAGGTACAGCAGGTCGCCACTGTCAAAGTCAATGAACAGCAAACCCGCGCGCGGATTCACGGCGATATTGCCCAGGGTGTTGAAAAAGAAGTTACCGATGAAGTCCGGCATGGTGAGGTAGCCGTCATCATCCACACGCACAAAACCCGGCTTGCCGCCGCGATGCGACACGTCAACGCCGCCAGCCTGGCCGACGCCGTCACGCGAACCAGCGTACGCCGTGGCGATAAAAACGGTGTCTGCTTTTTCAATGAGGCGGTGCGCAGCGACATCGGGTTGTTTGCACTCGTGCACGACAGGCGTTGTTTGTGCCGGTTCCAGGTCAACCGGCTCGCGTGCCTGGATGTATTTGGGGCAGTTGCCAAAGCTCTGGTCCACATGCACGACAAAACCTTCATCACCCGCGAGTTGAACCACACCGTTCATGCGGTTGCGTCTGCGGGTGTGCGGCTCGATACCCAGCAGGCCGATCTGCGCGCCATCTCTCAAGGTGTCTTGCAGGGGATCGCCCGTCAACGGATGCGCCTTCACAAGCAGCGTCCGTGCGTCTGGCGATTGAATGAAGCCCTTCGGCGCAGCCAGCACCGAAGCCCAGGGCTGGCCCTGAGCATCGACGGTGCCCGCCAGAACGAACGGCAACTGCTCAAAAAAATCGCGATGCTGGTCGGGCATGAAATCACGTATCACGCGCGGGCCTATTTCTGCCAGCTTTTCACGAATGCCGGGGCCCACGCGCTCCTGCACGGCGCGTTCGCCTTCGTGAAAAGTTGGCGCACTCATGCTGCCAGTCCGATGGCGCTTTTGACCATGGGCACAAATCGCGGCAAGGTCTCAACACGCACCAGCCATGCGCGCACATTCGGGTAGCCATCCAGCGACACATTGCCTTCTGGCGCATGGGCCACATAGCTGTAGTTGGCGATATCGGCCAGCGTGGCGCTATTGCCCGTCAGAAATTTTGTGGTGGCCAATTGCTGCTCCATCACTGCAAAAAGCGCATGCGCGCGGGCAATCGCCTCATCGGCACTGTCCGGTTTTTTGAACAGCTGGATCACGCGCGCCACCGACGGACCAAAAGCCAGCGGACCAGCCGCGACCGACAGCCAGCGCTGTACCTGGGCAGCGCCGACCGGATCGCCGGGGAGCCACTGCTCCGCGTCCTGCGCATAGCGGTGCGTCAGGTAAACGAGGATGGCATTGGAATCGGCGAGGGTGACATCGCCGTCTTCAATGACCGGCACCTGCCCAAAGGGATTCATCGCCAGGAAGTCAGGCTTCTTGTGCGCACCAGCCATCAGGTCCACATCGATGATTTTGAAAGGCAGGCCCAGCAGTGACATGAAGAGCTCGACGCGGTGCGAGTGGCCCGAGACAGCAGCGCGATGCAGCTTGATGGCTTGTGCAGGACCAGGCTTGGTGATGATTGTCATGATTGGCTTTCGTTTTGCGGGTTTTGAGAAGGAACAGGTGAATTCTCTTTCGACCGATTAAATGAATAAATGACCTAAAAAGGATTTAACTACTCCATTTAATGGACTAATTGCCGAGCCTGATTTACCATGGCCGCATGGACAAACTCCGCGCCATGCAGGCCTTCATGCACATCGCCGACGAGGGCAGCCTGACGGCGGCAGCGCGGGTGATGTCCTCCTCGCTGCCCGCCATGGTGCGCACCCTGGCTGCGCTTGAAGAACACCTGGGCGTGCGGCTCTTCAACCGCACCACGCGCCGCATCGCGCTGACCGATGAAGGCCGCCGCTACCTTCAGCGTTGCCGGGAGGTCATGAGCGCGGTGCAGGACGCAGAAGAGTCACTCGGCGACCAGGGCGGCGAACCACGCGGTCAGCTGGTCATCACCGCGCCGGTACTCTTTGGCCAGATGTATGTCGCGCCTGCCGTCACACGCTTTGTGCAGCGCTACCCTGAAGTGAACTGCAAGCTCTTGCTGCACGACCGCGTCGTCAACCTGCTCGAAGAAGGCATTGATGTCGGTGTGCGCATCGGCGAGCTGGAAGACTCGACCTTGGTGGCGCAATCGGTTTTCAGCATACGCCGCGTGGTGGTGGCCAGCCCCGCTTACCTGCGCAAGCAAGGCACACCCCAACATCCGCGCGAGCTGGCAACAGGCAACTGCGTGCTTTTTACCGGGCCCAGCGGGCCGTGGTGGACCTTTCATGACAGGGGCAAGACATTCACCGTGCCCGTGACCGGCAATCTCGAATTCAACAACGCAGCGCCGGCGGTGGAAGCCTGCGCGGCCGGCGCGGGTTTCGGCATGTTCATCTCCTACCAGGCCGCGCCTTTTATCAAACAGAAAAAACTGGTGACCCTGCTTGAGGAGTTCGAGCCACCCAAGCGTCCGGTCAGCGTGGTTTATCCACATGCCCGCCTTTTGCCGTCACGTACCAAAATCTTTATCGAGTGGATGAAAGACGAGCTTTCAAAACTCAGCCAGACCACACTTGCATCGCGCACCTGAACATGACCCCATGCTGAAAAAGTTGTGGCCCGGTGGTAAGGTCACGCCATGAACCGGAAAGAAGGAAAGATACATGCAGACTTTTGACTTTGACCTCTTTGTTGTCGGCGGCGGCAGCGGCGGCGTGCGTGCTGCACGCATGGCAGCGCAGCGCGGCGTGAAGGTCGCGCTGGCCGAGGTGGCCGACATGGGCGGCACCTGCGTCAACGTGGGTTGCATCCCGAAAAAGCTTTACAGCTATGCCGCTCACTTTGCCGAATCGTTTGAGGAATCACATGGCTTTGGCTGGGTCGGTGAAGCGCCAA
>JAZKCB010000040.1:0-2822 GCA_040388335.1 Pseudomonadota bacterium | reverse complement strand
GGCGAAGCCATGGTGCTGGTCGACCACCTGTTTGGCGCCATGGCCGGCAAGAAGCCGCGCAGCATCAGCTACGACTTCATTCCCACGGCTGTCTTCACGCACCCCAACATCGGCACTGTCGGTTATTCGGAAGCCCAGGCACGCAAGAAGTTTGGCGGCATCACCGTCTACCGCAGCGATTTCAAGGCGCTCAAGCACACCCTGAGCGGCAGCACCGAACGCACGCTGATGAAGCTGCTGGTGGAAGACGCGACCGACCGTGTCGTGGGCCTGCACATGGTGGGCGCCGATGCAGGCGAGATCGTACAGGGTTTTGCCGTCGCCATGAAGGCCGGCGCCACCAAGGCCATTTTTGACAGCACGATTGGCATACACCCGACCATGGCCGAGGAGTTCGTGACCATGCGGGAGCCGGTCAAGCCCATCTAGCGCTTTGAAGCCAGCGCCGCAGCCGCAGGCTTATTCCGTATCGGCATCCACCGGCGAGTCGCCGTCGGGCTCCTTGTCCTGCAGGCGGCGATCCAGGCGCTGGCGGATGTCGCCCGCCTCCTGAAGAAACTGCGTGACCGGCACCGCAGGCGCGATGCGCCAGCCCGGCGGGTAAATGGTCGACATGTAAAGCCGGTTCGAGAAGCGCTTGTTCTGCAGCCAGTTGGTGCCCAGCATGGCCAGGCTACCCAGCACGGCGACCAGGGCCACGCCCACGGCCAGGCGACGTGTGCTGTGCGGCGCAATGACGGTGAGGTGCAGGTAAACCGCCACCACCATGCCCAGCAGCATGAGCTGCACATCAAACCGCGCCAGGCTTTCCAGCGAAAAGGCGAAGGCCAGCAAACCGGCCAGTGTTTCGACGGCCTGTATTCCCAAAGAACTCCAGCAGGCGATGCGCACATGCCGCCAGAAGTACAGGCGCCCGGTGAAGAGTTTGGTCGCCATCGCCCACCCACCCGCCCAGATCGCGATGCCAAAGACGACCACGGCCAACGTGGCCGGCAACTGGCGCACCAGACTCGAAGGATCTGCCACCGTCAGCCAGGCCATGGCCAGCACCATGACCAGCACCGTCCCCAGCGCGGCCAGGGTCCAGCCTACGTTTTTCCAGGGCAGGCGCGGCAGCAGCTCTTCGGCCGTCACCGGCTCCCCTGCCAGGCGCAGCGCAAGTTTCAAACGCCCCAGCACCAGCGGCTGGCCAGGCGGCCACGCAAAAACCTCGTCTCTTGCGTGCTGCTGCGTGTTGAGCATCACGCCGTTGAGGGTGTCGAGCACCTGCACAGAGACCGTTCCGTCCTCATTGCGGCTGATGCGCAGGTGGTCGGCTGCGACATGGCTGTCATCGAGCACCAGGTCATTGGCCAGGCTGCGGCCCACCGTGACCGGCCAGTGCCGGACATCCAGCCGACCGGCCAGGGCGCCAGTGCGGTCCGTGGCCTGCAAAAGGCCCAGCAATGCGGCGCTCATGGGGCAGCCTCCCACTTGAACCCGGCCAGGTACTGCGCAACCAGCTTCATGCCGTTGTCAAAACTCACCCCCTGTGCATCGAGCCGGCCCTGCACCCCGCGCACCGGCTGGTTGATGGACATGGTCAGCACCGAAACGTCATAAAGGCCTGGCAGCTTGCGGTAGGCGCTCATGCAGACCACCGCCCGCATGGCCATGCCGCCGCTGTCGATAAAGCGCTCTGAACACTCGGCCGGCGTGGCCTTGCGCGTACCGCGTGTCGGGAAATACTCGTTCGCAAAACTGCGCGACACCATGGATGCGTAGCGCCACTGGCCCAGTTTGGGCGCGTCATAGGCTTCGTAACGCAAGCGGATAAAGCCGGTGTTGAAATCCCCGGCAAACACATGGCTGTCGACCTGGCAATCGGTGCGTTCAAGGTCAAAGGCCTTGAAGTCTGTTTCGCGTCCGCTGCCCCAGCAGCGTGCGAGCGAGTCTTCCGGCACGGGGACGCTGTAGCCACCGTGCTTTTGCGCCCTGAGCGGCGTGGCCGTGAAGCGCTGCGTCAGCAAGGCCTGGTGTTCAATCAGCTGGCGCGCGACTTCTGCATGTGCAGGTTTGGTGATGGGCTGGGCCGATGCAGACTTCGCAATCAGGGCCTGCGCAAATTCCGCAGGAATCAGGAAGCTCAGCAGCTCGCCGCCCAGGCGCTTGGACACATTCACGCCCACGACACGGCCATCGTCGTCCAGTGCGGGGCCACCGCTCATTCCAGGGTTCAGTGCCCCACCAAAAAAGATGCGCGGGTAAAAGCTGCGCTGCACCAGGCCGTTGTATGTGCCCTCGGTCACGGCAAACCCGATGTCAAGCGGGTTGCCCAGTGAATAAATGCGCTCGCCACGCGCCAGCGGCCTGGCGGCTTCGCGAAAGCTCAAGGGTTGCATCGGGCCAGAAGGGGATTTGACGCGCAGCAACGCGAGGTCGTTGCGTACGTCAAAGGCGAGCAGCTCGACCTCGCCTTCCTTGCCGTCAATCGGCACATAGACGCCGCGGTAGCGCTCGGGCTCGAGTGCGAGCTGGCTGGCCACGTGGAAGTTGGTGATGATGAGGCCACTGCCCGCCACGACAAATCCCGACCCCAGGCTGGCCTGGGTATTGGAGTTGCGGAGCAGGGTACGGATCTGCACCAGCTTGTCCCGCGTGCTCTCATAGGCACGCTGCGCATCACGCGAGATCTGCGCCGGTGCGGCGGCGGCAGCACGCACACCCTGTGGTGGGGAAGTTTGCGCCTGCGCAGCAGGCACGCAGAGCCCAGCCAGTAGCGCAGCCATGAGGATGCGCACCAGCGCTGTTCCCGGGTGTTTTGTCATCGTTGCATTCTAGGG
>JAZKCB010000039.1:0-2350 GCA_040388335.1 Pseudomonadota bacterium | reverse complement strand
GTCCAGAAACGGCGTGTTGGGGTCGCTCACGTAGAAGATGACCACCCGCAGCGGGTCGGTGGCGCTTTTGTTGTAGCCGGTCATTTTCACGTTGGGCGGTTCGACAAACGCCTGACCGGCGCTGAGGACCACCGGCGCCCTGCCCTCCAGGTCCAGCGTGAACTGGCCTTCGAGCACGTACACCGTCACCGGGGAGCGGTGGGTGTGAAACACCGTCCTGTCGCCGGGCTTGAAGGCGGCGGTCATCACCCTGACTTCCTGCGTGTCGCCTCTGGGCATCTGCAGCACGTTTTCTTTCAACACCAGCTGGGGCGCGGCCAGGCCGGGCGCCTGGGCGTGGACTGCCGGCGCGCAGAAGGCGGCGCCCAGAAGCAGGGCCAGGCCGGCGCGGAAGAAGGGGCGTTTGGGTTCATGGCGTGGGTTCATGGCAAGGCCTTTCAGCAGAGGGAACGATGCGGCCAGTTTAGGCAGCGCCCCGGCCGGGCGCCAGCCGCAGAACTGCATAATGGGGCCGCACCGACGCGGAGCTCACATGTTCGATTGGGATGACCTCAAGCATTTCCTGGCTGTGGCGCGCCACGGCAGCACCACCGCCGCGGGGCGCGCGCTGAACACCGACCAGTCCACCGTGCAGCGGCGCATCACCCGGCTTGAAGAGCGCATTGGCCAGCCCCTGGTCGAGCGCCACCCCAGCGGCTACCGGCTGACCGCTTACGGCCAGCAGCTGTTGCCCCATGCGCAGCTGGTCGAGCAGCACATGCTGGCCCTGCAGAACGTCGTGCAGTCTTCTGCGCGTGAGCTGAACGGCGTCATTCGCCTGACCTGCCCGGAACCGCTGGTGGCACGCATCACCCGATCCCCCTTGCTGGAGCGCCTGCAGACACGGCACCCCGGCCTGCGCGTGGAGTTTGTCGTGAGCGACCATTACGTGGACCTGGGCAAGGGCGAAGCCGACGTGGCGCTGCGCTCGGGCGACACCGTGGACAACCAGCTCATCGGCCGCAAGGTGGCCGATTCGCTGTGGGCGGTGTACGGCGGCCGCGACTACCTGGCGCGCCAGGGCAGCCCGGCGCGCACCGAGGACCTGGCGCAGCACGCCTGGGCAGGTTTTGACGACAGCATGGGCAAGCACCGCGCCACGCAGTGGCTGCGCCAGGTGGCGCCCGGCGCACGCATCGCGGCCACCAGCGGCAGCGTGCTGGGCCTGGTGCAACTGGCGAAGGCGAATGTGGGCCTGGCCGCGCTGCCGACGGTGCTGGGCGATGCCGAGCCCGACCTCGTGCGGGTGCTGGGCCCGGTGCCCGAGCTGACGCGCATCTGGCGCCTGCTGACCACGCGGCAACTGCGGCGCACGCCGCGGGTGTCGGCCTTCTTTGCGTTCATGGCCGGCGAGATGGACACGCTGCGCCCCATCCTCACCGGTTGAGCGCCGCCCTGCCGGTGAAGGCGGCACCGCATTACTACGCTTTTGATAGCTGCTTGCGCACGCCACACAAGGGCTACAGGCCAATTTGATGCATACATTTCGCGCAGGGGCCGGCTGCATGGCAGGGCGACGTGGACAAGAAGCTCAAGAACATGGCGCCTCGGCGCTGAGCTCCGGCCGCGCTGCCATGCGCCGGGACAATGCGGACCCGCGTTGCTGCAGAAAGGCCTGCAACAGTTTCGGGTAGTCGGACGAAACCGCCTTGCGCACCGATGCACGCTGCGCCAGCGCGCATCGCCAGGCGTTCACCCTGGGCGTTTCACTGAAGACACCAAAATCACCGATGCCATCGAACACGTCGAAGTACCTGAAGACCGGGCCAAAGGCTGCATCCACAATGCTGAAGCGTTCGCCGGCGAAGTAAGGGCCCTGGCCCAGCACAGCTTCAATGTGCTGAAACTTCAGGTGTAGCGCGGTGGCACTGGCCACGAGCGCTTCTTCACTGGGGGCGTTGTAGAAAGCGCCGATGTTGCTGAGAACGGCCGAGCCGAACTCCATCCAGCTGCGATGCTGCGCGCGCTGCAACGCGGCCTCCGGGTGCAGGCGCGGTGCGGCGGTGTCGTCGAGGTATTCGCAGATGACTGCCGACTCGAACACCGCCTGGTCGCCCACCAGCAACACGGGCGTTTTGCCCAGTGGCGAGACCTTGAGAAACCAGGCGGGCTTGTGGGCCAGGTCGATGTCCTTGCGCTCATAGGCGATGCCTTTTTCGGCCAGCACAATCGCCGCGCGCTGCACGTAGGGGCACAAGGTGTGGCTGATCAGGGTGAGTGAGGGCGTCGTTGTCACTGTCTGCTCCCTGGTCACGGGGCGGGCACAAAGCGCTGGCTGCGGCGCAGCGCCCAGGCACCATCGCCGCCCAGC